>LNFH01000347.1 GCA_001464235.1 Rhizobiales bacterium Ga0077556 | reverse complement strand
GCCCATGGCGCCGATCCACAGCGCCGGGAGCGCGAACCAGCCGCGCCCGGCGCGGGAGGCGAGAAGGCCGACGACAACGAGTGCGGCGAGATGGTCGAGGCCGAGGACGGGATGGCCGAAGCCGGAGAGCAGGCCCTGCAGGAACGTGGTCGGCGTCGCGCCGCCCATCGGGTGGTGGGCCAGCGCCGGGCCCGTCGCGGCGAGCCCTGCGAGGGCGGTGGTCAGGGCGGTACGAACGATGGTCGACATCGCGGCAGTCTCCGTCAGGCGGCCGGACGCATCCGGCAAAGCTCCCACAGACGGAGCCGGACGCGAAAGACGTCCGGACACAGCCGCCAGCGGAACACCCCGTCCGTTGGGCCTATGAGAAGCACGGGTGACGGCAGGTCTCCTGGCTCACGGCTCCAACCCTGCACCGCCTTCCCGGACCGCGAGGTCCAGTGGCACCCGGCGCAGGGATCGCCGCTTACAGTTGCGGGGGCAGCCGCGGCGTTGCACCGCGTTCCCTTTTCACCTCCCGGGGGAGGCACCGTCACCCCCATAGGACTATCGGAACGCCGGGCCATTTGCAATCCGTCCGGATACGCGCGGGACGTGTCCCGCCGCGCAGCCGGTTTGCAAGCAGCGCCGGGCTGGGCGATACCCCGGCCATGACGATTCCCCCCCTGACTCTGGTCCTCGGCGGCGCCCGTTCCGGCAAGAGCCGTCATGCCGAACGGCTGGTCGAGGCGACGCCGGCCCCCTGGACCTACATCGCCACGGCCCAGGCCTTCGACGCGGAGATGCGCGAGCGCATCGCCCTCCATCGCGACAGGCGTGGCACCGGCTGGCGCACCGTGGACGCCCCCCTCGACCTCGCGGCCGCGATCTCCGCCGCCCCCCCGGGCGGAGCCGTTCTCGTCGACTGCCTGACCCTCTGGCTCACCAACGTCATGCTCGCCGACCGCGATGTCGGCGCCGAATCGGAGCGGCTGACCGCAGTCTGCCGGGAGGCGCCGGGGCCGCTGGTGCTGGTCGGCAACGAGGTCGGCCTCGGCATTGTGCCGGACAACGCGCTGGCCCGCCGCTTCCGCGACGCCGCGGGCCGGCTGCACCAGGACCTTGCGGCCGCGGCCGACCGCGTGGTCTTCATGGTCGCCGGCCTGCCCATGCAGGTGAAATGAGGACGCGATGACGACCGACACGGACGAGGCCGCCCGCCATCGCGCCAAGATGGAGAAGCGCAAGACGGTGCAGGACGCCGAGGTGGCCTCCAAGACCATCGAGAAGGGCCTGCTCATCGTCAACACCGGCCCCGGCAAGGGCAAGTCGACCGCCGCCTTCGGCCTCGCCCTGCGCGCCCTCGGCCACGGCTGGCGCGTCGGCGTGGTGCAGTTCATCAAGGGCGCCTGGGACACCGGCGAGCGCCGGGCGCTGGAGGCCTTCGGCGACCGCGTCGCCTGGCATACCATGGGCGAGGGCTTCACCTGGGAGACCCAGGACAAGGCCCGCGACATCGCCGCCGCGACCCGCGCCTTCGACAAGGCGCGCGAGCTGATGGCCGATCCCACCATCGGCCTCGTCGTACTGGACGAGCTCAACATCGCCCTGCGCTATGATTATCTGCCGCTGGACGAGGTCGTCGCCACGCTGGCCGGCCGGCGCGAGGGCCTGCACGTCGTCGTCACCGGCCGCAACGCCAAGCCCGAGATGATCGCCGCCGCCGACCTCGTCACCGAAATGGGGCAGGTGAAGCACCATTTCGCCGCCGGCGTGAAGGCGCAGAAGGGCATCGAGTTTTGACGCGCGCCCTGATGATCCAGGGCACGGGCTCGGACGTCGGCAAGTCGCTGCTGGTGGCGGGCCTCGCCCGGCTCTTCGCGCGGCGCGGCCTGACGGTTCGCCCCTTCAAGCCGCAGAACATGTCCAACAATGCCGCGGTCACCGCCGACGGCGGCGAAATCGGCCGCGCCCAGGCACTGCAGGCCCGCGCCGCCTTCGTCGCCCCCTCGGTCCACATGAACCCGGTGCTCCTCAAGCCGCAGAGCGAGACGGGCGCGCAGGTCGTCGTCCAGGGCCGGCGGATCGGCAATGCGGGGGCCCGCGCCTTCCAGGACTGGAAGCCGCGGCTGATGGAGGCGGTGCTCGACTCCTTCGGTCGCCTGTCGCGGGAGGCGGACCTCGTGCTGGTGGAGGGCGCGGGCTCCGCCTCGGAGATCAACCTGCGGGCCGGCGACATAGCCAACATGGGCTTCGCCCGCGCCACCGGCACGCCCGTGGTCCTCGTCGGCGACATCGAACGCGGCGGCGTCATCGCCAGCCTCGTCGGCACCAAGGCCGTGATCGACCCGGCCGATGCCGCCATGATCCGTGGCTTCATCGTCAACCGCTTCCGCGGCGATCCCACCCTCTTCGCCGAGGGCATGACGGCCATCGCCCAGCGCACCGGCTGGACGCCGATCGGGCTCGTGCCCCACTTCCCCGAGGCCGCCCGCCTGCCCGCCGAGGACATCATGGGCCTGAGGGCGGGCCTCGGGCAGGGAGAGGCCGGGCGCCCCGTCGTCGCCGTACCGGTCATGCCGCGCATCGCCAATTTCGACGACCTCGACCCGCTGAAGGCTGAGCCGGGCGTCGAGGTCAGGCTGGTGGAGGCCGGCGCACCCCTGCCGGCGGGGGCGACCCTCATCCTCCTCCCCGGTTCCAAGGCGACCATCGACGATCTCGCCTTCCTCAGGGTCCAGGGCTGGGACATCGACATCGCCGCCCATGTGCGCCGCGGCGGCCGGGTGCTCGGCATCTGCGGCGGCTACCAGATGCTCGGCCGGACCATCGCCGACCCCGAGGGCATCGAGGGCGAGCCGCGCACCGTGCCCGGTCTCGGGCTCCTCGACGTCGAGACCGTGCTGACCGCCGACAAGAGCCTCGTGCCGGTCACCGGCACGGCGGCGAGAATTTCCTTCGCCGGCTACGAGATGCATGTCGGGGTGACGCGGGGTCCGGCGACGGCGCGTCCCTTCGCCGCCTTGGCAGGTGACCGGACCGACGGCGCCGTCTCGCCCGACGGCCGCATCGCCGGCACCTATGTCCACGGCCTGTTCGCGGAGGACGGGATGCGCCGCGCCTTCATCGAAGGGCTCGGCGGCACGCCCTCGGACCTCGCCTACGAGGCCATGGTGGAGCGCGTCCTCGACGGCCTCGCCGCCCATCTGGAGCGGCACCTCGACGTCGACCGCCTGTGGGAGCTGGCGGCCCCCATCACAGGCTGAGCACGGCGAGCGCCAGCGCCCCGACGAGCCCCCAGCCGATGGCCAGCGCCCGGCGGTAGAGCCGCAGCGCCGCGCGGATGTCGCCGGCATGGGCCTCGGTCCGCCCCTCGCCCATGAAGGCGTCCGCCACCAGCACCGTCCCGTAGACGCGCGGACCCGCGAGCCTCAGGCCGAGCGCACCCGCCATGGCCGCCTCCGGCCAGCCGGCATTGGGGGAGCGGTGGCGGCGCGCGTCGCGGCCGACGCAGCGAAGGGCCCGGCGCGCCGGCTCCGGCCCGTCCAGCGCGGCCGCGGCGACGATCAACGCGGCGGTGAGGCGCGAGGCCGGCAGGTTGACGAGGTCGTCGAGCCGCGCCGCCGCCCAGCCGAAGGCCTCGTGGCGCGGGGTGCGGTGGCCGATCATGGAGTCGGCGGTGTTGACCGCCTTGTAGAGGACGATGCCGGGAAGCCCCAGCAGGCCGAGCCAGAAGGCCGGCGCCGTCACGCCGTCGGAGAAGTTCTCGGCGAGGCTCTCGATGGCGGCGCGCGACACGCCGGCTTCGTCCAGCCGGTCGGGATCGCGCCCGACGATCATCGACACGGCGCGCCGCCCCGCCTCCAGGCCGCCCGTCTCGAGGGCCGTCGCCACCGCCGCCACGTGGTCGTGGAGGCTGCGCTGGGCGAGGAGGGTCGAGGCGAGGACCGCGACGAGAAGGCCGCCGATCAGGCCGAGCGGCGCTAGCAGTCCCTCCACCAGCAGCGCCGCGCCGCCCGTCACCGCCAGCAGGATGACCAGCGCCGCCACGCCGGCGCGGCGGCGCGCCGGGGCCGGCCGATCCTCCCTGTTCATCCCCCGGTCGAGTGCGCCTATAAGGCGGCCGATCCAGGTGACGGGATGCCCGACGAGGCGGAACAGACCCTGCGGATAACCGGCGGCGGCCTCGACGACGAGGGCGAGGGCGAGGACGGCGAGAGGCGAGACGGGCGACATGAACGAGCCGGAATCCCTGTGGCACGGCGGCGATCTCGGCGAGGCCCGGCGCCTGTTTCCAGGCGCGCCCGAACCCTTCATCGACCTCTCGACCGGGATCAATCCGGTTCCCTACCCGCTTCCGGGCCTGCCTGCCACCCTCTGGCAGCGCCTGCCCGCCGCGGCGGCCGAGGAAGCCCTGCTGGCGACCGCCCGCGATGCCTATAGCGTCCCCGAATCGGCCGGCATCGTCGCCGCGCCGGGGACCCAGATCCTCATCGATCTCGTGCCCCGCCTGATGCCCCCCGGCACCACCGCCGTGCTCGGGCCGACCTATGGCGAACATGCCGCCGCCTGGGCGCGGGCCGGCCATGCGGTCCGTGACGTGGCCACGACGGCGGAGGCTCAAGGCGCCGACGTCTTCGTTCTGGTCAATCCCAACAATCCCGACGGCCGCATCCTGCCGCCGGAGGACCTCGCCGCCCTCGCCGGACGCGCGAGATTGCTGGTGGTGGACGAGGCCTTCGCCGACTTCACGCCCGATGTCAGCGTCATTCCCACCCTGCCGCCCGCAACCCTGGTGCTGCGCTCCTTCGGCAAGACCTACGGCCTCGCGGGCTTGAGGCTCGGCTTCGCGGTGGGCGAGAAGGCGCTGACCGGCAGGCTGGCCTCGGCTCTCGGCCGCTGGCCGGTGGCAGGCCCCGCCCTCACCGTAGGGACGAAGGCCCTCGCCGACGACGCATGGCTGGCCGCAGCGTCGCGGGACCGCGCCGCCGACGCCGCCCGCCTCGACGCCATGCTGGCGCGCATCGGCACGATCGTCGGCGGCACGGCGCTCTACCGGCTGGTCGAGACCAACGAGGCGCCCGCCTGGTTCTCCCGCCTCGGCGCGGCCGGCATCTATGTCCGCCGCTTCGCGGGGAGGCCGCATCTCCTGCGCTTCGGGCTGCCCGGCGACGAGGCGGCCTGGCGCCGTCTCGCCGCGCTGCTCGCCGTGGGCTGAGCCGCCCTGCCCTGCGCGGCATGGCCGCGCGCCCCCGCGCCGGCCTAAGCTGCCGCGACCGCGAGGAGACCCCCATGAGCGATCTCGACAGCCGCATCCGGCGCCTCGAGGACATCGAGGCGATCCGCCACCTCAAGGCGCGCTACGCCGAATATGCCGACGAGAAATACACCGACGACCACCGGCGCAAGCCGCAGGAGGACCTCGACCGCATCGGCCGGCTGCAGGCCGGGCTCTTCACCGAGGACGCCGTCTGGGACGGCGGCGAGCATTTCGGCACCTACCGGGGCCGCGAGGCCATCTTCGGCTTCGTCCGCAAGGGCGGCTGGAGCTTCGCCATGCACTATTTCCTGAATCCCAGGATCGACGTCGACGGCGACCGCGCCACCGCCCGCTGGATGCTCTGGCAGGCCTGCACGCTGACCGAAGGCGACACGCCCTGCTGGATGTCCGGCATCGAGGACGACGACTATGTCCGCACCGACGAAGGCTGGCTGATGAGCCGCATGACCTTCCGCCTGAAGTTCCAGACGCGCTTCGACATCCCCTGGACCGAGGTGCGCAACCTCCCCTTCCATCTCCAGGACCACCAGGCCCGATGATCACCCTCGCCCGCGGCGGCCAGCGCGCCACCGTCTCCCCCACCGGCGCCGAGCTGAAGGCCTGGTCGGTCGACGGCCATGAGCTTCTCTGGCCGGGCGATGCCGCCTGGTGGAGCGGCAGCGCGCCGGTGCTCTTTCCCATCGTCGGCTGGGCACGGGACGGCATGATCCGCATCGACGGGGTGTCGCGCCCCATGGGCGTGCATGGCTTTGCCGCCGCTAGCCGCTTTCGGCAAGTGGCCGGGGACGGAGCGGCCTGCACGCTGGAGCTCAGCGCCGACGCCGGCACCTCCGCCCTCTACCCTTTCGCCTTCCGCCTCACCGTTACCCATGCGCTGACCGACACCGGCCTCGATACCGCCGTCACCGTGACCAACGAGGGCGACCGGCCGATGCCCTATGCGCTGGGGCTCCATCCCGGCTTCTGCTGGCCGCTCAGCGGAGACCGGCGCGACGGCCATGCCGTGGTCTTCGCCGAACCGGAGGAGCCTTCGGTGCCGGTGATCGCACCCGGAGGCCTCTTTTCCGATGATCGTCGGTCCGTGCCGCTCGACGGCAGGCGCCTCGTCCTCACCGACGCGGTCTTCGCGGCGGAAGCGCTCTGCTTCCTGGATGCGCGCAGCACGTCCTGGAGCCTGGAGGCGCCGGACGAGGCGCGGCTCACCATGGCGCTTGACGGCTTTCCCCATCTCGCGCTCTGGTCGAAGCCCGGCGCGCCCTTCGTCTGCCTCGAGGCCTGGACCGGCCACGGCGATCCCGTCGGCTTTTCCGGCGAGCTCCGCGACAAGCCCTCCATGCGGCTCCTCGCCCCCGGCGCCGGCGCGACGGCCCGGATGGGCCTCGCCTTCACGCCGCGCTGACGAGATCCGCCGGCGAGCGGCCCGCGCCGGCATCGTCGATATCAACCCGCCGCAAGGGACCCAGTCCCTGCGGCTCGCGATGCGCGATGACGAGCAGGGCGGTCTGCGGCAGCGCCGCGCGGAGGACGGCGAACACGGCCGCCTCCGCCTCTCCGTCGAGTGCGCTGGTCGGCTCGTCCAGAACCGCCCAGGCCGGACGGTGGACCATGAGCCGGGCGACCATCAGCCGCTGGCGCTCGCCGCCCGAGAGCCCGGCCGCCGCGACGGCACCGTCGAGGGCGGCGGGGGTGGCGAGACGGTCGAGGCCGACCGCCTCCAGCGCCGACAGGATGGCCACATCGCCGACGTCGTCGCGGTGGGCGGGATAGGCGACGGCATCGGCGAGGCTGCCGAGCGGCAGGTAGCTCTGCTGCGCAAGGAACAGGCCCGGCCCGACCGGCAGGGCGACGTCGCCCTCGCCGTGCACCCATAGCGCGGCGAGCGTGCGGGCGAGGGTCGTCTTGCCCCGACCGGAGGGGCCGTGCAGCCAGACCACCTCGCCCGGCGCCACCGCCAGGTGATCGATCGCGACGATCGCCCGGCCGTCCGGCGCATGCAGGGTGAGGTCGCGCACGACGATCCGCCCTCCCGCATCCTGCGTGCGGGCGGGGCCGCCGGTCCCTTGCCCGGCCGCGCCGCAATCGGCCAGGAAGGCGTCGAGGCGACGGGCGGTGGCCACGAGCTCGGCGAGGTCGCGGTAGGAGAAGATGAACCAGGAGAGCGTCGTCACCACGTTCTGGAAGGCCGAGGCGATCTGCATCAGGCCGCCGAAGGTCAGCCGCCCCGCGAGGAAGGCCGGCAGCGCGAGGAAGAGCGGGATGCGCAGCACCGTCTGCATGTAGGGCCGGGTGAAGAGGCCGAGCACCAGCTCGCGGTTCATCAGCCGGCGCCAGTTGGCCGCGACCGCGGCGAAGCGCATATCGAAGAGCCGCCGCTCCGCCGGCTCCCCGCGCGCGAAGGCAACCTGCTCGCCGTTCTCGCGCAGGCGCGCCAGCGCGAAGCGGAAATCCGCCTCGGTCTTCTGCTGTTCGATGGTCAGCGGGATGAGCGGCTTGCCGAGCCAGTGGGTGACGCCGCTGGAGATCGCCACGTAGAGCGGCGCCGCCCAGACCATGTAGCGCGGGATGGACATCTCCATGCCGAACAGGCTGAAGGCCAGCGGAAAGGTGGAGAGCGACCAGAGGATGGCGACGTAGGAGACGAGCGCGACGAGGTTGGTCATCAGCTCCAGCCACTCGGTCGTCAGCCGGTAGACGAAGATGCGGCAGTCGTCGGCGATGCGCTGGTCGGGATTGTCGAGCCCGTCTTCCTGCCGGTCGCGCAGGTGCCAGTAGGCCTTGCCCTTCAGCCAGGCGTCGAGGGCGGCGTCGGTCAGCCCCTGCCGCCAGCGGATCTGCAGGAGCTTGCGCAGCCAGGCGGCCGAGAGATTGAGCGCCGCGCTGACCGCCACCAGCGCGAAGAAGACGCCGATCTGCTGCGTCGCCGCCGGCACGTCGAGCTTCTGCAGCGCCGTGTAGAAGTCGTTGGCCCAGCGGATCAGCCGGACCGTCACGTGCACGCCGACGAGGCCGAGGGCGAAGATGGTGGCGAAGAGCACGATGCCGAACCGCCCGCCCGGGCGCCAGGCGCAGAGGACGGTGAGCCGCCAGATGGGCGCGAGGCTGGTGACCACCGTCCGGCCCGCCCGATCAGAGGACCGAGGCCGGCCCGGACAGGGTCAGGCCCAGCGGCATGCCGCCGGCGTCGAAGGCCTCGAGCCGCGCCGCCCCGTCCGCCTCGGCGCGGGCCCAGCGGCTCACCGCCTCGGCCTTCAGGTGCAGGTGGAAGTCCGGCTGGATGATGTTGATGAAGCCCATGGCCGGCTTGATGTCGGCGACCGTCCCCGTCCAGCGCTGCACGAGGCCGGGGGCGGAGAAGACGACGCCGATCGCCTCGCCGCTCGCCCGCGCCGCATGCAGCGGCACCGCGCCCGGATCGGTCTCGGTGACCTCGGCGGGCGCGTCGCCCGTCGGTGCCGGGCGCTCCTTCTCCGGCAAGGTGCCGCCGGTGGCGAGGCTGGAGACGGCGCTGTCGAAGGGCTCGATGCCGTCGAGCGCGATCATCGAGAACAGCGTCTCGCCCGCCGCGCTCTGGAACTCGATGCGCGGCAGAACCCGGTCCTTCATGCGCCCCGAACGGTCGGCGACGACGGCGGTGACGACGGCGAGGTCGATGCTGGCGTCGTGGGCGCCGCCGGCGAGCCGCACATGGCCGTCCTCCAGCAGCACCTCGCCCACCGGTCCGATGCGCTCGTGCGTCGCCCCGTTGGCGGCGGCCGAGAGCATGACGCGGCCCATGGCGCGGGTCGCCTGCGCGGCCTCGAGCACGGAACAGGCGAGGCGCTCGCGGATCGGTCTGGTGGTGGTCATGGCGGAAGTCCCTGGAGGTCCGATGGAAGGCGGGTGGCGGCCGGTCCTGGAAGGGCGACCGGCCGCCGGCTGCAACCCGCCGGGGCACCGACGGGGGCGAAGGCGCGTCAGAAGTCGACGGTGAGGGTGGTCTTGAAGGTGCGGCCGGGGGCGACCTGCAGCTCCAGCGGATTCTGCTGGGCCGTCGCGGTCGTCGGCACGATGGAATAGGTCGTCCCCGTCCCGAGGTTCTGGAAGTAGCGGGCGTCGAAGATGTTCTGCACGCCCGCCCGCACCGTCACGTTCTCGCGCGGCTTCCAGTTGACGAAGGTGTCGAGGGTGAACCAGCCGCCGGGCCTGTAGACCGTCGTGGCGCTGGCGCGTTCGACCGGGGCGGAGAAACGGGCGATGACCTCGCCGTCGAGGTTCCACTCGCGCTTGAACCAGCGCAGGCCCACCATGCCGTTGAACGGGCTCGCGGCGTCGAAGGCGGTGACGGCGGAGGTCGGCGTCGCCCGCTGGTTGCCGAACTGGTAGGAGAAGCCGGCATTCAGGATCAGGTCGTCATGCAGGCGATATTCGGCCGATCCCTCGATGCCCCAGAGCACCACGGACGACAGGTTGAGCGAGGTGTAGTCGACCGTGCCGGCGACGTTCTGCAGGCTGACGATGAAGTCCTTGTAGGTGGAGTGGAACACGCCGAGGGAGAACCAGCCGCGCTCGAAGCGGCCGCGGAAGCCGGCCTCCCAGGTGCGCGAACTCTCGGGCTTCAGGTTCGGGTTGGGAACGAGATTGAACGAGGTGCCCGGCAGCGACATGTAGAGCTGCTGCGCCGTCGGCATCTTGAAGCCCTCGGCGTAGCGGGCATAGACGGAATAGACGTCCGTCAGCTTGAAGATGGTGCCGACCTGCGGAATGAACCGCGTCGAGGTCAGTTCGCGCGGCTCGGCGCCGGGCGTCACCACGTAGCCGGCGCCGAGGCTCGGGGTGATGCGGTAGGTGGCGAGACGCCCGCCCGGGGTCACGGTCCAGCGCCCGTCGAGCAGCCTGATCTCGTCCTGCAGGTAACCGTCGGCGCGTACGGTGGTGGCATTGGCGAAGTTGAAGCCGCCGGCGATGGTGGTGGTGCTCACCCCCGTCGTCAGGTTCGTCGTCGTGCTCTGACGGTAATAGTCCGTGCGGGCGACGTCGCCCTGGAAGCCGTAGGTCAGCGTATGGACCGACGGGCCGAGGTCGAAGCGCGAGGTCAACTGCACGTCGCCCTGATAGAAGGTCTCGGAATAGTTGAGGATGTCGCGGACGGTGCGCGTCTGCCCGGCATTGGCGGTGCCCGCCGCGCCCGTCTGGGTGCGCGTGCTGTCGAGATCACGCCGCTGCGGCGACCAGGTGAGGTTCCACCTGACAGCGTCGATCCAGCCCCAGCCCGGCGTCCAGGCGTGCGAGAAGGTCAGTCGCTGGCGCTCGAGCTGCTGCAGGCGGGGGTAGTTGCCGTTCACCCAGCCGGACGAGGTCTGGCCGAAATCCCACATCTGGTTGGTGATCGTCGTCTTGGCGTAGTTCTCGTAGGCGAGGCGGAATTCGTGGTCGTCGACCGGGTTCCAGACCAGCTTGCCGAAGCCGTTCCAGCGATGGGAGCGGAAGGGATCGGTGATGTTGCACGGGATGGACCGGATCGCCGGGCAGCCCCAGATGCCGCCGTCGGCGCGAGCGGTGGAATAGGTCGGCTGCAGCGAGGTCGTATGGCTGAGCGAGACGAGGGCCTGCAGCACCGGCGTGATTTGGAAGCCGGCGGTCCCGGTCTTGGCGATGGAGCGGTCGAAACTGTCGAAGCTGGTGGTGAGCCTTGCGCCCCAGCCCCGCGGATTGCCGCGGATGAGGTCCTGCGGGTCGAGGGTCCGGAAGGCGACGAGGCCGCCCAGCGCGTCGGCGCCCCAGAGCACCGAGGCGGGCCCGCGCATGATCTCCACCGACTTCATGTAGGGGAGGTCGATGAGGTCGCGCGTGCCGTCGGTGATGCGCTCGATGAGGCGGGCACCGTCCACGGTGACGGCGAGTGAAGCCGCCGAGGTTCTTCCACGGGTCGGTGGAGGAGGTGACGCGCTCCACCGAGACGCCGGGCGTGTAGCGCACCACGTCCTGGATGTCGCGGACCTGGCGCTCCTCCATCTGGCGGCGGGAGATGACGTCGACCGTGGCCGGCACGTCGAGGCGCTGGCGCTCCTCGCGGGTGGCGGTGACGGTGATCTCGTCGCCGCCTGCCGCCTGCTGCCCCGCCGCTGGAACCGCCGCCAGCATGGCGACGAGCGAAACCGATGCGCCGAACGGCGCCAACATCCTGCGAGACATGAGCCCACACCCCAAACCGACCTGAAGGATGGCTGGCTGGCGTGAGACGAAGGCGTTCAGCTGGCTGGCACGACGGCCACGCACCGCGAGCGGAGGGGCCGGGAGCGTCACTAGATATGTTGACTATCGGTGTCAACATAGTTTCGCCGCAGGGCGGTCACATTCGCACGCGGCCGCGATGCGGCGACAACAGTCTGGAATGATTCAGGAAAACATCCGCCCCCGAACGAAGTCGAGAAGGGTCGCGTCGGGCGCGGTGAACACCGCGGCGCCCAGCCGGTCGGCCCAGTAACGCTCGGATCCGTAGCGCAGCCGGCCGCGCCGGAGCTTGTCGGACAAGAGATGGAGGTCGAGCTCCTCGGTCATGCCGATGGCGCCGTGGACCGCATGGGCAATGGCCACGACCTCGGCCGCCGCCTCGCCGATGGTGATCTTCGCGGTCGCCACCGCCTCCATCGCGTCGGGCGCGAGGGCGGCGAGATCGGCGGCGGCGCGCGCCCCGTGGACGAGCTCGGTCATCACCGCGAGCTGCTGCTGCACCGCCTGGAACTTGCCGATGGGCTTGCCGAACTGCGACCTGTCGTTGGCGTAGCGCAGCGTGGTGGCGAACATCGCCTCCATCGCCCCCGCCATCTCCGCCGCCTCGATCCGCGCGCCGGCGCGCAGCGGGTCGAAGCCGGGGATCGCGGGGCCGTTGGCGCCGCGCCAGCGCATGCGGCAGACCGTGCCCTCTCCCGTCGGCTCGAGGCTCGCCATGCCGGCCGCGAGAAGCATCGCGCCGCCCTCGGACGGCACCAGGACCGCGTCGGCGAACTCGCCCGCCGGCACCTGCGCGACGAGGTCGCCCGCCTCCGAGCGCGCCGAGGCCGCCAGCGCAATCATCCCTTCCGGCACCGCCTCGCCCGCAGCAGCGATCGCCGCCCGGCCCGCCATGGTCGCGGCGAGGGGCAGCGGCAGGGCATGACGGCCGGCCGCCAGCAGGATGGGAAGCGTCTCGGCGGCGGAGAGGCCCGCACCGCCGTGCGCTTCGGCCACCAGCGCGTCGAGGAAGCCCGACTCGGCGAGACGGCTCCACACCGGCGCGGCGGCGGCCCGGTCCGTCAGGCCGCGTACGGCGGCGGGGGTCACGACCTCCGCCATCAGGCGGTCGGCGGTGTCTGCAATGAGGGTATCGGTCATGGATGGGCTCTACCTGAGGCCGATGCCGCGGGCGATCATGCCGCGCAGGATCTCGCGCGTGCCGCCGCGCAGGGAGAAGGAGGGCGCCATGCTCACCGTGTAGGCGAGCGTGCGCATGAGGGCGTCGGGCGGGTTCGCGCCGGGATCGGCGGCGATCGCCGCGGAGATCGCCCGGGGGATCATCTGCTCGTAGGTGGTACCGAGATCCTTGACGAGGGCGGCGTGCACCACCGGGCTGTCGCCGGCGACGAGGCGCGCCGTGACGCCGATCGACAGGGCCCGCAGGGCGGCGAGATGGGCGGCCAGCCGGCCGACCAGAACCCTGTCGTCGCTGCTCGGCGACGGCAGGCTCTTCAGCCAGGCGAGCCAGGTGTCGACCAGCACCATGGAGGAGAGGATCCGCTCCGGCCCCGAGCGCTCGAAGGCGAGCTCGGCATTGACCTGTTCCCACCCCGCGCCCTCCTCGCCGATGAGCGCGTCGGGCGGCAGGATGACGTCATCGAAGGTCACCTCGGCGAAATGGGCGTCGCCCGAGAGGTCGCGGATCGGGCGGATGCTGATGCCCGGCTGCTTCAGGTCGACGATGACCTGCGACAGGCCCTTGTGGCGGTCCTCGGTCGTGCCGGAGGTGCGTACCAGCGCGATCATGTAGTGGCAGATGGCCGCGTTGCTGGTCCAGATCTTCCGCCCGTTGAGGCGATAGCCGCCGCCTGCCAGCGGTTCGGCGCGGGTGCGCACGCTGGCGAGGTCGGAGCCGGAATTGGGCTCGCTCATGCCGATGCAGAAGAAGATCTCGCCGGCCGAGATCTTCGGCAGGTAGAAGGCCCGCTGCGCCTCGGTGCCGTAGCGCAGGATGAGGGGACCGGACTGACGGTCGGTGATCCAGTGCGCCGCCACCGGCGCGCCCGCCGCCAGCAGCTCCTCGGCGATGACGAAGCGGGCGAAGAAGCCGCGCTCCGCGCCGCCGTAGCGCTTCGGCAGGCTGAGGCCGAGCCAGCCGCGCCGGCCCAGCGCCCGGCTGAAGGCAGGGTCGGACCCCATCCACGACCGCGCCCGCTTCTCCGGCGGCATGCCGGCGAGCGTCTCCGCCAGGAAGGCCTTGACCTCCCCGCGCAGCGCCTCGTCCTCGGCCGGGATGGTCGCGTGGGGAAGGGGCTGGAAGCTCGTCATGGCGGGCGGACATCCTCGGGCTCGGGGCCGGCGGGTGATACCCCGGCCCCTTATTTCATACAATGAAATGCATTTTCATGAATGATAGGGCAGTCGCGCGCGTCGTCAAGGACGCGCGCGCATTCCATGCCTGCGACGAGGGACATGCGGAAAGTGAGGGCGCCGGCCTACTGGACGACCTGCAGCGGCTTTTCGAGGACGGCGAGGACGCGCCGCAGGTCGTGACCGCGCTTCAGCACGAGGCCCGCCGTGTTGATGACGGCATAGGGTCCCTGTTTGGCGTCGGGGTTCTTCTCCACCCGGTAGAGCGGCATTTCCGAGGCCCGGCGGAAGATGGCGAACACCGCCTTGCCCTTCAGGAAGTCGATGGCGTAGTCGCGCCATTCCCCCGCCGCGACCATGCGGCCGTAGAGTTGGAGGATGGCCTGCAACTCGCGCCGATCGAAGGAGACCCGCGGGGGGGAGGCACCGGCATTCAGGGGAATGACGGTGCCGGGGCTGCGCGAATCCATGTCGGACATGAGGCTCCTACCGGCGCTCCGGCTCGTGTCACGGTCGTTTCATGATCGGCCGGAGCGGTCGGAATGGCAACCCACCGTGCGGTGGATCAGACCGGCTTCGCCGTCCGCTCGAACAGCGGCAGGGTCTTGTACTGCCCCTTCGGCGTCAGCAGGCCCTCCTCGACCATCTTGTCGTGCTGCACCTTGGCGATGTCGTAGGCGTAGGAGCCGGCATAGAAGGCGACCGTGCCGCCGGGCTTCGTCTGGCCGACCAGGAGCTTCACCATCGCGTAGTCGGTCAGGCCGCCATAGGCGTCGTTGGCCTCGGTGCGGAACTCGCCGACATGGAACAGGGTGACCACGTCGAACATCGGCAGCAGCCGCGCGTCGAGCTGGTAGATGTCGCCGAACAGGGCCTTGTAGCCCCAGCCGAGCTCCGGGTTCTCGACGATCATGGTCTCGTAGGTGCGGATCTCGCCGGGCGAGGCCGTGATGCCGAGGATGACGTTCTTGCGGTCCTTCTCGACGTTGTGCAGGCCGAGGATGTGGTGGCCGCCGGTGCCGAAATGGAAGATCGCCTTCTCCGACACCTCGTTCTCGTCGAGCCAGTCGCAGAAATGGACGTCGCAGGGGCATTCCTTGACCCGGAGGTCCCAGAAGTGGTCCCAGATGTGGAGAGACATGGCTGTAGGTCCTTGTGAATCGGCCGCGTGCGGCCTGGATCAGGATGTGGTGAGCGCCGCCGCCATCGGCCGCAGCGCCACCGAGGTGAGGCGGGCGCCGCGCTCGCCGCGCGAGAGCAGCAGCTTGCGGTCGTGCAGCGCCTCGAGGCCGGGCCTGAGGCCGACGCTGATCAGCGTCGAGCCCTCGAGGGCGGCGACGAGGGTCGCCATCAGCCGCGCTTCGCCGCCCTCGTCGAGGGCGCTGGTGGCGCCATCGAGGATGACGAGGTCCGGCCGCTGGACGAGCAGGCGGGCGATGGCGAGGCGCTGGCGCTCGCCGTTGGAGAGGGTCTGGTCCCAGCGGTCGACCTCGTCGAGGCGCTGGGAGAGATAGCCGAGGCCGGCCTCGGTCAGCGCCTCGCTCAGGATCGCATCGTCGACGGCGAGGGTCTGCGCGGGATAGAGCAGCGCCCCGCGAAGCGTCCCCGCCGGCAGATAGGCCCGCTCGGGCACGAAGGCGATGGTGCCGCCCGCGGGCAGGGCGATGGCCCCGCTCCCCCACGGCCAGAGTCCGGCGAGGGCGCGCACGAGGGTGGATTTTCCGGTGCCGCTCTCGCCCGAGACCATGACCTTCTCGCCGGGCTCGATGCGCGCATGGGCGTGGTCGATCAGCGCCCGGCCGGAGCGATCGGAAATGGTGAGGTCATCGAGCCGCACCGCGCCGGTCCCCGAGGGTTCGATCACCACCCCGCCCGCCTGGCCGCGCTCGAAATCGCCGTCGATGTCGTCGATGGCGTTGGTCAGCTCCGTGACGCGCTGCATCGAGGCGTAGCACTGGGCGAGGGCGCGGAAATTGTCGACGAGCCAGGCGATGGCCACCTGGACCTGCAGGAAGGCGCCGGCGAGCTGCGTCACCTGTCCGAGCGTGAACTCGCCCGACAGGTATTTCGGCGCCGCCAGCAAGAGCGGCAGGACCGGCACGAAGACGCCGCTGCCGTTGGTCAGCCAGGTGATGTGGCCGTGGCGGCGCACCACGCCGAGCCAGCGCTGGACGAGGTCCTGATAGGTGGCGCCGAGCGCCCGCCGCTCGTCCGCCTCGCCGCGGATCAGGGCGACGCTCTCGGCATTCTCCCGCAGCCGCGTCAGCTCGAAGCGCAGCCTCGCCTCCGCCTCGTTGCGGCGGGCGACGGCCCCCGGCAGGCGGCGGCCGACCCACAGCATCAGCGCCGACATGGCGATGCCGTAGAACAGCGCCGCCAGCACCATGTAGCCGGGGATCCACAGGGTCGTGCCGCCGACCTGGACGGTGAGCGCGCCGCCCACCACCCATAGGACGCCGACGAAGGTCAGGGCCGAGACGATGGAGGACAGGAGGCCGATGGCGAAGTCGACAATCGGCTCGGTCGCGAGCCGCGTGTCGTCGGCGATACGGTATTCGGGATTGGCCGGCTCGGTGCGCGCCAGACCCATGCGGTAATAGCGCTGGCCGCCGATCCAGCGGTCGAAGAGCGACCCGATCAGCCATTCGCGCCAGCGCACCTGCAGCGTCTCGCGCGACAGCACGATGCCGACCCCGACGCCGGCGGCGCAGACGACGAGGCCGAGGAAGACGATGACCGCCCAGAACACGGTGGGCGTGTCGGTGTTCTCCAGCGCGTCGAAGAACCGGCGGTTCCAGGTGTTGACGGCGAAGTTGATGCCGACGTTGACGATGAGGCAGGCGGCGAGGGCTGCGGTCAGGAACCAGGCGCGGCGGGCCGTCGCCCCCGTCCACCAGCCCGCGGCCAGCACGAAGAAGTCACGGAAGACCTTGCGGTCGAGACCATCGGCTGCGGAGGCGGGTGGGGATGTCAACGCTTGGGCACCCGCGAGCAGCTGAACACGACTTCGTGAGCGTCACAATCCACCATTCGGGGATCATACGCAATTACCCCCATTCCGCGCCGGTACGCATGAACCGGCGATGAACTGGGTGTCAGCCGATCCCGAGAACGCGCAGCCAGAGGATGGAGGAGGCGACGGCGAGCAGCGTGGAGAGGGCCACCGCCGTGGAGGCGATGCCCACGCCCTGGCCGTAGCGCGCGGCGAAGAGGTAGGCGTTGATGCCCGCGGGCATGGCCGCGAAGAGCACGACCGTGCCGGTCCAGGCCGGCGGCAGGGCGAAGACGTGGTGGGCGATGACATAGGCGATCGCGGGGTGCACGATCAGCCTGAGAAAACAGATCATCAGCGCCACCGGCACGTCCTCGCGTCGCCCGTAGGTCTTCAGCGACAGGCCGAGGGCGATGAGCGACAGCGGGATGGTGGTGCCCGCCACCATGTCGAGCATCGTCGCCGCGACGCCCGACGGCCGGATGCCGATCGCCTGGAAGGCCACCCCGGCCGCCATGGCGAGGATCAGCGGATGGGTCGCAAGGCCGCGTCCGAGCTTGACGAACAGCGTGCCGCCGGTGGCGGCGCGGGTGCCCTCCAGCATCAGCGTCGCCAGCGTCATGGTGATGGGCAGGTTCACCGCCAGCAGCATGGCGATGGGAAAGGCCGCCTCCTCGCCATAGGCCTTCAGGATGATCGGAATGCCGATCAGCACGGTGTTGGCCTGGCCGGTGGAGAGGCCGGCGATGACGGCATCGCCGCGGTTGCGACGGAACAGGCGGGCTGCCAGCCACGTCGCCAGCACCCAGACGACGGCCATGCCGACATAGTAGGCGATCCAGTAGCCCCACGGAAAAACACCGGGAAAGACCGCGGCCGTGAGCAGCTTGAACATCAGCGCCGGAGCGCCGATCACGAAGAGATAGGACGTGAGCCCCTCGCCCGCGCGCTCGCCGATCAGTCCCGCCAGCGCCGCCGCGTAGCCGAGGGCGACGAGCCCGAAGACCGGGGCGACGAGACCGAGGAGCTCGACCATGGGGATGCGGAACTCCCTGAACGGAGAAGGCGCAATAAACCATTTCTTCGTCATTCGGCGTTAGGCCTGTCGCATGCCCGCCATGCCCGCCGGAAGAGACGCCACACCCGCCCGGGGACCCTCCCTGAGGGTGCTGATCGCCGACGACCACGCCTTCTCGCGCGAGGTCGTCGCCCGGATCGCCAGCGCGCTCGGCCATCAGGTGACCTCCGTCGAGGGCGGTCACGCGGCGCTCGAGGCCGCCGCCCTCAACGATTTCGACGTCGCCGTCATCGATCGGCGCATGCCGGACATGGACGGGGCCGCCGTCGCCATCGCCATGAAGTCCCATCCCCGCCACCCGCGCCTCGTGGCCCTTTCAGGGGACGACCCCGCCGACATGCTGCCCGGCCTGTTCGACGTCGTGCTGCAGAAGCCGGTGGAGGCCTCGGTCCTGGCGCGGGCGCTCGCCGGCTGAACGGGCCGTCTTGTGACAGTTGTGCAACGCACATCTGCCATTTGTTCAGCCATCTTTAAGCAAGCCCATTCTTTGATCACACTGACGGCCAGCGAACCGGCCCCGAGGTGATTCACCGCCATGTCCGTGCGTCCCCTGTTGCGACCCGACGCGACGATTTCCGGACCGGTGATCCCGGTGGTGCGGCGCAGGCAGTCTCCGAAGGCCGATCGTCCCCGCGACATCCTCATCGTTCTGCACCAGGAGCATTCGACGCCCGGCCGCGTCGGCCGCCTGCTGCAGGAACGCGGCTTCCGGCTCGACATCCGCCGCCCCCGCTTCGGCGACCCGCTGCCGACCGACACCCGTGGCCTCGCCGGCGCGGTCATCTTCGGCGGTCCCATGAGCGCCAACGACCCCGACGACTTCGTCAAGGCCGAGACCGACTGGATCGGCCTCGCGCTGAAGGAGGAACTGCCCTTCCTCGGCATCTGCCTCGGCGCGCAGATGCTGGCCCGCCATCTCGGCGCCAAGGTCGGCTTCCACCCCGAGGGCCATGTCGAGGTCGGCTACTATCCGCTCCATCCCACCGAGGCGGCGCTGCGCGAACTGCCCTGGCCCGACCACGTCTACCAGTGGCATCGCGAGGGCTTCGAGGTGCCGGCGGGCGCCGAACTCCTCGCCACCGGTGACTGCTTCGCCAACCAGGCGATCCGCGTCGGCAAGGCAGCCTACGGCATCCAGTTCCACCCCGAGGTGACGCACTGGATGATGAACCGCTGGACCACCCGCGCGCACGAGCGCATGGCCTCGCCCAACGCCCGCCCGCGCCAGGACCATTTCGACGGCCGCTACCTGCACGATCCCGGCGTGCGCCTGTGGCTGGACGCCTTCCTCGACCACTGGACGGCGCTCAAGGTCGCCTGACCTCGCCGCCGTCATGGTCATGACATCGGGCGCGGCGAGCGTCACACTCGAAAGGCCTCGCGGCCGATTCGCCGGGTGTCCCGCCGACGGGAACACCCGGTGGCCGGCCGGGAGTTGAAGACAGCGGCCCCGCGAGGGTGCCGGCGTGCAGCGCAGGGAGGTCGTCATGCCCCGCATCTTCACCGGTCTCGAGGTTCCCGAGGCCCTGCGCGAGGATCTGGCGAGGCTGCGCGGCGGCCTGATGAGCGCCCGCTGGATCGAGCCCGACGACTACCACCTGACCCTGCGCTTCGTCGGCGACGTGGACGAGCGCACCGCCAACGAGATCGCCGACCTCCTCTATGCCGTCCGCAAGCGCTCCATCGAGGTGACGCTGACCGGCCTCGGCGCCTTCGGCGGCGACCGGCCCCGCTCCATCGTCGTCCAGGTCCGCCAGACGCAGCCGCTGATGGAGCTGCAGGCCGAACACGAGCGCATCATGCGCCGCGTCGGCCTCTCGCCCGAGCCGCGCAAGTTCGTGCCGCACATCACCCTGGCGCGCCTGTCGCGCGACGCCACGGCGCGGTCGGTGGCCGACTGGCTGGCGCTGCGCGGCCTCTTCATGAGCCGCACCTTCATCGTGCCGAGCTTCGTGCTGTTCTCGTCGAAGGAATCGGTCGGCGGCGGGCCCTACCTGGTCGAGGAGACCTATCCGCTGGCGGCCTGACGCAAAAAGCGCCCCGCAGGGCGCTTTCCGTGATGTGCGGACCGGGTCGGACCGATCAGTTGCGGGCTGCGCCCTGGTTGGCCACCTGCGGCGCCGTTTCCTGGACGGCTGCCGGCTCGGCGTTGCCGCCGACACCCAGCCTGCCGACGGCGCGGGAGAGCCAGTTGCCCTGCGGCTGCGCGGCAGGAGCCGCCGGCTGGACGGGCGCGAAGGCCGTGCCGGGAAGCGCCTGCGACACCTCGCCGCCGCTCTGGCGCTGGGCGATCGTGGTGCGCATCGGCGAGGGCTGCGGCACCGGGGCGCTCATCATCGTGGTGGCGATGGAGGCCTCCAGCGTCACCGGCGTGGAGCTTGCAGACGCGAGCGCCGGAGCCGCGGCGGCGGCTGCGGCCGGAGCGGCTTCCGGGGCGGCCGCGGCCGGCGAGCGGGCCGAGACCAGCGTCACCGGCTGGCTCTGCTGGCTCGCCAGCGAGAAGCTGGGCTCGGACGACCCGACGCGGATCTGGCGGTGGGCGAAGCGGTCGGCGAAGGTGCGGTGCGTGCCGCCGTCGATGCCGGAGCGGGCCGGGGCGGCGGTGATCTCGCGCGACAGGGCCGCGACCTGCGCCATGTCGCGGGCGTTCTTGGCCGCGACCGCCTGGCGGATCGCCGGCGGCACGACATAGGCCGGGCAGCGCGCGGCGGCCTGGAAGGCGGGACGCGGCGCCGAGGTGTCGTCTCCGATGGCGGTGAAGCGGGTGCGGATGGAGCGGGCCGTGGCCGGAGCCTCGCGGGTCACCGGCGCCATGGTGGTGACGGGCTGGTTGAGCGAGGTCGGCACCGGCGTGCGCGGGGCCGGGGCGGTGGTGACGTTGCCGCGGGCGGCGCCCGTGCGGCGGGTGCCGGCCCAGGGATCGGTCGCCGCGATCATCTCGCGGGTCTCGCCCGTGCCGCCTGCCTGCGCCAGCACCGACTGCGGCGACACCGCGTTGAACACGTAGCGGCGCTCGCAGACGTCGACCTGCGGCTCCTGGCGCGTCACTTCGAAATGGTCATGCCCTTCCTTCAGGTTCTTCCAGAAGGCCATGTGCGGGTTGTTGCGGTGGCGCGCCATGTTGCGGGGCGTCATGCGGAACGGATAGGCCTGGACCTGGAAGCTCTCCTGGCCCGCCTGCAGCGCCTCGCGTGCCAGCGCGTAGACCTCGGCGATGGCCTCGTCCGTCATGGCGTAGCAGCCGCGCGACGAGCAGTCGCCGTGCACCATCAGGTGCGAGCCGGTACGGCCGTAGGAGCGGTCGAACTGGTTGGGGAAGCCCATGTTGAAGGCGAGATAGTAGGACGAGCGCGGATTCATCAGACCCATGTTGATCTGGTAGAACCCTTCCGGCGACTGCCGGTCGCCTTCCCGCACCTTCGGCCCGAGATCGCCCGAATAGTTGCAGATCGGATAGGTCTTGAAGAGGGCGTAGCGGCCGGTCGCGTCGCGCTTCCAGACCTCGAGCTCGGCCTCTTCCTTGAAGATGCGCATCAGCACCGGCGAGGTGCGCGTCATCCCCTTGACGTTCAGCTCCTCGACGACCGCCTGGGCCAGCGGCGCGTTGCCGCGGTTTGGATCGTTGCGCGACAGGCTCTGGCCCTGGCAGCCCGCCAGAAGAACGGCGCAGGCCGCCGCGGACAGCGCGAGCCGCCAGCCGCCGAGACGGTTGGACCGCGAGATTGCCACCTGGGGAATGCCGGCCGTCTGCTGCAATGCTCTGCTCCGGAACGGGGCGAGGAAGACCCTACGAACGGTGTCAGCTTGGCGCTGATGATCCTTAACGGACCCTTGAAAACGACCGATAGCGTCAACCCGAGGTTACTGCAACCCGCCGAAAATCCGACCGAGGGTTAATGATTTCCACCGGATGGTCACAGATGGGTGATGGTGCGGTCAGGAAGACGGCGGAACCATGGCACCGCCCCGCCGACGCGCCTCAGACGGCCCGGCCGATGGCGAGGAACTTGTCGCGCCGGAGCCGCCGGATGTCCTCGGCCGGCAGTCCGGCCATGCCCTGCAGCGCCGTCTCGATGGCGTCGCCCACCCGCTGCACCGCGAGGTCGGGATCGCGGTGGGCGCCGCCGACCGGTTCCTGGACGATCTGGTCGATCACGCCGAACCGCATGAGATCCTGGGCGGTGATCTTCATGTTGGTCGCCGCCTCCTGCGCCTTGGTGGTGTCGCGCCACAGGATCGAGGCGGCCCCTTCCGGCGAGATGACGCTGTAGATGGCGTGTTCGAGCATCATCACCTTGTTGGCGGTGGCGATGGCGATGGCCCCGCCCGAGCCGCCCTCGCCGATGATGACGGCGATGTTGGGCACGCCGAGCCCCAGGCTGCAGTCGGTGGAGCGGGCGATGGCCTCGGCCTGGCCGCGCTCCTCGGCGCCGATGCCGGGATAGGCGCCGGCGGTATCGACGAGCGACACCACGGGAATGTCGAAGCGCTGCGCGGTCTCCATCAGGCGCACCGCCTTGCGGTAGCCCTCCGGGCGCGCCATGCCGAAATTGTGCCGGATGCGCGTCTCGGTGGTGTCGCCGCGCTCGTGGCCCATGATGCAGATGCTCTGGCCGCGGAACCGGCCGAAGCCGCCGATGATCGCCTCGTCCTCGCCGAACACGCGGTCGCCGGCGAGCGGGGTGAAGTCCTCGATCAGCTTGGCGATGTAGTCGAGCGTGTGCGGGCGGCCGGGATGGCGGGCGACCAGCGTCTTCTGCCAGGGGGTGAGGGACTGGTAGAGGTCCTTCAGCGCCTGGCCGGCCTTCTGCTCGAGCTTGGCCACCTCGTCGGTGATGGAAACGCCGCCGTCGCGTGCGGCCACCTCCCGCAGCTCCTCGACCTTGGATTCGAGTTCGGCGATCGGCTTTTCGAAATCGAGGTAGCTGCGCATCGGCAAGGTGCGACCCGGAACCTGTGAGCATCGGCCCGTGGGGGCCGGGGGGACGGCCCCCCGAGGGGCCCGATGAAGCGCGAGCACATGCCCCTCGGGACCGGGCAAGTCAAGGACGGACCTGTCCTAATCCTCGTTGCCGAGGGGGTGCAGGTCGCGCACGAGGCTTTTCAGCCGCTCGTCCAGCACATGGGTATAGATCTGTGTCGTCGCAATGTCGGCATGGCCGAGCAACTGTTGCACGGCGCGCAGATCCGCCCCGTTCTGCAGCAGGTGGCTGGCGAAGGCGTGGCGCAGCACGTGCGGCGAGACCTTGGCCGCGGACAGCCCGGCGGCACCCGCCACGCTCTTGAGTTCGCGCCCCACGTGCTGGCGCGTCAGATGGCCGCTCTCGCCGGAGGAGGGAAAGAGCCATTTCGACGGCCCGAGCCCGGCCTCCTCGCGCAGGGCGAGATAGGCCGCCATGGCGTCCTTGGCGGCGGCGTTGAGGGGGACGATGCGCTCCTTGTTGCCCTTGCCGCGCACCACGAGGAAGCGCTGGTCGCGCCGCGCCGCGCCGACCGGCAGGGCGATGAGCTCCGACACGCGCATGCCCGTCGCATAGAGGAGTTCGAGGAGGCAGGTGAGCCGCGCCGCCCTCAGCCGCTCGCCGACCGGCCGCGCCGCGTCGTCCACTCCCTCCCGCGCCGTGGCGAGCAGGCGGTCGACCTCGGCGAGGCCGAGCGTCTTCGGCAGGGGGCGCCCACGCTTCGGCCCTTCCAGCACCGCCGCGGGATCCTCGCCGCTCAGCCCCTCGCCATAGAGAAAACGATGAAGCTGGCGCACCGCCGACAGCCGGCGGGCGACGGACGCGGTCTTCAGGCCGCGGCCCTGGCAGTCGGCGAGGTAGTCGCGGATCGTCGCCGTGGTGGCCGCCTTCGGGCCGCTTCCCATGGCGGCGAGAAAGGACGCATAGTCGTCGAGGTCGCGGCGATAGGCTTCCAGCGTGTTGCGGGCAGCGCCCCGCTCCGCCGCCATCATGTCGAGGAAGAGGTCGATCTCGCCGGCCATCGCCTCCTACCGGCGCGGCTGCAGGCGGGCGGGCGGCACCTGCACGTTCATCTCGCGCGCCTCGGGTTCGACCAGATAGGCGAGCGCCAGCATGCCCGAGAAGCCGAGGCCGGCGAGCACGATCAGGATCGTCAGGAAACGGAACAGCGTCGGCATGAAGGCAGGCGTCCTCGTCCGAATCGGTTTGGACCATCAAAGCCGCTCGCGGGCAAGGTGCAAGCATCCGGCAACCGGCCGCCGGCGCCTCCCGCCGCCGTTGCAAGCGGTGGACAGCCGGCTGCTGCCGCTTTCCGCCGCGACGCCCGCCTTCTATGGTCCGCCGCGCGAGGACCCATGACGCTGAAGATCGCCACCTGGAACATCAATTCCGTCCGCCTGCGCATCGAGACGGTCGCCCGTTTCGTCGCCGAGCACCAGCCCGACGTGCTCTGCCTGCAGGAGACCAAGTGCATGGACGGCCAGTTCCCGCTCGCCGACGTCAAGCGCATGGGCTTCGAGCACATCGCGATCAACGGCCAGAAGGGCTATCACGGCGTCGCCGTCTTCTCCCGCCACGGTCTCGCCGACATCGACCGCCGCGCCTTCTGCGGCAAGAACGATGCCCGCCACATCGCCGTCACCCTCGCCGACGGCCCGGGCGCGGGCGTGCGCATCCATAATTTCTACGTGCCCGCCGGCGGCGACGAGCCGGATCCCGCCATCAACGAGAAATTCGCCCACAAGCTCGGCTTCCTCGACGAGATGGAGGCCTGGGACGCCCTCAGGGTCGGCGATGGCTCGCAAAAGACGGTTCTCGTCGGCGATCTCAACATCGCGCCGCTCGAGCACGACGTGTGGAGTTCGAAGCAGCTCGCCAAGGTCGTCTCGCACACGCCGCTGGAGCGCCGCCGGCTCACGGAGGTCGCGACCGCCGGCGGCTGGGTCGACATGATGCGCGCGCTGACCCCCGAGCCGCAGAAGCTCTACACCTGGTGGAGCTATCGCTCGGCGGACTGGGCCGCCGCCGACAAGGGCCGCCGCCTCGACCATGTCTGGCTGAGCCCCGCCCTCGCGCCCACCATGCGGCAGGTGGAGATCCTGCGCGATGCCCGCGGCTGGGACCGGCCCTCCGACCACGTCCCGGTGATCGCAACGCTGTCCCCCTGAGGTCTCAGCCCGCGCCCCTCTTGCGGGTCGCGTCGACATAGCTCGCGAGCACGGCGCTGATCCGGCTCTGGTAGCCCTTGCCGGTCGCCTTGAAATGACCGACGACCCGTCGCGGCAGACGCAGGGTGATCTGCACGGTTCCCTCGGGCTCGACGACCTCGGCCTCGTCCCAGAAGCCGTCGGGGACCAGCCCCGCATCCGGATCGGCGGCGGCCC
>LNFH01000346.1 GCA_001464235.1 Rhizobiales bacterium Ga0077556 | reverse complement strand
GCCCGGAGCACCGGGCCGGGCAGGGCGCCGTCGTAGCCAAAGAAGGACGTCGCCGCCTCCGCCCCGCCGAGGCGCCGCTCTCCGGCTGCGGCGGTCAGCCGCAGGTCGCCGGCCCGCGCCGCCCGGCCCGCCACCAACAGGCCGAGGCCGAGGGCGCCGAAACGGCGGCGTGTCAGCGGGAGAGTGGACGGCATCGATGCTCCTGATGGGGCGGGGACGGGCCGGCCGTCCGAAGACCGCGCCTGCGAGACGGCGGGAGGCATGGCACGGCCCGGCGCACCTGCCAAGCGGCCACCGGCACGAGCCGGCGGCGCCGACGGTCGCGCCCCAGCGTTTCCGCCGCGTGCCGTGCGGGCGTGAGGGCGCATTTTCTTGGTGCAATCGCCAAAAGCCGATGTTATGAGGCCGCGCCCGGTGGATGACTTGCATCGACCGGGGCGAGAAGCTATTTCGAGCGGCCCTCGGCGGGCGTGGTGGAATTGGTAGACACGCGGGATTTAGGTTCCCGTGGCGAAAGTCGTGGGGGTTCAAGTCCCTCCGCCCGCACCATCCTGCCGGCCGCGCCGATCACGAACACGAAAGAAACGAAGCCATGCAGGTGACCGCCACCCTGTCCGAAGGTCTGAAGCGCGAATTCCGCGTGGTGGTTCCTGTGACCGACCTCGCCGCCCGCGCCGATGCCCGCCTCGACGACCTCAAGGGCCGCGTCAACATCAACGGCTTCCGCCCCGGCAAGGTGCCGACGGCGCATCTGAAGAAGCTCTACGGCCGCGCCGTTCTCGCCGAGACCATCGAGGCGCTGGTCGGCGAGACGAACCAGAAGATCGTCGAGGAGAACGGCTTCAAGCTCGCCCAGGAGCCCTCGGTGAAGCTGCCGGAGGCCGAGGCCGAGGCGAAGGCCGTGTTCGACGGCACCGCCGACCTCGACTACACCGTCGCCTTCGAGGTGCTGCCGACGATCCAGCTCGCCGACTTCAAGGGCATCAAGGTCGAGAAGCCGGTCGTCGAGCCGGCCGAGGCCGACGTCCAGGCGATGCTCGAGACCATGGCCAAGCAGAACCGCCCGTTCGAGGCGAAGGCCGAGGGCGCCGCCGCCGAGAGCGGCGACCGCCTCACCATCGGCTTCGTCGGCACGATCGACGGCGAGAAGTTCGAGGGCGGCACCGCCGAGGACATCCAGCTGGAGCTCGGCTCCAACTCGTTCATCCCGGGCTTCGAGGACCAGCTCGTCGGCGTGAAGGCCGGTGAGGATCGCGTCGTGAAGGTGAAGTTCCCGTCGAACTACATGGCCGAGAACCTCGCCGGCAAGGACGCCGAGTTCGCCGTCACGGTGAAGTCGATCGAGAAGCCGGGCGAGCGCGCCATCGACGAGGAGTTCGCCAAGATGGTGGGCTTCGAGGATCTCGCCAAGCTGAAGGCCGCCGTCTCCGACCGGCTGAAGAGCGAATATGCCGCCGCCTCGCGCCGCAAGGTGAAGCGCTCGCTGCTCGACGCGCTCGACGAAAAGCATGCCTTCGACCTGCCGCAGACGCTGGTCGACCAGGAGTTCGAGAGCGTGTGGCGCCAGGTCAGCCAGGACCTGGAAGCGCGCGGCAAGACCTTCACCGACGAGGAGACGACCGAGGAGAAGGCCCGCGAGGAGTATCGCGCCATCGCCGAGCGTCGCGTCCGTCTCGGCCTCGTCCTTGCGGAAATCGGCGAGAAGGCCCAGATCAAGGTCAGCGACGAGGAAGTGTCGCGCGCCGTGGTCGAGCGGGCGCGCCAGTTCCCCGGCCAGGAGCAGCAGGTCTGGGACTACTACCGCAAGACGCCCCAGGCTCTCGCCTCGCTCCGCGCTCCGATCTTCGAGGAGAAGGTCGTGGACTACATCCTCGAACTCGCCGACGTCACCGAGAAGGCCGTCTCCAAGGACGATCTCTTCAAGGACAACGACGACGAGGAAGCCGCCTGAATGGCGCTGCGACCGGACAATTCCTTGTGAGGGAAGGGCCGCCGCTGGCGGCCCTTCGCTTTTCCGGCGCAATCGCGGCGGATTCACCGGGGATGCGTATAGCCGTTAGGATGGCGTCAAAGAGATTCGGGGGATGCTCGCCCCGAATCGCGACCCCGAAGGACCGAAGACGATGAGAGACCCGCACGACACGCTGATGAACTACCTGGTGCCGATGGTGGTCGAGCAGACCAACCGCGGCGAGCGGTCCTACGACATCTATTCCCGCCTCCTGAAGGAGCGGATCATCTTCCTGTCGGGCCCGGTCGAGGACGGCATGGCGACGCTGATCGTCGCCCAGCTCCTGTTCCTCGAGGCGGAGAACCCGAAGAAGGAGATCAACATGTACATCAACTCGCCGGGCGGTGTCGTCACGGCGGGCATGTCGATCTACGACACGATGCAGTTCATCAAGCCGGCCGTCACCACGCTCTGCATGGGCCAGGCCGCCTCGATGGGCTCGCTCCTGCTCACCGCCGGCGCCAAGGGCCAGCGCTTCGCCCTGCCGCATTCGCGCATCATGGTGCACCAGCCCTCGGGCGGCTATCGCGGCCAGGTGACGGACATCCTGATCCATGCCGAAGAGGTCAAGGAGCTGAAGCGTCGCCTCAACGAGGTCTACGTGAAGCACACCGGCCGGTCGCTGAAGGAGATCGAGGACGCCCTGGAGCGCGACAATTTCATGTCGGCGCAGAAGGCCCAGGAGTTCGGCCTGATCGACAAGGTGATCGAGGAGCGCGCCGACGAGCCCGAACCGGCCAAGGCGTGATGTCCTTCTGTGATCCCGCGCGGGTGCCGGAACCGGCATCCGCCGGGTGTCACTTTTGGGTCACCACGGTCGGTATGCCCGTTGCATAGACTGATCCGACAGTGCCTGTGGTCCCTAAATGGACCGTATGTGACAAAACAGCGTTAATCCTTTCTTGATCCCGCGGTGCGCACCATGGTTGGCTGAAGGGCCAGTCGGCGTTCCGGGGGGCCGAGACATCGAGAGACCTTCGGGTCTCGCGTCAGACGATCCCGATCCGACAGGGTGACGGTTCGCGTTGGAGAGAGATGATGAGCAAGGCCGGCAGCGACGCGAAGAACACCCTCTACTGTTCCTTCTGCGGCAAGAGCCAGCACGAGGTGCGCAAGCTGATCGCCGGGCCCACGGTGTTCATCTGCGACGAGTGCGTCGAGCTCTGCATGGACATCATCCGGGAGGAGTCGAAGTCCTCGCTGGTCAAGTCCAAGGACGGCATTCCGACGCCGAAGGAGATCTGCAAGGTCCTGGACGACTACGTGATCGGCCAGTTCCACGCCAAGCGGGTGCTGTCGGTCGCGGTGCACAACCACTACAAGCGCCTCAACCACGCGACGAAGCACAACGACGTCGAGCTGTCGAAGTCGAACATCCTGCTGATCGGCCCCACGGGCTCGGGCAAGACGCTGCTCGCCCAGACGCTGGCCCGCATCCTCGACGTGCCCTTCACCATGGCCGACGCGACGACGCTGACCGAAGCCGGCTATGTCGGCGAGGACGTCGAGAACATCATCCTGAAGCTTCTCCAGGCCTCCGACTACAACGTCGAGCGGGCGCAGCGCGGCATCGTCTACATCGACGAGATCGACAAGATCTCGCGCAAGTCGGACAATCCCTCGATCACCCGCGACGTGTCGGGTGAGGGCGTCCAGCAGGCCCTGCTGAAGATCATGGAGGGTACCGTTGCCTCCGTGCCGCCGCAGGGCGGGCGCAAGCACCCGCAGCAGGAATTCCTGCAGGTGGACACCTCCAACATCCTGTTCATCTGCGGCGGCGCCTTCGCCGGCCTCGAGAAGATCATCTCGACCAAGGGGCAGGGCTCCTCGATCGGCTTCGGCGCCACGGTGCGCGCGCCGGAAGAGCGCCGCACCGGCGAGATCTTCCGCTCGGTGGAGCCGGAGGACCTGCTGAAGTACGGTCTCATCCCCGAGTTCGTCGGCCGTCTGCCGGTGCTGGCGACGCTCGAGGACCTCGACGAGACGGCGCTGAAGAAGATCCTCACCGAGCCGAAGAACGCCCTGGTGAAGCAGTATCAGCGCCTGTTCGAGATGGAGAACGTCGACCTCACCTTCCACGAGGACGCGCTCGGCGCGGTCTCGCGCAAGGCCATCGAGCGCAAGACCGGCGCCCGCGGCCTGCGGTCCATCATGGAGAGCATCCTGCTCGACACCATGTACGACCTGCCGGGCCTCGAAGGCGTCGAGGAGGTCGTGATCTCCGAGGAGGTGGTGCAGGGCAAGGCCCGGCCGCTCTACATCTACGCGGAGAAGGAGAAGGCGCAGAGCGCCTGATCCAGCCGCAAGGGCTTTCGGGGAGGGCGGGTGATTCACCCGCCCTTTTTCGTGCGCGTCGCCGCGCAGACGGCACGCGCAACCGATCCTTCAGCAGGCTGTGCGTCCGGCACTTTGGTCGCCTTGACACCCGGGGTGTGCAGCGCCACCTAATGGTCACCGACAGACCCCCGGGCAGGGATTTGTGCCCGAGGTCGGCCAAGCGCCTCGAGACCTCCGAAGGAAGCCGCAGAGCTTCCGGGCCGGCCTCAATCCCGCCGCCGTCCCCGCGCGACAAAAGCGTAATTTCGCGTCACCCTGCCAGGAATCATCCGAGCGCCGCCGTCGGCGCGGGCCCGTGAGGGCCGCTTTCGCGGCGTGTCGAGGAAAGGACGAGTGAACCATGAGCGAGACCAAGAAGCGTCCGCCCCTCAACCCCGGCGAGATCAAGACCTTCCCGGTCCTGCCGCTGCGCGACATCGTGGTGTTCCCCCACATGATCGTTCCGCTCTTCGTCGGCCGCGAGAAGTCGATTCGCGCCCTCGAGGAGGTCATGCGCGCCGAGACGCACATCCTGCTTGCCACCCAGATGAAGGCGCAGGACGACGATCCGGAGCCGGACTCCATCTACGAGATCGGCACGCTCGCCTCCGTCCTGCAGCTCCTGAAGCTGCCCGACGGCACCGTGAAGGTGCTGGTCGAGGGCGTGTCGCGCGCCCGCATCGGCGCCTATTCGGGGCGCGAGGAGTTCTATGAGGCCGAGGCCGGCGCCATCGCCGACGAGATCGGCGACAAGGTGCAGGTCCAGGCGCTCGCCCGCTCGGTGATCACCGAGTTCGAGGGCTATGTGAAGCTCAACAAGAAGGTCTCGCCCGAGATCGTCTCGGTGGTCAGCCAGATCGACGAGCCGTCCAAGCTCGCCGACACGGTCGCCTCGCATCTGGCGGTGAAGATTTCCGACAAGCAGGCCGTGCTGGAGACGATCGACGTCGCCAAGCGGCTGGAGAAGGCGCTCAGCCTCATGGAGAGCGAGATCTCCGTGCTGCAGGTCGAGAAGAAGATCCGCACCCGCGTCAAGCGGCAGATGGAGAAGACCCAGCGCGAGTACTACCTCAACGAGCAGATGAAGGCGATCCAGAAGGAGCTGGGCGACGAGGACGGCCGCGACGAGCTGGTCGAGCTCGAGGACAAGATCAAGCGCACCAAGCTGTCGAAGGAGGCCCGCGACAAGGCCAACCACGAGCTGAAGAAGCTGCGCCAGATGTCGCCGATGTCGGCCGAGGCGACGGTGGTCCGCAACTATCTCGACTGGATGCTGTCGCTCCCCTGGGGCAAGAAATCGAAGATCAAGAAGGACCTGCCGGGCGCGCAGACCCTGCTCGACGCCGATCATTTCGGCCTCGACAAGGTCAAGGACCGCATCGTCGAGTACCTGGCGGTGCAGCAGCGCGCCAACAAGCTGACCGGTCCCATCCTCTGCCTCGTCGGTCCGCCCGGCGTCGGCAAGACCTCGCTCGGCAAGTCGATCGCCAAGGCGACGGGTCGCGAATTCGTCCGCATCTCGCTCGGCGGCGTGCGTGACGAGGCGGAGATCCGCGGCCACCGGCGCACCTACATCGGCTCGATGCCGGGCAAGATCATCCAGTCGATGAAGAAGGCGAAGACGGCGAACCCGCTCTTCCTGCTCGACGAGATCGACAAGATGGGCCAGGACTTCCGCGGCGATCCCTCCGCGGCGCTCCTCGAGGTGCTCGACCCCGAGCAGAACGCGACGTTCAACGACCACTATCTGGAGGTCGACTTCGACCTCTCGAACGTGATGTTCGTCACCACGGCGAACACGCTGAACATCCCGCCGCCCCTGCTGGACCGCATGGAGACGATCCGCATCGCCGGCTACACCGAGGACGAGAAGCGGGAGATCGCCAAGAAGCACCTGATCCCCAACGCCGTCACCAAGCACGGCCTGAGCGAGAAGGACTGGTCGATCACCGACGAGGCGCTGATGACCGTCATCCGCCGCTACACGCGGGAGGCGGGCGTCCGCAACCTCGAGCGTGAGATGTCCAACCTCGTCCGCAAGGGCGTGAAGGACCTCACGCTGACGAAGAAGAAGTCGATCAAGGTCACCCCGAAGGTGGTCGAGGAATATCTCGGCGTGCCCCGTTATCGCTTCGGCATGGCGGAGACCGAGGATCAGGTGGGCGCCGTCACGGGCCTCGCCTGGACCGAGGTCGGCGGCGAGCTGCTGACCATCGAAGCCGTGATGATGCCCGGCAAGGGCCGCATGACGGTGACGGGCAACCTGAAGGACGTGATGAAGGAATCGATCTCGGCGGCGGCGTCCTACGTCCGCTCGCGGGCGCTCGACTTCGGCATCAAGCCGCCCATGTTCGACAAGCGCGACGTCCACGTCCACGTGCCCGAGGGGGCGACGCCGAAGGATGGTCCGTCCGCCGGCATCGCCATGGCCACGGCCATGGTGTCGGTGATGACGGGCATCCCGATCCGCAAGGACATCGCCATGACCGGCGAGGTCACGCTGCGCGGCCGGGTGTTGCCCATCGGCGGCCTCAAGGAAAAGCTCCTCGCGGCGCTGCGCGGCGGGCTGAAGATGGTCCTCATCCCGGAGGAGAACGCCAAGGATCTGGCGGAGATTCCGGACAACGTGAAGAACGGCCTGGAGATCATCCCGGTCAGCCGCATGGACGAGGTCCTCAAGCACGCGCTCATCCGCCAGCCCGAGCCGGTGGAGTGGGACGAGGAGGCCGAGCCCATCGCCCCGCGCAAGCCGGGCGAGGAGGATCCCGCCGGCGTCGTGGCGCATTGAGGCTTTCGCAAGCACGTTGATCTATGGATCGGGGCGGCCTTCGGGTCGCCCCTTTTTCATGGAGCGCATGTGGAAGCGATCGTCGGCGCGCAGATCCTGGTCGACGCCGACTGCGCCTCGGCTTTCAATGGCCGTCTAAACGTCATCATTCTCGTGGCTGGCGCTATTGCGATCGCGGTCCTGTTTGGCTGCTTGAAAGCATGCTGGCGGTTTCCCGCTCAACGGCGTGGGACGATCGTTGCTTTTGGTGGCTTTCTTGCATTTTTCTGGCTGATCGCCGCGGTCCTCTACTTTGGCACGCTCGCAACCGAAGGCCGACGCCAGACCATCGCCGAGGAGGGGGTGCGCGGACTGTCGCTGTCGGGCTCGGACCTCGTTATCCGGTTCTGCCGAGGGCAAGCTGCCCATACAGTCCTCATGCCCTTGTCGCGGGTTTCAGACTGGGCCTTTTATGTTCAGGAAAGTCGAGGTTCGGTTGGGATGAGGTTGAGATTCCGTATGGCGAATGCCAACGGCCAAGTCGAATTGCCGGAATATCGCGGTCCCCTGTCGGCGTTCCAAGGCGTGGGTTCGGGCGCGCTGGCCCGGATCGTCCCTGACATCGCCAGTGGAATCAATGAAGTCGTACGGACCCACCCCCGCCGGCGTTTGCCCTGACGCGACGTGCGGCTAATGCGGCCATCGTTGGAACTGTTCCAGAGAAGGAGCCGATATCGCCCTTCATTCCTGTTGAAAGGCGCCGAAATCGTCCACAAGAACCGCGCAAACCCAGCATTTTCCTTGCTTTCGCGATGCTGGCGCGGCAAAGGGGACGCCCGTCGGCAACGGAATCCGCATTCCCGGACCGGCGCAAACTGAAGGAGAACAGCCCGTGACCAAGAACGAACTGATCGCCGCGGTCGCCGATGCGGCGAGCCTCACGAAGGCGCAGGCGGGTGCTGCAGTTGATGCCACGTTCGACGCCATCGCCGCGACCCTGAAGGCCGGCGGCGACGTGAAGCTCGTGGGTTTCGGTGCCTTCTCGGTGACCAAGCGCGCCGCCCGCGAGGGCCGCGACCCGCGCACCGGCAAGCCCGTGCAGATCAAGGCCTCGAACGCGCCGAAGTTCTCGGCCGGCAAGGGCCTGAAGGACGCCGTCAACTCCTGATGGAGTGACGTTTCGCTGGAGAAACGCCGCTGTGGCCCCGAGGGCTGCGGCGGCGTTTCCGCGAACCGCCCGGCCCGCCGCCGGGGCGGCATCGCGCCCCTTGTCGCCGCGCCGGGGGCGGTCTACATGGCGGGAACGGCCGGAATGCCCGGGGGGCGGTTAGCTCAGTTGGTAGAGCGCCTGCTTTACACGCAGGATGTCGGCGGTTCGAGCCCGTCACTGCCCACCATTCCCGCCCGTCCGCCTGCCGTCGCTCGCCTGAACCCGGGCACCTGACCTGTGGAAATCGCGTCCTCTCCGGCCCCGGCGCCATGGTAAGCGGCGCAGGGAAGAGTTCGACCGAAAGGGCAGGGACGTGACGGGGTGGCTTGCCGAGGTCCGCAGCGGTTTCACCCAGCTGTCTCCCGCCGTCTTTCCCTACCGCCAGTTCGCCTTCGCCCTGGTGCTCGGCATCGCCGGCGGTGCCGTGTTCTACTGGCTCCGCCTGCCGCTGCCCTGGATGCTCGGCGCCATGACGGTGTGCACGGTCGCGGCGCTGGCGCGCGCGCCCGTCGCTGCCCCCGGCGTCATCCGCTCGCCCATGTCGGCGATCATCGGCGTCATGCTCGGGTCGGGCTTTTCGCCCTCGATCGTCTGGCAGCTTCCGCAATGGCTGGTGCCGCTGGCCGGGCTCGTCCTGTTCATGACCGCCTGCGGTCTCAGCGTCGTCTGGTACTACCGTCGCATCGGCGGTTACGACTGGGTGACGGCCTTCTTCTCCGGCATGCCCGGCGGCCTCGTCGAGATGGTCATCTACGGGGAGGAACGCGGCGGCGACGCCCGCGTCATCGCCCTCGTGCACTCGGCCCGTATCCTCCTCGTGGTGCTGACGCTGCCCTTCATCATCCAGTTCAGCCAGGGCATCCGGCTCGATCGGCCGGCGGGCGGCGTCTCCGTCTTCGACGCGCCGCTTTCCGCCGAGCTCTGGCTCGTCGTCTGCGGTTTTTCCGGCGCCTTCCTCGGCCACGTGCTGCGACTGCCGGCGAAGACGCTGCTCGGCTGCATGATCGTCAGCGCGGCGGTCCACATTTCCGGCCTGTCGGACTTCAAGCCGCCCTTCGAGATCGTCAACGCGGCGCAGGTCGTGCTCGGCGTCGCCATCGGCTGCCGCTTCGCCGGCACGGCGAGCCGAGTGGTCTGGCGGGTGCTGGCCCTTTCGGTCGGCTCCACCGCCATCCTGATGTTCTGGATGACGCTCTTCGCCGTCACCGTCTCGCACATCTCTGGCTTCTCGGCGGTGACGCTGATCCTCGCCTATTCACCCGGCGGTCTCACCGAAATGGCGCTGATCGCGGTGGCGCTGCATGCCGAGGTGGCCTTCGTCGCCGCCTTTCACATCATCCGCGTTTTTCTCACCATGATCGCCGCGCCGCTGACCTTCCGCTGGCTCGGACGTGGCGGCCAAACATGATCAGAACGGAACAGGGCCGGAAGCGTGTCCGCTCCCGGCCCTGGTCTGATGGTTGAAAGGCGGCGTCAGGCGGCCTTGACCTCGCTGAGGAAGGTCTCGACCGACCGGGAGAGGGTGATTGCCTGCTCGGACAGGCTGCGCGCGGCGGAGAGCACCTCCGTCGCCGAGCTGTTGGTCTCGGCCGAGGCGGTGGTGACCGCGGTGATGTTGTCGACGACGCG
>LNFH01000345.1 GCA_001464235.1 Rhizobiales bacterium Ga0077556 | reverse complement strand
TCAGGCGCGCTTGCGCTGGGCCCGGCGGGCGGAGGCGAGGTCGATGGGCCGGTCCGGGATGGTGATGCGGAAGGTGGCGCCGAGGGTGCCGTCGGCGAGCGCGATGGTGCCGCCGTGGGCGCGCACCAGCTCTGCGGCGATGGCGAGGCCTAGGCCGGTGCCGCCCGGCCGGGTGGAGCCCTGGAAGGCCTCGAACAGGTGCTGGCGGGCGCGCTCGGGGACACCGGGGCCGGTGTCGGAGACCTCGATGACGGCGACCGCGCCCTCCCGCCGGCCGGCGATGCGGATGTGGTCGCGGGCGGGATCGTTGGGCGCGCGCGTCTCGAGCGCCTGGTGGGCGTTGCGGGCGAGGTTGAGCAGGACGCGGAACAGGTGGTCGGGGTCGGCGTCGAGGCTGATGCCGTCCTCCACCGCGTTGACGAAGCCGATGCGCGCGTCCTCGCCGAGGCCCATGGTCTCGCGCACCTCCTCGGCCAGCGTCGCCAGCTCCACCGGGCGGCGCTGCGGCGGGGCCTCGTGGGCGCGGCCATAGGACAGGGTCGACTGGCAGAAGGCGATGGCGCGGTCGAGCGCCTGGATCATCTTCGGCGCGAAGCGCTGCACCGTCGGGTCCGGCACGTTGGCGAGGCGGTCGGAGAAGAGCTGGGCGGAGGCGAGGAGGTTCCTCAGGTCATGGTTTATCTTGGAGACCGCGAGGCCGAGGGCGGCGAGGCGGGAGCGCTGCGCCAGCATGTCGTGCAGCGAATGCTGCATGGACTGCAGCTCGTATTCGGCGACGCCCACCTCGTCCTTGCGGCCGGTGGGCACGATGGCGCGGCTGATGTCCTCGGGGTTCTCGCGGAAGGCGATCATCGTGTCGGTCAGGCGCCGCATGGGCCGCACGAACATCAGGTGCAGCGTGACGTAGACCAGCGCCGCCGAGACAGCGGAGATGAACAGCGAATAGATCAGCAGCGTCTTGGAGAAGCGCAGCATGGCGTGGCGCAGCGGCGTCTCGTCCATGACGATCTCGACGAAATCGCCGGCGCGGCGCGCCTCGCCCATCACCCGCATGGCGCGCCCGTCCGGCGCGAAGAGCGTGGCGAAGGCCTCCGGGATCGAGCGGAAGATCGGCTGGTTGCGCATGTCGATGGTGACGTCGACGTCGGGCAATTCGTCGGAGGCGGCGAGCAGGCGGCGCGCCGGGCCGGTCTTCAGCGCCACGGCCTTGGCCCCGGCGCTGTCGAGGAGCTCGCGCACCAGCGCCTCGGGCACCATGCCGCTCGGCGCCGCCTCGAGCACCAGGGCGGCGGTGCGGCCGGCGGCCAGGCGGTCGTCGAGCCAGGAATTGCGGAAGTTGGCGACCGCCGGAACGTAGATCAGGACTTCGGCGACGAGGATGAACAGCGTCGTCAGGATCAGCAGCTTGCCCGACAGGCCGACGCCGCGCGAGGGCACGGGGGCGGCGACGTCGAGCGCGGCCGGGTCGATGCCGGCGGGCCGCGCCGCCGTCTCCCGGGCCTGACGATCATCCGTGGTCTCTGCCATCCGGCCTTCCGTTGCGGTGCTGTCTCAGCCGAACCAGCGTAGCAGACGGATGGTCCGCCTGATCCACGGATTCGACAAGCGATTGCTGAAATAGGCCAGCGCTGCGCGTTTGCCTATGTCGCTTACGCCTGGATACGGCAACTGGATGGCGGCAAGATCATGAACGGTCAGGCCGCGGCCCATGGCGAGGGCGACGGGTGCGGCGATCGCCGCGGCCTCTTCGGCGAGGATGGCCGCGCCGAGAAGGCGCCCCTTCGCCGAGACGATCAGCTTCACGTGGCCCTCGGGCGGGCCGGCCACATGGGCGCCGGGGCTCTCGGCCAGCGGCAGGCGCAGGATGCGGCAGCGGGCATCGCGGCGGCGCGCCTCCGCCTCGCCGAGGCCAAGCTCGACGAGGGCGGGCGAGGTGAGCGCGCTGCGTATCGGCAGGAGGTCGCTCGCGCGGACCGGCCGGCGCAGCAGGACGTGGCCGGCGAGGAGGGCGGCCTGGCGCTCCGACAGGCCCGGCTCGGCGGCGGGGTCGCTCGCCTCGCCGATGGCGAAGACGCGCCGGTTGGCGGTCAGGAGCCAGCCGTCCACCGCGATGCCGCGGGGGCCATGGACGATGCCGGCGGCGTCGAGCCCGAGGGCGCCGGGCGCCGGCTCGCGGCCCGCGGAGACGAGGACGTGGGAGACGACGAGGGCACCGTCCTCGCCGCCGCGGCTGGCGGTGAGGGCGATGCCGTCCCCCTGCCGCTCGACGCCGGTGACGCGGGCCTCCTCGAAGAGCGTGACGCCGTCCGCGGCGAGCCGGTCGCGCAGGGCCCCCGCCATGTCCCGGTCGAAGCCGGGCAGCAGGCCCTCGGGGGCGAAGAGCGTCACCCGTGCGCCGAGCCGGCGGAACCCCTGGGCGAGGGCGAGGGCGGTCTCGTCGGCGCCGACGACGGCGAGATGGGCGGGAATCCCGTCGAGGTCCCAGACGGTGTCAGGGGTCAGCACCGGCACGTCGTCGAGGCCTGGAATGGCGGGCACGCGGGGCGTCGCGCCGCCGGCGAGCACGAAGCGGCGGGCCTCGATGACGCGGCCTCCGGCCTCGAGGCTGCGCGGCCCGGTGAAGGTCGCGGCGCCCTGGACCACCCGGATGCCGACGGCGGCGAGGCGGCGCGGCGCGAGGTTCACCGCCTGCGGCCGGGCGGCCGACGCGATCCGGCGCTGCACGTCGGGCCAGGCCCGCGGCCGGTCGCCCGCCGTCGCCGTGCGCAGGACGGCGAGGCGCAGCGCAAGCTCCTGGAGGGTCAGGCCCCCGCCCGGCGGGAGCACGACGGCGACGGACGTCCCCGCCGCGGCCAGGGCCAGGGCGAGGGAGAAGCCGCCGGGATCGGCCCCGACGATACAGGTGTCCACGGTCTCGACGGGCAGGAGGGAGGAGGAACGGCTCATGGCGCATTTGTGGGATGCCCGGCGGGCGGTGTCGAGAGCGGGCGGCGGCGGGCCTGCCCTTTCGTCATCGCGCCGTCGTCACGCTGTCGGCGCTGCGTCATGCAGGGTGGGCAGAAGGGCGGCGTCACCCACCCGCGAGGAGTTCCCATGCGCGCTCTCGTCCTGCTCGCCGGCCTGATGGCCGCGACCCCCGCCTTCGCCGATGCGGAATTCCCCGCGTCGCTGGCCGGTCACGCCATCCTGCCCGCCGACACCTTCATCGCCCCGCCGGCCGACGCGCCGGCCGACCTGCAGATCTCCGGCAAGTTCACCGGCGCCGCGCGGGTCGACGCCCTCGGCACCGTCATGGGCCGTTCCGCCGGCCGCCCCACCGGCCTGTCGGTGCCCTTCCGCGGCCAGCCGGTCCAGGGCCATTCCGGCATCCGCCGCATGGCGGATGGCACGTACTGGGTGCTGACCGACAACGGCTTCGGCAACAAGCGCAACTCGCCCGACGCCATGCTCTTCCTCAGCCATTACCGCATGGATTTCGAGAAGGGGACGATGGAGCGCATCGCCACCGTGTTCCTCTCCGACCCCGACAAGAAGGTGCCGTTCCGCATCGCCAACGAGGCGACGGAGCGCCGCTACCTGACCGGCGCCGACTTCGATCCCGAGAGCTTCCAGATCATCGGCGGCAAGATCTGGATCGGCGAGGAATTCGGCCCCTATCTCATCCGCGCCGACATGACCGGCAAGATCGAGGCGATCTTCGAGACCATGGTCGACGGTGAGGTCGCCCGCTCGCCCGACCATCCCGCGGTCACGACGCCTGCCGTTCCCGGCGGGGCCGTGGACTTCCGCGTCCGCCGCTCGAAGGGCTTCGAGGGCATGGCAGCCTCGCCCGACGGCCGTTTCCTTTACCCGCTGCTGGAAGGCGCGCTCTGGAATCCCGCCACCCGCGCCCTCGAGCAGGTGAACGGGCGCGAATACCTGCGCATCCTCGAGTTCGACGTCGCCGCCGGCCGCTACACCGGTCGCCACTGGAAATACGTCCTCGACGCCAACGGCCTGTCGATCGGCGACTTCAACATGATCGACGCCACCACCGGCCTCGTCATCGAGCGCGACGACAACGAGGGCGTGGCGGAGCGGGCCTGCCCGGCCGGCCAGCGGGCGGAAAACTGCTTCCACGCCCTGCCGCGCATCAAGCGCATCTGGAAGATCGAGATGACGGATGCCAATGCCGGCGGCGCGGTGCGCAAGATCGGCTTCATCGACCTCCTGGCGATCCGCGATCCCAACAACCGCTCGCGGGTGCCGCTGTCGGGCGGTCACTTCCAGATGCCGTTCTTCACCATCGAGAACGTCGACGTGGTCGACGCCGACCACATCATCGTCGGCAACGACAACAACCTGCCCTTCTCGTCCAGCCGCGACCCCAACAAGGCCGACGGCAACGAGATGGTGCTGCTGCGCGTGCCGGAATTCCTGCGCGCCCGCTGATTTCGCCACTCACCATGACGGAAAGGCCCGGCTTCGGCCGGGCCTTTCTCGTTTCAGGCGGAGAGCGGGGTGGTCTTCGTCATGCGGGTGAGGTTGCGGCGCACCGCGAAGATGCGGCCCCAGGCGTCGCCCTTCAGGTCCTGCCGGTAGCCCTGGTAGCCGAGGAGGTCGTCCCAGAGGAATTCCTCGTCGTGGAGGAGATCGAAGTCGGCGGCGAGCGTGGCACGGATCTGCTCGCGGTTCTTCCGGTTCTGGAACTCCAGCAGGACGAGCGAGGTGCGCGACAGGTCGAGATGGGAGAGGACCTCGCCCTCGCCGCCCTCGATGTCGATCTTGACGACGTCGGCGGAGGGGAGGGACGCCGGGTCGACCACGTCGACCTCGTAGGTCTCGACGAGCGTGCCCTCGGCGAAGGTGTCGCCGGAATAGGCGGCGAGCCCGGATTCGCCGTCGCCGGCGAAGCGGCTGTGGAAGGTCGCCTTGGTCTGGCCGCCGGGAAAGAGCGCGGCGTTGACGATGGTGATGTCGCGGCGGCCGGCGGTGTTCTGCTTCAGGAACTCGAAGGTGCCGGGATGGGGCTCGAAGGAGCGCACGTGACTGCCCGGCCAGCGCGCCGAGGACCACAGCGCGAAGGAGCCGACATTGGCGCCGATGTCGAGGATGTCGAGGCCGACGCCGTCGTAGTCCGCCTCGTATTCGCCCTCCAGAACGTGGCGGATCGCCGCCTCCATCGGCTCGGGGCAGGCGAGGGACATGGGAATGCGGGCGACGTAGCGACTCACGGGCGCGGCTCCTGGCGATGAGGTCGGCCGCCGTCCTATCACGATTTCGTCAACGGTGCGGAGGTGCCGTCACAGAAGGTTGGAGCGGCCAGCCCCCGCGATGACCGCGAGCAGCCGGTCGGCGGCGGGTTCGATTGCGCCGTCGTTGACGATGACCACGTCGGGGTCGACCGGAGCGGACACCTGGCGCACGACGCGCGCGGCCGGGTCGCCGTCGGAGGCGCGCGAGCGGGCGGCGACGCGGGCCTGCAGCACCTCCGGCGGGGCGGTGACCTCGACCACCGTGACGTTCCGGTAGCGCTGGCGGGCGGCCGCCAGCACCTCGCGCGAGACGTTGCACACCGCGGTGCGGCCGCCATAGACCGCATGGTCGACGACGGCGGGAATGCCGTAGCGGTGGCCGTGGGCCGACCAGGTGAGGGCGAAGCCGCCGGCCTCGGCGATGCGCGCGAAGGTCGTCTCGTCGGCCTCGACGTTGTCTTCTGCCGCGGAGGCAGGCCGGGTGACGATGCGGCGCGGGAAGAGCACGGCCTCGTCGGCCGCCAGCCGGTTGCGCACGGCGGCGATGAGCGTGTCCTTGCCGGCGCCGCTCGGGCCGACCACGAGGACGAGCCGCCCCGGCCCGATGGGCCTCTGGTCGGCCACCGGCCGTCCCTCGCCGCGCAGCCCCGGCGTCACGTCAGGCGATCCTGCGGCCGGTGCGCCAGACCTCGCGCACGACGGGCTTGTCGCCGACCAGGGCGACACGGACGAGATCGGCGCGCTTGCCGACGGCGATCTCGCCCCGGTCGGTCATGCCGGTAGCGAGAGAAGGCTTCAGCGTCACGGTCTGGATCGCGCCGGCGAGGCCGCCCATGGCCGGCACGCCGGCGAGGCCGAAGGCGCCGTGGATGAGGCTGATCGGCACGTAGTCGGAGGAGAGGATGTCGAGGACGCCCGCCCCGGCCAGTTCCACGGCCGAGACGTTGCCGGAATGCGAGCCGCCGCGCACCACGTTGGGCGCGCCCATGAGCACCGAGATGCCGGCCGCGTGGGAGGCGCGTGCCGCCTCCACCGTCGTCGGGAACTCGGCGATGGACACCCGGTCGGCGACGGATTCGGCGACGTGGTCCTCCAGCGTGTCGTCGTGGCTGGCGAGGGCGATGCCGGACTTGTGGGCGAGGGCGACGAGCCCGCGCTTGTTCGGCTCGCCGATCTCGTCGGCGCGGGCGCGGCGGTTGGCGAAGAGCCGGTCGAGGTCGCTCTCCGACAGGCCGGTCTTGCCGCGGTAATAGGTGCGCAGCTTCTCCTCGTCGCGGAACTGGCGCTGGCCCGGCGTGTGGTCCATCAGCGACATGAGGCGCACGTCGAAGCGGGCGAGGTAGCTCTCCGCCTCCTCGACCACGCCGCGGGAGGGAATTTCGCAGCGCAGGTGCGTGTGGTGGTCGGAGCGCAGCAGGCCGGTGGCCTTCGCCGTCTCGATGGCTTCGGAGAGGTCGAGCAGGCCGTCGGCCGTGGTCGGCCGGTCGTCGTCGGAGCCGATGCGCAGGCTGTCGAAGACGGTGGTGATGCCGGAGGCGGCGATCTGCGCGTCATAGGCGAAGACGGCCGAGAGCGGGTCCCAGTGCACCTTGGGGCGCGGCTGGTAGTGGGGCTCGAGGTGATCGGTGTGCAGCTCGACGAGACCGGGGATGAGAAGGTCCTCGCCGAGGTCAGCGGCGTCCGCCCGCTGACTGTCGGCCTCGATCGCGGTGATGACGCCGTCCTCCACCACCACGGTGGCGGCGATCTCGCGGTCGGCGAGCACGACGCGGCGGGAGAAGAGTGTCAGCGATCCGATGTCGTCCCGGGCTTTCATGGTCGTCCTCATGCGGCGCTCGCAGCGAAGCGCGTGACGTCGACGATGCGGGTTGCGACCCGCTCGCGGACGTCGTCGTCGTGGAAAATGCCGACGATGGCGGTGCCGGCGGCCTTCTTCGTCTCGATCAGGCCCACCACCGCTGCGCGATTCCGTGCGTCGAGGGAAGCGGTCGGTTCGTCGAGCAGCAGCAGCGGATGGTCGGCGATGAAGCCGCGGGCGATGTTCACCCGCTGCTGTTCGCCGCCCGAGAAGGTCGCGGGGGGCAGCGACCACAGCCGCTCCGGCACGTTGAGCAGCGTCAGGAGGCGGCGGGCGCGCGCCTCCGCCTCGTCGCGGGAAAGGCCGAAGGCGGTGGCGGCTTCCGCCACGACGGCGAGGGCCGGCACGCGCGGGATGACGCGCAGGAACTGCGAGACATAGCCGATGGTCGTGCGCCTGAGCGCCATGACGCGGCGCGGGGCGGCGGCGGCGACGTCCACGGTCTCGGGCCCGTCCACCACGCGGATGGCTCCGGCATCGGCGCGGTAGTTGCCGTAGATCATCTTCAGGATCGACGACTTGCCGGCGCCCGAGGGGCCGCCGAGCACGACACATTCGCCGGGCGCGACGTCGAGCGAGATGCCCGAGACGACCGGGATCACCAGCCCACCCTGCAGGTGCATGGTGAAGCTCTTGGCGAGGCTGTCGAGAGAGAGGAGGGGCGCGGTCATATCCGTCTCACGGCTGCAGGATGGAGGAGACGAGGAGCTGGGTATAGGGCTCGCGCGGATCGTCCAGCACCTGGTCGGTGAGGCCGGTTTCGATGGCGCGGCCGTCCTTCATCACGAGGATGCGGTGGGACAGGAGGCGGGCGACCGCGAGGTCGTGGGTCACCACCACGGCGGCGAGGCCGAGGTCGGCGACGAGGCCGCGCATGAGATCGAGCAGGCGGGCCTGCACCGAGACGTCGAGACCGCCGGTCGGCTCGTCCATGAAGACGAGGCGAGGCGCGGTGACGAGGTTGCGGGCGATCTGCAGGCGCTGGCGCATGCCGCCGGAATAGGCGGTGGGACGGTCGTCGATGCGGTCCGGGTCGATCTCGACGCGCTCCAGCCAGGACTCGGCCTCCTCGCGGATCTTGCCGTAGTGCCGCCAGCCGACCGCCATCAGCCGCTCGCCGACATTGGCGCCGGCGGAGACGCCCATGCGCAGGCCCTGTTCGGCATGCTGGTGGACGAAGCCCCAGTCGGTGCGGAAGAGGAACCGCCGCTCGGCCTCGGAGAGGGTGAGGATGTCGCGGGTGACGCCGTCGCGCATGCGGTAGAGCACGCGCCCGTCCGAGGGTTCGAGCTGGCCGGAGAGCAGCTTCAGGAGCGTCGACTTGCCGGAGCCGGATTCACCCACCACGGCGAGGACCTCGCCGGGATAGAGCTCGAAACCGACCTCTCGGCAGCCGATGCGGGCGCCGTAGTACTTGGTCAGGCTCTCGGCCGTGAGGAGGGGGGTGTCGGTCATCGTCGTCTCGTTCATGACCACGCCGCTCCCCGTTTGCACCACCCGTCACCCCCGGCGAGGCCGAAGGCCGAGGGAAGGGGGCCCAGGAGGGGGCGGGCGAATGGAGAGAGGCTGCGAACGGAGGGCGTCATGCCCTGCACCCCCTGGATCCCCTTCCCCTCGCTGCGCTCAGCCGGGGATGACGGGTGGAGCAAGCGTTCGGCCGGGGAGGACCGGAGGAGGAGCAAACGTTCGGCCGGTGCTGACGGGAATTGGCTGTGACCGCGGGTGGCGCTTCCCTTCACCTCTCCCCGGCGGGGAGAGGTCGGCCGCAGGCCGGGTGAGGGGGAGCGGGCCAAAAGGTGAGGTCTCGTCCCCCTCACCCGATCCTCGCAAGGCTCGGATCGAGCTCTCCCCGCCGGGGAGAGGTGGGCGCCCCATCCGTAACGGCCGGGCAGGGCTTGCGAGGCCGGCGCGTGCGTCGAAAGTGCGCTCATTCCGCCGCTCCCGCGATCGCCGCCGGGGCCTCGCCGAGAAGCTCGCCGCGGTGGCCCTCGGCCCGCCGCTCCTCGCAATGGTCGGTGTCGGAACAGACGAACATCCGCCCGCCGGCGTCGTCGGTGATGACCTCGTCGAGATAGGTGTGGGTCGCGCCGCAGAGGGCGCAGGCATGGTCGAACTTGGTCGGCTCGAAGGGGTGGTCCTCGAAATCGAGCGAGACCACCTTGGTGTGCGGCGGCAGGGCGTAGATGCGCTTCTCGCGGCCGGCACCGAAGAGCTGCAGGGCGGCGCAGTCGTTCATCTTCGGATTGTCGAATTTCGGCGTCGGCGAGGGGTCCATCACGTAGCGGTCCTCGACTTTCACCGGATAGGCGTAGGTGGTGGCGATGTGGCCGTGGGTGGCGATGTCCTCGTAGAGCTTCACGTGCATGAGCCCATAGTCCTCGAGGGCGTGCATGACGCGCGTCTCGGTCTCGCGCGGCTCGAGGAAGCGCAGCGGCTCGGGGATCGGCACCTGGTAGACGAGGACCTGATCGGCCGTCAGCGTCTTCTCGGGGATGCGGTGGCGGGTCTGAATGATGGTGGCGTCCGCCGTGTGGGTGGTCGTTTCCACGCCCGAGGTCTTCTCGAAGAACTTGCGGATGGAGACGGCGTTGGTCGTGTCGTCGGCGCCCTGGTCGATGACCTTGAGGCGATCGCCAGAGCCCAGGATCGCCGCGGTGACCTGGACGCCGCCGGTGCCCCAGCCATAGGGCATGGGCATTTCTCGCGAGGCGAATGGCACCTGATAGCCGGGGATGGCGATCGCCTTGAGGATGGCGCGGCGGATCATCCGCTTCGTCTGCTCGTCGAGATAGGCGAAGTTGTAGCCCGAGGCGGTCTGGTGGACGGTCATTCCGCGGCCTCCTTCAGGGGCTCGTCGCCCGCCTGCCGCCCGGCGATCTCCCGGATGAGGCCGAGCTCGGCCTGGAAGTCGACGTAGTGCGGCAGTTTCAGGTGCTCGACGAAGCCGGTCGCCTGGACGTTGTCGGAGTGCATCAGCACGAATTCCTCGTCCTGGGCGGGTGCCTTCACCTCCTCGCCGAGCTCGCCGGCGCGCAGCGCCCGGTCGACGAGGGCCATGCCCATGGTCTTGCGCTCGCAATGGCCGAAGGCGAGGCCATAGCCGCGGGTGAAGCGCGGCGGCTCGGTGGCCGACCCCTTGAACTGGTTGACCATCTGGCACTCGGTGACGGTGATGTCGCCGAGCGGAACCGCGAAGCCGAGGTCCTCGGAGAAGAGCTCGACCTCCACCTCGCCAAGGCGGATCTCGCCGGCGAAGGGGTGGGTGCGGCCGAAGCCGCGCTGGGTCGAGTAGCCGAGCGCCAGGATGAAGCCTTCGTCGCCGCGGGCGAGGTTCTGCAGACGCAGGTCCCGGCCGGCGGGAAGGTCGAGGGGCTCGCGGGTGAGGTCCGGCACCGGGGCGTCGGGGTCGCCCGGCGGGTTGCGCTCGATGAGGTCGTCATGGCCGAGAAGGTCGGTGACCCGCGGCATGGCCGTCTCGTCGGCGGGCGCGCGGGCGGGCTCGGGAACGTCGGCCCCGGCCTCGAGCAGGAAATCGACGAGGCGGTGGGTGTAGTCGAACGTCGGGCCCAGCACCTGGCCGCCGGGAATGTCCTTGAAGGTGGCGGAGACGCGGCGGGCGACCTGCATGGCGGCGGTGTCGACCGGTTCGCTGGCACCGAAGCGCGGCAGGGTGGAGCGGAAGGCGCGGACGAGGAAGGCGGCCTCGACGAGGTCGCCGCGCGCCTGCTTGATGGCGATGGCGGCGAGGTCGCGGTCGTAGAGCGAGCCCTCGGTCATCACGCGGTCGACGGCGAGGGTGAGCTGTTCGCGGATCTGGGCCGGCGCGACCTCGGGCACCGCCGGATCGCCGCGCCGCGCATGGGCGAGGAGGCGGTGGGCGTTGTCGATGGCGCGCTCGCCGCCCTTGACGGCCACATACATGGGTCAGGCCTCCACGAGGGTGACGCGGGTGGTGCGGGGGAGGGCAGCGACGCCCTCGGGACCGGCGAGGACGAGGTCGACCGCCCTTGACGGCCACATACATGGGTCAGGCCTCCACGAGAGTGACGCGGGTGGTGCGGGGGAGGGCGGCGACACCCTCCGGACCGGCGAGGACGAGGTCGACCCCGCGGGGAAACAGCGCATGATTGGCCGCGAGGCGGTCTGCGATGTCGGCCGGCAGACAGGAGACCGCGAGGGTGGCGTGGCCGGAAATGCCGGGGCCGGCGAGGCGGACGCGCATGGCGGCAGAAGCGATCGGCCCCAGCTCCGCGACCTGCACGATCAGCGTCGTCGAGCGATCCGGATAGACGTCCGTGCCCTGGGCGAAGCCAGCGAGGTCGGGCAGGATGCCGGCATCGGCGACCAGCGCGAAGGCGGCCTGGGAGGGCGCCGCGCCGATGCGCGCGCCGGTGTGGAAGGCGAGCCAGGCGGCGACGTCCGGCGCCGCCGCGAGCCGGCCGTCGAGCCAGAGCGGGGTCTCGTAGTCGGCGAGCGCCACGGCGACGGCCGCTGCCACCGGCGAGAGCGGCGCGGGGGCGCCGGTGAGACCGGCGACCGGTTGCAGCGTACCCGGGCGGGCCAAGGCGTTCATCACCGCCCGGAAGGTCTGCTGGGCGTCATGGACCGGATCGGCGAAGGCGCGGGCGAGGGCCATCAATTGTCTCCGCGGACCATGGTGAAGAAGTCGACGCGGGTGGCGGCGGCGCGCTCGCGCTTCAGCGTGGTCTCTGCCGCGATGCGGGCGCGCACGGGGGCGAGCAGCGCCTCCACGGCGTCGCGGGTGGCGGGCGCCTGCCAGAGGGCGTCGGCGAGGGCCGAGAGCCGCGCCTTGTCCTTGTCGCGTCCCATGACGTGGCCGAAACCGATGACCCCGTCGGGCAGGGCGACGGCGGCGCGCGTCACGGTGGCCTCGCCGAGGTTGAAGGGGGCGCCGTCGCCGCCGATGCGGCCGCGCACCATGACGAGGCCGATCTCCGGGGCGCGCAGCATTTCGGCGCGGTCGCCGGCCATGGCGTCGAGGGCCGCGAGTTCGCCGACGGTCGCGCGGGCGACGGTCGCCATGGTAGCCTTGCGGGCGGCTTGCAATGAATCGGTGGGCTGGTGGCGATCTGTCATGATTTGTATATTCGTCTAGACGATTATGGTTTTATGACAGGCCGGGCCTCGGGGCAAGTGCTATGATGCGCCGGGCCGATCGGGTGACGGGGATGATCCGCATATCGGCCGCCGGCCGTGACACGCGGATGACGGGAGGGCCGATGCTGGCGCGGGGCAGGGGAGTGACGGTTTGGCGGCAGATCGCCGAGGCGATCGAGGCCGAGATCGCCGGAGGCGGCCTCGTGCCGGGCACGCGCCTGCCGACGGAGGCGGCGCTGACCGAACGGTTCGGCGTCAACCGCCACACGGTGCGCCAGGCGGTGAAGTCGCTGGTCGACAAGGGCCTCGTCAGGGTCACCCAGGGCTCGGGCACCTATGTCGAGGCCAAGCCGCTCTCCTATCCGATCAGCACGCGCACGCGCTTCTCCGAGATCGTCGTGGGGCAGGCGCGCGATCCCGCCGGCCGCCTGCTTGGGCACAGGCAGGCCGGTGCCAGCCTCGAGATCGCCGAGGCGCTCGACCTGTCGCCGGAGGATCCGGTCATGCTCGTCGAGAGCGCCCATTTCGCCGATGGCGTGCCGATCTCCTGGGCGGTGGCAGCCTTTCCGCTGCCGCGCTTCGCCGACGTGCCCGGGGTCTATGGCGCGACCGGATCGATCACAGCGGCGCTGACGGCGTGCGGCGTGCCCGACTATCGCCGCGCCTCGACCCGCATCGGCGCCGCCGTCGCCGATGCCACCGATTCGGCCCGGCTCGAAATCGCCGAGGGCCGGCCGGTCCTCGTCATCGACAGCATCAACGTCGATCCCGACGGCGTGCCGATCCAGTGGGCCCGCTCGCATTTCTGCGCCGACCGGGTCCGGCTGACCGTCGGCGGCTGAGGCGGAGGGGCTTCCGGGACAAGGGCCCCACCTCACCCTCGCCTCTCCTTCGGGCGGCGCGAGACGGGGAGGGTGCGGGTGGGGCATCATCCCGATGCCCCGTGTCGAGACTAGGGCGCGGCGCGCTCGCCGATCAGGGCGAAGCGCAGCCGCGTCGAGACCTGGTCGATGATCGCGACGGTGACGAGGATCATGAGGATCAGCGCGGAGACGTGCTGGTATTCCAGCACGCGGATCTGCTCGGCCAGATGCAGGCCGATGCCGCCCGCGCCGACGATGCCGATGATGGTCGCCGAACGCGTGTTGCTCTCGAAGAAATAGAGCACCTGGCTGCCGAAGATCGGCAGGACCTGCGGCAGGATGCCGAACCGGATGCCGTGCAGCTTGCCGCCGCCGGTGGAGGCGATGCCCTCGGAGGCCTTGCGGTCGGCGGCCTCGATGGCCTCGGAGAAGAGCTTCGAGAACAGGCCGAAATTGGCGCAGAGCAGGGCGAGCACGCCGGCGAAGGGGCCGAGGCCGACCACGCTCACCCAGATCAGCGCCCAGATCAGCTCATCGACGCCGCGGATCGTGTCGACGATGCGGCGGGAGAGGAAATGCACCACGACGTTGGGCACGACGTTCTTCGCGGCGAGGAAGCCGACCGGCAGCGCGACGATGGCGGCGGTGAAGGTGCCTAGGAAGGCGATGGCGACCGTCTCGGCGAGGGCGTGGAGATAGACGAAGAACTTCGCCCAGGTGCCGGTGGAGGGCGGCAGCATGAACCAGAGGAACTGGCCGAGCTTGCCGACGCCGGTGACGAGCCTCGCCACGTCGAAGTCGAGCACGACGAGCCCATAGGCGAAGAGGCCGGCGAGCAGGGCGAGGATCAGGCCGGTGCGAATCCGCCGCATCGGCGAGGGATGGAAGATCTCGGGATGGCGCTGGATGAGCCCGTCGCGGTCGGCGCGGGCGGCGAGGCGCAGCGGATGGTCGGTGGCCGGCATGGTCATGAGCGGTTGTCCATGCCGATGAGGTGATGACGCAGCCGCTCGGTGGAGAGGTCGATGATCATGACGGTGGCGATGATCAGCACCAGGATGGCTGAGACGTCGGAATAGTAGAACTTGCGGATGGCCTCGACGAGGTCCTGGCCGATGCCGCCGGCGCCGACGAAGCCCATGACGGCCGCGCCGCGCACGTTCACCTCGAAGCGCAGGAGGGCGTAGCTGGCGAAGTTGGACAGCACTTGCGGCACCACCGCGAAGCGCATGCACTCCGCCCAGGTGGCGCCGGTGGCGGTCAGGCCGTCCACCGGCTTCATGTCGATGTTCTCGGCCACCTCGGCGAACTGCTTGCCGAGCGCACCGAAGGTGTGGATGGCAATCGCCAGCACTCCCGGCACCGGGCCGAGGCCGAAGGCGACGACGAAGATCAGCGCGAAGACGATCTCGGGAACCGTGCGGCAGAATTCCAGCCAGCGCTTGGCGAGGAAGCCGACGGTGGAATTGGGCGTGAGATTGCGGGCGGAGAGGAAGGCGAAGACGAAACCGCCGACGGCCCCGGTGAGCGTGCCGACATAGGCGATGAGCAGCGTCTCCCAGAGGAGCTTCATCCACTTGTCGAAGCCCCACATCCATTCGACCGGGTCGAAGAGGACGAAGCGGCCGGCGGCGGCGCCCTGCTCGAGGGTGAAGATGCGGCCGATATAGTCGGTGAAGCGCCAGAGGTTGGTGAAGAAGGTGGCGGGGCGCACCTCGGCGACAATGCCGGCGACGATGTAGGCCAGGATGAAGAGCGCGAGGCCGATATAGAGCTGTCGCCGCTTGGCGGAGACAGCCTCGGCATAGGCGGCGCCATGGGCGGCGAGCTGATGATCGGGAAGGCGGGTGACGGCGCTGGACATGGTGATCTGCTTCAGCTCCGCCGGCGACGCATCTGGTCGATGTAACGCGAGAGATCGATCATCACCTGGTAGTCCTCGCTCCTGACGGGAACGTAGCTGGTGGCGGCGCCGTCGCTGATGCGCAGGAAGGCCTCGGGGTCGGCTGTTGCGGCCTCGACGAAGGCGCGGCGCACCGCGTCCCTCAAAGCCTCGGGCGCCGTGCGCATCATGGTGATGGGCGAGCCGGGGATGAGGTCGGAGCGGAAGATGATGCGATAGTCCTCGGCGCGGGCCATGTTCTTGGCTACCATTCGCAGGAGGTTCGACTCACGCTCGGTGTTCCACCAGTTGAAGGCGGCGTCGCAGGTGCCCTGGGCGAGACCGATCACCGCGTTCTCGTGGCTGCCGGAATAGACGACCTTGCCGAAATGGGCCTCGGGGTCGATGCCGAGCTTCGACATGGCGAAGCGCGGCACGTTGTTGCCGGAGGCCGAATTGGGATCGACGAGGCAGAGGTTGCGGCCCCTGAGGTCCGCGAGGGTCTGGGCCGGGTCGGCGGCGCGCACATAGAGCACCGAATAGTAGCCGATGGCGCCCTGGGAATTGGCCATGGTCACCAGCGGCTCGACGCCGTTCTGGGTGACGATGGCGGCGCGGGCATAGGCGGCCGGGCCCATATGGGCGAAGTGCACCTGGCCGGCGCGCAGGCTTTCGATCACCGCGGCATAGTCGCTGGCGACCCTGAGGGTCACCTTCACGCCCAGGGCCTTCGACAGGTAGGCCATGAAGGGAGAGTAGCGGTCGAGCACGCCCGAGGAATTCTCGGACGGGATGATCGAGAAGACGAGTTCGGGATGCGTGCGGCGCCAGTCATCGCCCTGCGCCACGGCGGGCACGGCGAGGGACAGGCTGGCGGCGAGGGCCAGGGCGAGCCGGCGCGAGAGCATGGCGGATGTCCTGTGAGGTCTTCGAACGAGAAGGGGCCCCCGCGCGGCGGGAGCCCCGGTTCATGCCGTCAGGAGCGGGCGCGGCGCATCTGGTCGACGAACTTCTGCAGATCGACGATGGACTGGTAGTCGGCGTGGGTGGCGGGGCGGAAGCCCTGGTTCTTGCCGTCCGACCAGCGGTCGAAGGCGGCCTTGGCCTTCACCGGAGCCTCGACGAAAGCCTTGGTGAGGGCGGCCTTGGCCTCCTCGGGCAGCGAGTTCAGATAGGCGACCGGCGAGCCGGCGATCAGGTCCGACTTGAAGATCATCTTGAAGTCGTCGGCCTTGACCATGCCCTTGGTGACCATGCGGCTGAGGTTGGAATCCGTCTCCGAGTTCCACCAGTTGAAGGCGGCGTCGCAGGTGCCCTGCATGACGGCCGTCACGGCGTTCTCGTGGCTGCCGGCATAAACGACGCGGGAGAAGAACTGGTCCGGGGTGTTGATGCCGAGCTTCGACATGGCGAAGCGGGGCACGTTGTTGCCCGAGGTCGAGTTGGGATCGACGAGGCAGAGGTTCTTGCCGCGCAGGTCCTCGATCCGGGTCGCCGGGTTGTTGGCGCGCACGTAGAGCACCGAATAGTAGCCGACCGATCCGTCCTGCAGCACTTCGACGACGAAGGGCACGACACCGCCGTTGGTGACGGTGTGGGCGCGGACGTAGGATGAGGGACCGTAATAGGCGAAGTGGATGTTCCCGGCGCGCTGGCCCTCGATCACCGCGGCGTAGTCGTTGGCGACGCGCAGCGTCACCTTGGTGCCGAGCTCACGGGTCAGGTACTCGGTGAAGGGCGTGTAGCGCTCCACGGTCCCGGATGCGTTCTCGGCCGGGATGACGGCGAAGACGAGCTCGGGATAGCGGCTCTGCCACGTGCCCTGGGCGGAGGCGGCGGCGGAGGCGAGGGGCAGGCCGGCGAGGCCGGCGACGATCTGGCGGCGGTCGAACATGGGTTGGTCTCCGGGACCTCGGGTGGAACAGGTGATGCGGTCAGGCGAAGGCCGCCGCCGCCGGCAGGGCCGGAGCGGGGACGGGAACGGGCGTGTGGCCGTCGAGGACGTCGCCGGATTCGATGCCATAGAGGTCGCGGGCGACGTCGTCGGTGAGGGCGGAGGGCGTGCCGTCGAAGACGACGCGGCCCTGGGCCATGCCGACAAGCCGGTCGCAATAGGACCGGGCGAGGTCGAGGGAATGGAGATTGCAGACGACGGTGATGCCGTAGTGACGGTTGATCCGCTGCAGCGCATCCATGACGATGCGGGTGTTGCGCGGGTCGAGCGAGGCGATGGGCTCGTCGGCGAGGATGATCTTCGGCTCCTGCACCAGGGCGCGGGCGATGGCGACGCGCTGCTGCTGGCCGCCGGAGAGGCTCTCGGCACGCTGGGCGGCGAGCGAGGCGATGTCGAACTGCTCGAGGGCGGAAAGGGCGACGGCCTTGTCCTCGGCGCTCCACATCTTGAGGAGCGAGCGGGCCTGGCCGACGTGGTTCAGCCGGCCCATGAGCACGTTGGTCAGCACGTCGAGGCGGCCGACGAGGTTGAACTGCTGGAAGATCATGGCGCAGGACTGGCGCCAGTCGCGCAGGGCAGCGCCCGACAGCGCCGTGACGTCGCGTCCCTCGAAGAGGATGCGCCCCGAGGACGGTTCCTGCAGGCGGTTGACCATGCGCAGCAGGGTGGACTTGCCGGCGCCGGAGCGGCCGATGATGCCGACGAAGGCGCCGCGGGGAACCTCCAGCGACACGTCGTCCACGGCGGTCTTCGCTCCGAAGCGTCGCGACAGTCCGTCGATCGTCAGCATCCGCCAGCCCTCGGTGAACAGCGAGTCGGCAAAGGATCAAGCCTCCGCCTTCCAGCGCTCTAGGCCAGCCGAATTACAGTCGTGTGACAGGTGACGGGCGCAGCGGCACCGGCCGAATTCTGGGGAATACATGATTGCCGTCATGCAACCGTCATCATCGCGTCATCCGTGGCGGGGACGTGCAGCCTTTCGCACGCACATGACCCCAAGGATGTCACCGCCATGAGCAAGCTCGGCCTCGAGCCCTCGATCCACCCCAGCGCCACCGTGCGGGACAGCCGGCTCGGCGCCTATACGGAGGTCGGCGCCCGCACCGTCATCTCCGAGACGATGATGGGGGACTATTCCTACATCGTACAGGACGGGCAGATCGACATGTCGACCATCGGCAAGTTCTGCTCCATCGCCTCCCATGTGCGGATCAATCCCGGCAACCATCCGATGGAGCGGGCGAGCCAGAGCCATTTCCTCTACCGGGCTTCCCGCTATTTCGACGGCGAGCCCGACGAGGCGGGCTTCTTCGACTGGCGGCGCTCCCATGCCGTGACGATCGGCCACGACGTGTGGATCGGCCATGGCGGCGTCGTGCTGGCGGGCAAGTCGGTCGGCACCGGCGCGGTGGTGGCGGCGGGCGCCATCGTCACCAAGGACGTCGCGCCCTATACGGTGGTCGGCGGCAATCCGGCGCGGGTGATCAAGCGGCGCTTTTCCGAACCGGTCGCCGACCGGCTGGAAGCGCTGGCCTGGTGGGACTGGGACCACGAAAGGCTGCGGCAGGCGCTTCCCGACTTCCGGACGCTGCCCGTGGAAGCCTTCCTCGAGAAGCACGGCGGCTGACGCGGGCGCGTCGGTCTCCTTAGCGTCATGGGTGCGGCGCAACATTGATCCATGTCGTCGCCTCGGAAGGGGCGATGACGGCGAGATGGCGCCGCCGGTCTTCCTGCGCCTTCGTCCTGTGCCTACAGTGCGCCTCCGGCCTCTGCCCCCACGCCCCGACGGAGACCTGCCATGTCCCTCTATCGTCTCGACCGGTTCTTCGCGCCGCGCTCCGTCGCGGTGGTGGGAGCCACCGACCGGCCGCATTCGATGGGGCAGGCGCTGATGGCCAACATGGTCAGGGCGGGGTTCGCCGGCCAGCTTCTGCCCGTCAACCCGAAGCACCGGACGGTCGCCGGCCTCACCGCTTACGGTTCGCTCTCAAGCCTGCCGTCGGTTCCCGACCTGGTGGTCTTGGCGACGCCCGGCCCGACCGTGCCGGCGCTGGTCGAGGAGGCGGCAAGGCTGGGCGTGCCGGCGGCGGTCGTCATCTCGGCGCTGGACCGCAAGGGCTATGAGACCGCGAGCGGCCGGCTGGACGCGGCGGTGCGCGAGAAGGCGATCCGCCTCGTCGGGCCCAACTGCTTCGGCGTCATCGCGCCGCATGGCGGGGTGGACGCGAGCTTTGCCTCGCGGCGGACCCGGCCGGGGTCGCTGGCGCTGGTGTCGCAGTCGGGCGCCATCGCCGCGGCGCTGCTGGAATGGGCCGAGGTCAGGCACATCGGCTTTTCCGGCGTGGTGACGCTCGGCGACCAGCTCGACGTCGATATCGGCGACTGCCTCGACTATTTCGCCGCCGACTACCGCACGCGCGCGATCCTCGTCTACATCGAGGCGATCAAGGACGTGAGGAAGTTCATGGCGTCTGCGCGCGCGGCCGCGCGCTCGAAGCCGGTCATCGTCCTGAAATCGGGCCGCAGCCTCGCGGCGGCGAGCGCGGCGAAGTCGCACACGGGCGCGCTCGCGGGCGC
>LNFH01000344.1 GCA_001464235.1 Rhizobiales bacterium Ga0077556 | reverse complement strand
CGAGATCATCACGACCGGGACCGTGACGCGCGCCTTTCCCGTCGCGGCGGGCGAGACCTGGTCGACCGAGATCGAAGGGCTGGACGTGAAGCCGATGCGGCTGACGTTCGGCTGAGGAATGTCGGGCTGGCGAGCGAGAGAATGGCTCGTCCGCTCCGTTTTCTCCCCGTCATGCCCGGGCTCGTCCCGGGCATCCACGACTTGAAAACAGCGGGTTTTACGAAAATTCGTGGATGCCCGGGACGAGCCCGGGCATGACGAATGCGCCGGTGCCTCACTCGCCCGATGCAGCCCGCGGGCGTGGCTACCCCGCGACGACGGGCTTTCCCGCCGCCACCTCTTCGGTCCCGGCCATGAACTGCGCCTTGGCGAGGTTGGCGAAGATCCCGCCCTTCGCGACAAGCTCCTCGAAGGTGCCGCTCTCCACCACCCGCCCCTGGTCGAAGACGAGGATGCGCGAGGCGTGGCGGATCGTGGCGAGGCGGTGGGCGATGACGAAGGTCGTGCGCCCCTTCATCACCTCCTCCAGCGCGAGCTGCAGCTTCTGCTCGGTGGTGGCGTCGAGGGCGGAGGTCGCCTCGTCGAGGATGAGGATGGGCGGATCCTTCAGCAGGGCGCGGGCGATGGAGAGGCGCTGCCTCTCGCCGCCCGAGAGCGAGCGGCCGCGCTCGGCCACCTCGGTGTCGAGGCCTTCCGGCTGGCGCTTGAGGAAGTCGAGCGCCTGCGCCCTTTCGCAGGCCTGCCAGATTTCCTCCTCCGTCGCCTCGGGACGGCCGACCTGGAGGTTCTCCTTGATGGTGCGGGCGAACAGCATGGGCTCCTGGAAGACGACGCCGATGTTCCGCCGCAGCGAGACGAGGGCGATGTCGCGGATGTCGTGGCCGTCGATGAGCACGCGACCGGATTGCGGGTCGAAGACGCGGTGCAGCAGCGACAGCGTCGTCGACTTGCCCGAGCCGGTGGAGCCGACGAGGGCGATGGTGTCGCCGGGCTTGGCCACGAAGGACAGGTCGAGGACGGCCGTGCGCTTGCCGTCATAGGAGAAGGAGACGTTCTCGAAGGCGACGGTGCCCTCGACCCGGCCGATGTCGACGGCGTTCGGCCTGTCGTGGACCTGCGGCGCGGTGTCGACCACGTCGAAGAAGTCCTTGATCTTCGGGCCCTCGAGGAAGACCGAGTTGATGAAGCCGACGAGGGCCTCGAGCTTGCCGATCAGCATGGTGGCGAAGCCCATGAAGGTGACGATCTCACCGATGGAGGCGAGGCCGTTGATGTGCAGCCAGGTGCCGACGAGGAAGATCGAGAGGACGGTGAGCGTCGCCGAGGCGCGGGAGGCGACCGCCGCGATCGCCCACCAGGAGAGGACGGGGATCTGGGCCGCCAGCAGCGCGTCGACGGTGGCGCGCATGGCGCGCACCTCGGCCTCGATGCGGGTGAAGGACTGGATCACCGGCACGTTGCCGAGGGCGTCGGTGGCGCGCTCGGCGAGGGCGTTGTGATACTCCTGCACCCGTCCCTGCAGCGTCTCCGTCTTGCGCAGCACCCAGCTCGTCAGGATGAAGAAGAAGAACACCATCACGACCAGCAGGCTGCCGAGACGCCAGTTCACCCAGAGCGAGACCGGCACCAGGATCACCAGCGCGATCAGCGAGGCGCAGTGCTCGCGCAGGAAGGAGAGCAGCAGCCAGGCCATGGCGTTGGAACCCTCCAGCATCTGCTTCAGCAGGCGGCCGGAATGCGCCCCGGAGTGGTAGCTCAGCGGCAGGTTCAGCACGTGCTCGAAGAAGTGCTGCATGAAGGCGAGGCGGCGCCTGTGCGACATGCGGTCGGCATGGAGCGCGACGAGGACGCCGGCGGCGATGGTGAAGAGGCCGAAGGTGACCCAGGCCAGCACCAGCGGCAGGATTTCCGCCCAGGTCACGGTGCGGCCGCGGGCCTGGGCACTGGACAGCGTGTCGATGATGCGGCCGAACAGGATGGGCTCGGCGAACATGATGCAGGCGAGCACGATGTTGCAGCCGAGCAGTGTGAGGCCGAGCCGCGTCTCCGGGCCGAGCTGCCTGAGGACGCGCCAGTAGACGTGGAGGAGCGACATGCGACGGCCTTTTTCGACGGCGGGGCACCGGGAGGCGCCCTGTGAAACACGGCGTTCAACGCGCGGCAAGGGGCGTTGTTGCGCCGGATGATCAGAAGGCCCGGCCGGCGCCGGTCCAGGGCAGGGCGAGGTGGGCGGCGGCGGTCGCGGCCATGTCGGCGAAGGTCTCGCGCCGGCCGACGGGACCTGCGGGAAGGCCGGGGCCGAAGGCGAGGACCGGCACGTGTTCGCGGGTGTGGTCGGTGCCGCGATAGGTCGGGTCGCAGCCGTGGTCGGCGGTGACGATACAGAGGTCGCCGGGCCGAAGCGCCGTCGTGAGGCTCGGCAGCCAGGCGTCGAAGGCCATCAGCGCGCGACCGTAGCCCTCGGGGTCGCGCCGGTGGCCATAGAGCGAATCGAAGTCGATGAAATTGGCCATGAGCAGCCCGCCGTCGGACAGCCGCGCCAGTCCTTCGAGGGTGCGCGCGCCGAGCGCCGCGTTGCCGGCGGCCTTCAGCACCTCGCCGGTGCCGACATGGGCGAAGATGTCGCCGATCTTGCCGACGGTGATCACCTCGCGCCCCGCCTCCGAGGCGACCTGGAGCAGGGTCGGTGCGGGCGGCGGCACGGCGTAGTCGCGGCGGTTGGCGGTGCGGGTGAAGCCCGCAGGGTCGGTGCCGGAGAAGGGACGGGCGATGACCCGGCCGATGGCGAGCGGGTCGCAGAGGCGGCGGGCGATGCGGCAGAGCGCGTCGAGCCGTTCGAGGCCGAAGCTGTCCTCGTGGGCGGCGATCTGCAGCACCGAGTCGGCGGAGGTGTAGAGGATGGGCTTGCCCGTCGCCATGTGCTCCAGGCCGAGGCGGGCGATGATCTCGGTGCCGGAGGCGTGGCAGTTGCCGAGGATGCCCGGGAGCCCTCCCTCGCGGATCAGGGCGTCCGTCAGGTCCGGCGGGAAACAGGGAATGGTCTCGGGGAAATAGCCCCAGTCGAAGGGGACGGGCAGGCCGGCGATCTCCCAGTGGCCGGATGGCGTGTCCTTGCCCTTCGAGGTCTCGACCGCATAGCCCCATCGCCCGGCGAAGGGGCCCCCGGCGGTCAGGCCCGGCGGCAGGCGGCCGGTGGAGGCGCGCGTCGCCGCGCCGAGGCCGAGGCGGTCGAGGTTCGGCAGGGCGAAGGGCAGGCCGTTCGCCGCGAACCATCCCGCGACATGGCCGAGCGTGTCGGCGCCGGCATCGCCGTAACTCCCGGCATCCGCGCTGGCGCCGATGCCGACGGAATCGAGAACGAGGATGAGGGCGCGCGCCATCAGCCCGCGATCCGCGCCTGGACGAGGGCGCCGACGGCGGCGCCGCCCTCGCCGATGGTGACGGCTCCCGCGATCATGGCGGCGGCGGCGGCCATGGCCGCCTCGTCGCGGCCGTGGACGAGGGCGAGCGGCTGGCCGGCCTCCAGCGTGTCGCCGAGGGCGACGAGGCCGGTCAGGCCGACCGCATGGTCGACCGGATCGGCGGAGCGGGTGCGGCCGCCACCCAGCGCGACGACGGCCATGCCGACGGCGCGGGTGTCGATGGCGAGCACCGTCCCCGCCGCGGCAGCGGCGACCGGGCGCACCAGCGGCGCCCGGGGCAGGTGCTTGTCCGGATGCTCCATCAGGTCGTGCGGCCCGCCGAGGGCGGAGACCATGCGCTGGAAGGTCTCGGCGGCGCGGCCGTTGGCGAGGACACGCTCGAGCTTGCCGAGGGCGGAATCGAGGTCGGGTTCGATCTTGCCGAGCACCAGGAGTTCGGCGGCGAGCGCCATGGTGACGCCGTGCAGGCGGGAGACGCTATGGCCGCCCTCCAGATGCTCGATGGCGATCCTGACCTCCAGCGCATTGCCGGCGGCGGGCGCCAGCGGCTGGTCCATGGGCGTGACCAGCGCCACGGTCGGCAGGCCGGCGCCGGTGGCGACGGCGGCGATGGAATCGGCGAGCTCGCGGGAGGCGGCGAAGGCCGGCATGAAGGCGCCCGAGCCGGTCTTCACGTCCATGACGAGGCCGTCGAGGCCGGCGGCGAGCTTCTTCGACAGGATCGAGGCGGTGATGAGCGGGATCGACTCGACCGTCGCCGTGACGTCGCGGACGCCGTAGATGACCTTGTCGGCGGGGGCGAGATCGGCGGTCTGGCCGATGATGGCGCAGCCGACCTCGCGCACCGTGCGGCGGAAGCGCTCGTGCGAGGGCGTCGCGTCGTAACCGGGGATCGCCTCCAGCTTGTCGAGCGTGCCGCCGGTATGGCCGAGGCCGCGGCCGGAGATCATCGGCACGAAGCCGCCGGCGGCGGCGACCAGCGGTGCGAGCATCAGCGAGACGGTGTCGCCGACGCCCCCGGTCGAGTGCTTGTCGAGGACGGGTCCGGGCAGGTCGAGGTCGCGCCAGGAGAGGGTGCGCCCCGATGAGGTCATGGCGCGGGTCAGCGCCACGCGCTCGTCCATGGACATGCCGCGGAAGAAGACGGCCATTGCGAAGGCGGCGACCTGGGCCTCGGTGACGGTCCCGGCACCGATGCCGCCGACGAAGGCGGCGATGTCGGCCTCCGCGAGGGTCGCGCCGTCGCGCTTGGCGCGGATGATCTCCTGCGGGATGAAGGCCGGGCGGCTGTCGCTCATGGCGCGGCCTTTCCTTCTCCGATGAGCTGGTCGAGGAGGCCGGAGGCGCCGAAGCGGAACGTCGCCGGCGTCGCCCAGCCGATGCCCATGATCTCGTCGGCGAGGGCGAGGTAGGTGCGGGCGTCATCGAGGGTGCGGATGCCGCCGGAGGGCTTGATGCCGACCGTGCGGCCGGAGGCGCGGATCTCCTCCAGCATGAGCCGCACGGCCTCGGGCGTCGCGGAGACGGCGGTCTTGCCGGTCGAGGTCTTGATGATGTCGGCGCCGGTGCCGATGGCGATGCGGGCGGCGGCGCGGATGAGCTCCGGCGTCTTCAGCTCGCCCGTCTCCAGGATGGTCTTGAGGGTGCGGCCCTGCGGCACCACGGCCCTCACCGCGCCGAGCAGCGCGCCGACCACCTCGTGCCGGCCGGCCATGAGCGCGCGCCAGGGCAGGACGACGTCGATCTCGTCGGCCCCGTCGAGGAGGGCCCAGCGCGCCTCGTCGGCGACGCGCATGACGTCGTCCTCGCCGGCGGGGAAGTTGACGACGGTGGCGATCCGCACCGGCGTGCCCTTCAGGAGGCGGCGCGCCTGGGGCATGAAGCCCGACCAGAGGCAGACGGCGGCGACGGGGCCGAGCGGCGTCAGGGCACGGGCGCAGAGCCGGTCGACGCCGGCCTCGTCGAGCCCGTTCGACAGGTCGGTGAGGTCGAGCAGCGCGACGGCGCGGCGGGCGAGCGTTTCGTCACTCATCGATGCATTCCGTCAGGAAGCCGCGGATCACCGCCTCCATGGCGGCGGCGCCGGCGGTGGCGACCGCCTTGGTCTCGGCATGGGAGGGTGCGTGCGGGGCGAGGCCCGCGGCGAGGTTGGTGATCATCGAGAGCCCGGCCACGGCGAGGCCGGCATGGCGGGCGAGGATGACCTCGGGAACGGTCGACATGCCCACAGCGTCGGCGCCGAGGGTGCGCAGGGCGCGGATCTCTGCGGGGGTCTCGAAGCTCGGGCCGGTCACCCAGGCATAGACGCCCTCGAACAGCGCCACGCGCCGCCGCGCCGCGCCGCCGGCGATCGCCCGGCGCAGGGCCGGGTCGTAGGCGCCGTTCATGGGCACGAAGCGGTCGTCGCCCTTCAGGCCGATGAGCGGGTTGGGGCCGAACAGGGCGATGTGGTCCTCGATCGCCATGATGGATCCCGGCGGCATGTCGGGCTTCAGGGAGCCCGCCGCGTTGGTGAGGAGAAGGCGCGGGATGCCGAGGGCGGCGAGCGTGTCGATCACCGGCTTCATGACGCGGGAATCGCCGCTCTCGTAGGTGTGGGCGCGGCCCTGGAGCACGGCGACGCGCCGGCCCTCCAGCCTGCCGACGACCAGCCTGCCGGCATGGCCGGACACGCCGACTTGGGGGAAGCCCGGCAGGTCGCCGTAGGGGATGACGCGGGCGTCCTCCACCGCGTCGGCCAGCGGTCCCAGCCCGGTGCCGAGGACGATGGCGCAGGCGATGGGCGCGTCGCCTGCGGCAGCGCGGATGATGGGGGCGGCGGTCATGACAGGTTGTCCGGGCCGAAGGCGTGGGGGAGCAGTTCGGCGAGGGTGAAGCGGGCCCGCACGCCCTCCGGCCCGGCGACGTGGATCGCCATGGTGGGGGGCCCGAATTCGCGCAGCCGCTGGCGGCAGGCGCCGCAGGGCGTGCAGAGCTCCGGCCCCTCGGCGAAGACCAGGATCTCGGCGATGGCGCGGTCGCCCGCGAGCAGCATGGCGGCGACGGCGCCGGCCTCCGCGCAGGTGCCGACGGGATAGGCGGCGTTCTCGACGTTGCAGCCGGCATGGACGCGGCCCGATGCGGCACGGATCGCGGCGCCGACACGGAAGCGCGAATAGGGGGCGTAGGCCTTGCCCTGCGCGCTGCGGGCCGCGTCGAAGAGCTCGTCCAGTGGCTGCGTCATTGCCTCTCCGTCACGCCTCCCGGACGCGAGGGTGGCCCGCGCCCTCCGGCGGATATAGGGCAAGGCGGCCGGCGCCTGAACAGAAAAGCGCGCCGCGGCGGCTCAGGGTTCGATGACGAGGCCGTCCTCGGCGCAGGCGACCGTCGCCTTGTCGCGGTTGGCGAGCATCTGCGGCCCCATATGGGTGAGGATGATGCGCTTCGCGCGGAGGTCTGGGAGCCGGCCGGAGAGGGTCTTCCAGTCCAGGTGGTTCTTCAGCGGGATGTCGAAGGTGTAGCACTCGATGAGGAGCACGTCGGCGCCGTCGGCGAGCGGCACCAGGTCCTCGGTCCAGGTGGTGTCGCCGGAATAGGCGAAGACCTTGCCGTCGCGCGCGATGCGATAGCCCTGGCAAGGACCGGCGCGCTGGTCATGCACCATGGGAAAGGCGGTCACGGCATTGCCCGCCACCGTGGCCGGCTGGTCGGGCGTCACCTCGAGCCAGGTGATCGCGAAGGGATAGGCGTTGGACGAGGAGCCGGGGAAGGCCGCCTCCATCACCGCCCGCACCCATTCCTGCACGCGCTTCGGGCCGGCGATGGTGAGCGGGGCCTTGCGGCGCGCGTTGAACAGCGCATCGAGCATGAAGAAGGGCAGGCCGCCGAGGTGGTCGGCATGGAAATGCGTCAGCAGGATCGCCGAGACGCTGTTGGGATCGATGCCGGCGCGCTGCATGGCGAGCAGCGAGGTGGCGCCGCAATCGACCAGCATGACCGTTCCGTCGTCGCCGGCCAGGTGGAGGCAGGTCGAGTAGCGGCCGCCGGAGCCGAAAGCGTCGCCGGAGCCGAGAACGGTGATCTTCATGGCACACCAACGGAAGATGACGGAAACAGGCGTCGTGCGAGACGTCGGCCCGGGGCGCCGCGCCCTCGCGGGCATATGAGCACGGGCGGGGTCGGCTTAGAAGCGCCGGTAGCAGGGGATGCCGGCATCAACCTTTCCAAATGCTTCCAGGCTGTATCGCCTATCGATAGGCCCGCATCGTTGCAGGCCTCGTTCGCGTCGGAACAGGATGACAGGTGCCCAGCCGGTGTGCAGACTCCGGGTCCACGCAGCCACCTGAACGGCCATGACCCAGACAGAAACGCTCACGATCCCCGGCCTTTCGGCGCCGGGTTCCATCGGCATCGACGCAAGCGGCATTCCCCATATCCGGGCAGAGAACGAGGCCGATCTGTTCTTCCTGCAGGGGTTCTACGCGGCGCGGGAGCGGCTGTTCCAGATCGATCTGTTCCGCAAGCGCGGCCTCGGCCTTCTCTCCGGCGATTTCGGTCCCGGCTATATCGAGCAGGACCGCGCCTCCCGGCTGTTCCTCTACCGCGGCGACAGCGAGGCGGAGTTCGCCGCCTACGGACCGGAGGCCAAAGCGACCTTCACCGCCTTCGCCAGGGGCATCAACGCCTTCATCGTCATGACGGAGGCCGACCCGTCCCTGCTGCCCTTCGAGTTCGGCCTGCTCGGCACCAAGCCGGCCCGCTGGGCGCCGGAGGACGTCTCGCGCATCCGCACCCATTCGCTGTCGCGCAACGCGCTGTCCGAGATCCTGCGCTGCCAGGTCCATGCGAAGGCCGATCACCGTACCGACCTCCTGCGCCGCTGGCTGGAGCCGCAGGTGACCCCGGTCGTGCCCGAGGGGCTCGACCCGGCGACCGTGCCGATGGCCGTGCTCGACGTCGTGAAGCTCGCCACCGCCAATGCCACCTTTTCCAAGGAGCGCCTCGCCGCGACCCTCGAGGATGCGCCGAAATGGCGCGCGACGACGGACCTGCTCGAGGTGGTCCTCGACGCCCAGTACACCGGCTCGAACAACTGGGCTGTGCACGGCTCGAAGACCGAGACGGGCATGCCGATCCTCGCCTCCGATCCGCACCGCATCCACGGCATGCCGTCGCTCAGGACGATCTTCCACCTGACCTGCCCGACCCTCGACGTGGTGGGGGCCGGCGAGCCCTCCGTGCCCGGCGTGATGATCGGCCACAACGGGACGATCGCCTGGGGCCTGACGATCTTCTACATCGATCAGGAGGACCTCTACGTCTACGAGACCAACCCGGAGGATCGCGACCTCTACCGCTACGGCGAGGGCTGGGAGCGGGTGCGCACGGTCGAGGAGCGCATCAAGGTCAAGGGCTGCGACGACCAGATCCTGACGCTGAAGTTCACCCGCCATGGGCCGGTGGTGCATGAGGACGCGGCGGCCGGCCGGCTCTATGCGGTGCGCGCCGCCTATTTCGAGCCGGGCACGGCGCCCTATCTCGTCGCCCACAAGCTGATGCGCACCAAGAACCTCGCCGAGTTCCGCGCCGCGGCGGTGACCTGGGGCACGCCCTCCTGCAACCTCGTCTTCGCCGACAAGGCGGGCGACATCGCATGGATGCCGGCGGGCATCAATCCGATCCGCCCCAACTGGGACGGTCTGCTGCCGGTGCCGGGCGACGGCCGCTACGAATGGGCCGGCTGGCGCGACCGGTCGCAGGCGCCGCTGGTGCACAATCCCGATCGCGGCTTCGTCTTCTCCGCCAACGAGATGAACGTGCCTGAGGGCTGGGACCACAAGGCCTATCCCTTCGGCTTCGAGTGGGTGGACTATTCGCGCGCCAACCGCATCGAGGAGGTGCTGGAATCGGTCTCGCCGCATACGCTCTCGACCTCCAGGGCGCTGCAGACCGACGTCGTTTCCATTCCCGCGCGCCGCCTCGGCAAGCTGCTGGCGGGTGTGACGGCGCCCGACGCCGAGACGGCCGCGGCCATCGCCCTGCTCACCGGCTGGGACCATGCGCTGACCAGCACGTCGGCGGCCGGCGCGCTGTTCGAGGTCTGGTGGTCGCGGCACCTGAAGAAGGCGCTGTGGAACGCCGTCGTGGCGCCCGAACTCCATGCGCTGATGGTGCCCGGCGACGTCGACGGCACCCTCGCGCTGCTGGAAGAACCGGACGACCGGTTCGGCAGCGATCCCGCCCGGGCGCGCGACGCCCTCCTCATCTCCTCGCTGGCGGCGGCCCATGCGGAGGTCAGGCAGCTCCTCGGCCCGGATCCCTCGAACTGGGCCTGGGGCAAGCTGCACCACGGCTATTTCGAGCACCCGCTGTCGTTCATGCTGCCGGAGGATCAGGCCAAGGCCTGGGCGATCGGACCGGTGCCCCATGCCGGCTCGTCGGTGACGCCGATGCACACGGGCTATCGGGGCACGGATTTCCGCACGATGATGGGCTCGTCCTTCCGCATCGTCGTCGACCTCGCCGATCTCGACCGCTCGGTGACGATCAACACGCCGGGCCAGTCGGGCGACCCGACCTCGCCGCACTACCGCGATCTCTTCGCCCGCTGGGCCGCCGGCGACTACGTGCCGCTGCCCTATACGGCGGCGGCCGTGGAGGCGGCGCTGGAGAGCCGGCTCGTCTGCCAGCCGGGCTGAACCGATTCAGGTGCTCTATTTCGGCCGGGTAACAATCGACACCGCCTGTGTCGCCCGGCTGAAACCGTGTCGGCCTAGCGTCTGTCCGTCTCGACACGAGGGGATGATCAGGCCCATGCCGAACCGCGACGCCATCGCCAGCCTCAACCAGGCCCTGGCCGCGATCGACGTGATGATCCGCAGCGGCAAGGGCCAGGGCGGCCGTCTCGTCGACATGGCCCGGGAGGCGCGGCAGGCGGCGTCGGCCCTGAGCGGTTCGCCGCGTCCGCGCTCGCAGGCCGCGCCGCGCGGCGAGGGCGTTCCCGAAAAGGTCTGACGGCTCAGACGGGCAGGCTGGCGGTCGCCTTGACCTCTTCCATCACCGCATAGGTCCGCGTCTCGCGCACGCCGGGCAGGGAGAGCAGCACCTCGCCGAGGAAGATGCGGTAGGCCGCCATGTCGGCGACCCGCGTCTTGACGAGGTAGTCGAATCCGCCGGCGACGAGATGGCACTCCAGCACGTCGGGCGCGCGCGCCACGGCTCCGGCGAAACGGTCGAAGACGTCCGGCGTCGTCTTGTCCAGCGTCACCTCGACGAAGACCAGAAAACCGCGGCCGAGCTTCTGCGGATCGAGCCGCGCCCCGTAGCCGGCGATGATCCCGTCCCGCGTCAGGCGCTTCACCCGCTCGCTGGTGGCGGTCGGCGACAGGCCCACCCGCTCGGCGAGTTCCACGTTGGGAATGCGGCCGTCCTCCTGCAGCAAGCGGAGGAGCTTGCGGTCGAGGGCATCGAGGGATGTCGTCATCGTATAAATCACTAGCAGAAGCGCGATCGGGCGGGAATAGCTCTGCCGATGGGATGAAACATCGTCTCGAAACACGGTCGATCTGCGGTTAGCGTGTCGATATCGCCATCGCGCTGCTTCGAGGTCCCCCCGTGTCGTCCCTTCCCCGCTTCGACGCTCCCTATGCCGAGGCCGACGAGGCCGTCGCCCGCCGCCTGCTCGCGGCCGCAGGTCTGCCGGCGGAGGCGGAGGCGCGGATCGACGCGCGCGCCCGCGAGCTGATCGCCGCCATCCGGGCGAAGTCCGGCGGGCTCGGCGGCATCGAGGATTTCCTGCGCGAATATTCGCTGACCACCAAGGAGGGCCTCGCCCTGATGGTGCTGGCCGAGGCGCTGCTGCGCGTGCCGGATTCGCGCACCGCCGACGCGCTCATCGAGGACAAGCTGTCGGGCACCGACTGGGCGCACCGGGCGACGAAGTCGGAAGCCTGGCTCGTCTCGGCCTCGGCCTGGGCCCTCGGCGTCACCGCCCGCGTCATCCATCCCGGCGAGAGCCCGGAGGGAATCCTGGAGACGCTCGGCAAGCGGCTGGGGCTGCCGACGGTGCGCGCCGCGACGCGCCAGGCCATGCGCCTGCTCGGCTCGCATTTCGTCCTCGGCCAGACCATCGGCGAGGCGCTGGGCCGGGCGGGCTCGGCGCGCCGCTTCCGCTATTCCTACGACATGCTGGGCGAGGGCGCGCGCACCGCGGCCGACGCCGAGCGCTACCTCGCCTCCTACCACGACGCCATCGCCGCCATCGGCAAGGCGGCCGGCAACGAGCCGCTGCCGAACCGGCCGGGCATCTCGGTGAAGCTCTCGGCGCTGCATCCGCGCTACGAGGCGGTGAGCGCGGAGCGTGTCATGGCGGAGCTGGTGCCGAAGCTGCTGACGCTCGCCCAGGCGGCCAAGGCGCACGACCTCAACTTCACGGTGGACGCGGAGGAGGCGGATCGGCTGGAGCTGTCGCTCGACGTCATCGCCGCCGTCCTCGCCGATCCCTCCCTCGCCGGCTGGGACGGCTTCGGCCTCGCCGTGCAGGCCTATCAGAAGCGGGCGCTCGCCGTGATCGACTGGCTGGAGGCCCTCGCGGTGCGGCTCGACCGCAAGCTGATGGTGCGGCTGGTCAAGGGCGCCTACTGGGACACCGAGGTGAAGCGGGCGCAGGAGCGCGGCCTTCCCGACTTCCCCGTCTTCACCCGCAAGCCGATGACCGACCTCAACTACATGGCCTGCGCCCGGCGCCTGCTCGCGGCGCGGCCACGCATCTATCCGCAGTTCGCCACGCACAATGCGCTCACCATCGCGACCATTCTCGAGGAGGCCGGGGGCGCCGAGGGCTACGAGTTCCAGCGCCTGCACGGCATGGGCGAGGCGCTCTACGAGCAGCTGCTGGCGAAGCTTCCCGAGGCGGCCTGCCGCACCTATGCGCCGGTCGGCGGCCACCGCGACCTCCTCGCCTACCTCGTCCGGCGCCTGCTTGAGAACGGCGCCAATTCCTCCTTCGTCTCGGCTTCGGCCGATCCGGCCGTGCCGGTCGAGAGCCTGCTCACACGGCCGCAGAGCTGGATCGGCAACGCCACGGACGCGCGGCCGCGCAAGCTGCCGCTGCCGAAGGATCTCTATGCCCCGGGGCGGGTCAATTCAGCCGGCGTCGAGTTCGGCGACGCGAAAGCGCTCGCCGCCTTTCTCGCCGAGGTCGGCAAGGGCCCGGCCGGCTTTCCCGCCAGCGCCCGGCCGCTCGTGGGGGCGAAGGCGGTGCGCGGCGCCATCCGCTCGGTGACGAGCCCGGTGGACGGCTCGGTCGTGGGGGCCGTGGAGGAGGCCGACGCGGCGGTGGTGAAGGCTGCCTTCGACCGCGCCACGGCGGGCTTCAGGGACTGGAGCCACACGCCGGTGAGCGCCCGCGCCGAGGCGCTGGAGCGGCTCGCCGATGCGCTGGAGGCGGAGCGCGGCATGTTCTGCGCTCTGCTGGCGCGGGAGGCCGGCAAGACTCTGGACGACGGCGTCGCCGAGGTGCGCGAGGCCGTCGACTTCTGCCGCTACTACGCCCAGGAGGCGCGCCGCCACTTCGGCGAGGGGCTCGCCATGCCCGGGCCCACGGGCGAGGAGAACCGGCTGAGGCTGCGCGGCCGCGGCACCATCGTCTGCATCAGCCCGTGGAATTTCCCGCTCGCCATCTTCCTCGGCCAGGTGGCGGCGGCGCTCGCCGCCGGCAATGCCGTCATCGCCAAGCCCGCCGAGCAGACGCCGCTGGTGGCGGCCGCGGCGGTGGCCCTCGCCCACAGGGCGGGTATTCCCGGGGACGCGCTGGCGCTGGTGCCGGGTGACGGGCGCGTCGGCGCCATGCTGGTGGCCGAGCCGCGGGTCGCCGGCGTCGCCTTCACCGGCTCGACCGAGGTGGCAGGCAAGATCAACCAGCAGCTGGCGGCGCGGCGCGGGCCCATCGTGCCCCTGATCGCCGAGACCGGCGGCATCAACGCCATGATCGTCGACGCCACGGCGCTGCCCGAGCAGGTGAGCGACGACGTGGTCACGTCGGCCTTCCGCTCGGCCGGCCAGCGCTGCTCGGCGCTGCGGCTCCTCTGCCTGCAGGAGGACGTGGCCGAGCGCATGCTGGAGATGATCCGCGGCGCGGCCGCGGAGCTCAAGATCGGCGATCCCGCCGATCCCGCGACCCATGTCGGCCCCGTCATCGACGAGGAGGCGAAGGCGCGGCTGGAGGCGGTGGTCGAGAAGGCGCGGGCCGAGGGGCGGCTCGTCTGGCAGGCGAGCCTTCCCGAGACTGCGCCGGCCGGGCTCTTCGTCGCCCCGGCGATCATCCGCGTGGCGAAGCCGCAGGACCTCACCGAGGAGCGGGCCGGCTCGCCGAGCTCACGGAGGCCATCGCCGGCAACGGCACGGGCCTCACCCTCGGCATCCATTCGCGCATCGACCAGGTGGTGGAGGAGGTTGTGGCGCGGCTCTCCCACGGCAACGTCTACGTCAACCGCAACATGATCGGCGCCGTCGTGGGCACCCAGCCCTTCGGCGGCTCGGCCCTGTCGGGGACGGGTCCGAAGGCCGGCGGCCCGCATTACCTGCCGCGCTTCGCGCTGGAGCAGGTGGTGACGGTCAACACCGCGGCGGCGGGCGGCAATGCCAGCCTGCTCGCCGGCGGGGAGGGATGAGGCTCAGGCCGCGAAATAGCGGTCGATGATGCGCCGGTAGACGGCGGTGAGGGCGGTGAGGTCGGCGACCGGCACCCGCTCGTCCACCGCGTGCATGGTCTGGCCGACGAGGCCGAACTCGATGACCGGGCAATAGTCCTTGATGAAGCGGGCATCCGAGGTGCCGCCGGAGGTCGAGAGTTCCGGCTGCCGCCCCGTGACCTCGGCGATGGCCTCGCTGACCATCGCGACGAAGGGGCCGGGCCTGGTGATGAAGCTCTGCGAATTGCCGCGGGCCCAGGTCACCGTGGCCGTGATCCCCGGCCTTGCGGCCGCGGCGGCGATCCCCTCGATCCAGGCCTTCAGCCCGTCGAGCGTGTGCTCGTCGTTGAAGCGGATGTTGAAGCGGCCGGTGGCGGTCTGGGGGATGACGTTGGTGGCGGCGTTGCCGACGTCCACCGAGGTGATGGCGAGGTTCGACGGCTGGAAATGGGCGTTGCCGGCGTCGAGCGGCCGTTCCGTCAGCCGGCCGAGAATGTCGAGGAGCACGGGAATGGGGTTGGCGGCGCGGTCGGGATAGGCGACGTGGCCCTGCCGGCCCTCGACGGTGACGATGGCGGAGAGCGAGCCGCGGCGGCCGATCTTGATCATGTCGCCGAGGGCTTCCGGATTGCTCGGCTCGCCGACGATGCAATGGTCGAAACGCTCGCCGCAGGCATGGGCCCATTCCAGCACCTTGACGGTGCCGTTGACGGAGGGGCCCTCCTCGTCGCCGGTGATGAGGAAGCCGATGGAGCCCTTCGGCCGGCCGCCGTTCGCCGCGAGGTGATCGAGGGTCGCGGCGAGGAAACAGGCGATGCCGCCCTTCATGTCCACCGCGCCGCGGCCGTAGAGCTCGCCGTCGGCGATCTCGCCTTCGAAGGGACCGTGGCGCCAGGCCGCCGCGTCGCCGGGCGGCACCACGTCGGTATGGCCGGCGAAGAGGAGATAGGGCGCCTGCGTGCCGATGCGGGCGTAGAGGTTCTCGACGTCCGGCGTGCCGGGCTCGGAGAAGGTGAGGCGCTCGACCGTGAACCCGGCGGGCCCGAGCACAGCCTCCAGCGCCGAGAGGGCGCCGCCCTCCGCGGGTGTGACGGAGGGGCAGCGAAGGAGGGCGCGCGTCAGCGCGACCGGATCTGAAGGCATGGGCTGAGAATAGGAATGTTCAGTGATCAGACGCAAAGTGGCTCAAAGCTCCATGGAAGTCACTCACTTCCAACCGTGTGCTCTCTTTATCGTATCCCATGCATCATTTATCTGTTGCTGCAATCGGCTAGACCCGCCAGTATCGGAAGCAAAATTCTTAACAAGTGTTATGTATCTCAATTTTGCGGACGCATAATCGTAATTGGCGTCTGTAAGGCCGAGTATTTCTTCGGCATTCTTAATATGGTTTTTGGGCGCCTCATTCTCTCGACGCTGCCTTTCACTCTCTTGACGCATGCGCTCGGCTTCTTCGGCTGAAGCCCTTCTTCTGCGCTCTCTAGCCTCATGTTGGGCGCGTAACAATTCTTCTTCCACGGAAGATTGGGCCTGCTCGGCACCGCTGGATCGCCTACCTACAGATGTTTCCTCATAGATTGCTCGGCGACCATTGACATCCTCGAAAGGTTGACTGGCAATTGCACTGGGAAACAGGCCGAGATCGAGAAGGACCCAGAGCCCTGCAACGGCGATAGTCAGCGAGAAGAGCATGGACAGGAGGCTCGGCCCACCGACCTCGATTGGAATAACCATGTTCTTGATCTGGAAGGCGATGTTCAGCGCCATCAGCGCCTGCACATAGGTCGGCGGGTAGTTGCGGTCGTTGGACCGCTTCACTAGCAAGAAATAGAACGGGAGCGACATGGCGAGGCCGACGAGGCCGGCAAGGATCGCGGCGCCCCAGATGCCCGCCACAGCCCAGCCGACGAGGCCGGCGACATAGCCCAGAATGATGTTGGCAACGATCAGGATGAAAATGCCGATCCAGAAATCCTGGCGTCCGATTCGGCCATCGCCGTCCAGAAAAAGACGCAGGAATTTCACTCTGGTTCTCTGTCTAGGAGCCCGGGCCAAGGTCAACGCCCAAGGTTTCAAGGGCATGTCATGCGAGGGGGTCCGGCCCGTAACGATTGTCCCCCGTCTCGCCGCGCAGGAGGCCGAGATCGATGACGAGGGCGATCAGCGCCACCAGGACCCAGAGCCCGAGGACGGAGAGGACCGGGCCCATGGGGCCGACGGAATCGAAGTAGCCGAGCACCTGGAGGAGGCTGACGAGGAAGGCCGGCAGGAACAGGAAGAGCAGGTAGAGGTCGGAATGGCCGCGGTCGTGGGCGCGCTTGATGGCGAGCGCCAGCGAGGGATAGAGGAAGGCGAGGCCGACGACGGCGGCGGCCGGGTGGCCGCCGGCATCCATGGCGAGCCGGTCGCCGATGAAGGCGAAGACGTTGAGCACCACCGCCGCCACCCAGAAGGGCAGGCGGGGGATGCGGCCCTCGAAGCTCAGGAACAGATGGGCCCAGACCGCGGGCTCCAGCCAGACCTGCCGGTCGGTCCAGTCGATCCTGGCCATGGCGGGAGCCTTCCCTCGGTGGTCAGTCGCGCAGCAGCTCGTTGATGCCGGTCTTGGAGCGGGTCTTCTCGTCGACGGTCTTCATGATGACGGCGCAATAGGTGGAGGGGCCCCAGTTCTCGCCCGGCAGGGCCTTGCCGGGCAGCGAGCCGGAGACGACCACCGAATAGGGCGGCACGCGGCCGACATGGATCTCGCCGGTCTGGCGGTCGACGATCTTGGTGGAGGAGGACAGGAACACGCCCATGGAGATCACCGAGCCCTCGCCGACCACGACGCCCTCGACCACCTCGGAACGGGCGCCGATGAAGCAGTTGTCCTCGATGATGGTGGGGTTGGCCTGCAGCGGCTCCAGCACGCCGCCGATGCCGACGCCACCCGAGAGGTGGACGTTCTTGCCTATCTGGGCGCAGGAGCCGACGGTGGCCCAGGTGTCGACCATGGTGCCCTCGTCGACATAGGCGCCGAGATTGACGAAGGAGGGCATCAGCACGACGTTCCTGGCGATGAAGGCCGAGCGGCGCACGACGCAGTTCGGAACGGCGCGGAAGCCGGCCTTGCCGAACTCGGCGGCGCCCCAGCCGTCGAACTTCGAGGGCACCTTGTCCCACCAGGACGAGCCGCCCGGGCCGCCGGCGATGGTGGTCATGTCGTTGAGGCGGAAGGAGAGCAGCACCGCCTTCTTCAGCCACTGGTGCACCACCCACTCGCCGGTCTCCTTCGAGGCGACCCGCAGCGTGCCGGTGTCGAGGAGGTTCAGGGCAGTCTCGACGGCCTCGCGGACCTCGCCCTTCGTGCCCGCATTGACCTCGGCGCGGTTGTCGAAGGCGGTCTCGATGACGGACTGGAGCTGGGCGTGGGACATGGCGGGTTCCGCGTGACGTCAGGGTGGCTCGCGCCTTGTCCCCGTGCCGTCAGGTCCTGTCAAGCGAGCCTGCGGACGCAGCGGCGATGCGCGGCCTGCGCCGGGGGCATGGTGCGCGGGCCGCCCGATCCTGTATGAAGGGGTCAGAAGCGGGCCGATATCGAGCGCGGCTGCCGCAGCATGTGAGAGATCCTTGTTCCTCGAGATTGCGATCATCCTGGTCCTGACGGTGGTGAACGGCGTCCTGGCCATGTCCGAACTGGCGGTGGTTTCATCCCGCCCCGCGCGTCTCAGGGTCTACAGCGAGCAGGGCAGCAAGGGCGCCGCGACGGCGCTTCAACTCGCCGAGCATCCCGGCCGCTTCCTCTCTACCGTGCAGATCGGCATCACCCTGGTCGGCGTCCTCTCCGGCGCCTTTTCCGGTGCGACCCTCGGCGTGCGCGCGGCGGCCGGCCTCCAGAGCCTCGGCGTGCCCGCGGTGGCGGCGGAGTGGCTCGGCGTCGTCGCCGTCGTCGTCCTCATCACCTACCTGTCGCTGATCATCGGCGAGCTGGTGCCCAAGCAGATCGCCCTGCGCAATCCCGAGCGCGTCGCCGCCATGGTCGCCCCGGCCATGGCGCTGCTGTCGCGGGTCGCCGCCCCCCTCGTCTGGCTGCTGGACCGGTCCGGCAAGCTCGTCCTCGCCCTGCTCGGCCAGAAGGCGGAAGGCGGCGAGAAGGTCACCGAGGAAGAGGTCAAGACCATCATTGCCGAAGCCGAGACGGCCGGCGTCATCGCCCCGGCGGAGGGCGAGATGATCGCCGGCGTCATGCGCCTCGCCGACCGCAGCGCCAGCGCCCTGATGACGCCGCGCCGCGAGGTGGAGATGGTCAATCTCGCGGAGTCGCCGGAAACCCTGCGCGAGCGGCTGCGGACCACCCGCCGCTCACGCCTGCCGGTGCAGGACGGCGACGCCGATTCCATCATCGGCGTGGTGCTGGTGAAGGACCTGATCGAGGCCTTCGCGGGGCGCCAGCGGCCGGACGTCGCCGCCTTCGTTCAGGAGGCCCCCGTCGTGCTCGACCGCACGCCCGCTCTCGACGTGCTCCGGACGCTGCGTGCGGCCAGCGCCCACATGACGCTGGTCTTCGACGAATACGGCCATTTCGAAGGCATCATCACCGCCACCGACGTGCTGGAGGCCATCGTCGGCGCCCTGCCCGACGAGGACGACGGCGAACCGGCCATCGTGACGCGCGCCGACGGCTCGCTCTTGATCGCCGGCTGGCTGGCGGCGGACGAATTCGCCATGCAGCTCGGCGTGCCGGTGGACCGTGACGGCGACTTCCAGACCGTGGCGGGCTTCGTCCTGCACGAGATGCAGCGGCTGCCGGCGGTGGGCGAAGGGTTCGACAAGGCCGGCTGGCGCTTCGAGGTGGTCGACCTCGACGGGCGCCGGATCGACAAGATCCTGGCGACGCGGCTCGCCTGACGGGCAAGGCTGGTTTGCAGCTTTGCAAGAATCGGCTTGCCTCCCTCGCGGCGCGGGCGGGCAGGCGTCATCTGTCGGGAGAGGGCGGCGGAGAGCCGCCACCCACCGGAGACCCGCCATGACCCCCGCAACGCTTCACCCGGCCGAACGCCATCCCGACCCGGTCGCCGCCGGCACCCGCATCGGCCATGTCCACCTGAAGGTCGCCGATCTCGACCGGTCGCTCGCCTTCTACCGCGACGTGCTCGGCTTCGAGGTGATGCAGCGCTACGGCGACCAGGCGGTGTTCCTCTCGGCCGGCGGCTATCACCACCATCTCGGCCTCAACACCTGGGAGAGCAAGGGCGGCCGGCCGCCGGCGCCCGGCACCACGGGGCTCTACCACACGGCCATCCTCTACCCCGACCGCGCGGCGCTCGCCGATGCGCTGCGCCGTCTCGTCCAGGCCGGCATCCGCCTCGACGGCGCCAGCGACCACGGCGTCTCCGAAGCGCTCTACCTCTCCGACCCCGACGGCAACGGCGTCGAACTCTACCGCGACCGGCCGCAGGCCGAATGGCCACGCAATCCGGACGGGACGCTCGCCATGGTGACGAAGCGCCTCGACCTCCAGGCGCTGCTGGCCGAGGCCCCGGCGAAGACGTGAGCCCATGGTGGGAGGGATGCCCCACCCGCACCCTCCCCGCGGCGCGGGGAGGGGGACTACAGCCGCTCGCCGGACCTTCTCCCGTTTCGCCTGGCCCAACCGGCACCCTCGCGCCTGGCGCGGCGGCCCCGGGGTTCGCGGGACGTCGTAGTCCCCCTCTCCGCGCGCAGCGCGGGGAGGGTGCGGGTGGGGCCTTCCGTTCCCTGCCAGCCCTAGCCGTGCAGGCGGATCAGCCGCTTGCCGCGGTTGTCGCCGCGATAGAGCGAGGCGATGGCGTCGGGGGCGGCCTCGAGCCCCTCGAGAATGTCCTCGGCGTAACGGAGCTGCCCCGAGCGGATCCAGCCCGCCAGCCGCGCCAGCGCCTCGCCGTAGCGATGCGCGTAGTCGAAGGCGAGCACGCCCTGCATGCGGGCGCGCTTGACGAGGAGGTGCCGCTCGGGGCGCGGGCCCGTCGGCCAGGGATCCCAGGACGAGACGGAGGCCGTGCCGCAGATGACGACGCGGGCGCCCATGGCGAGGTTCTGCAGCACCGCGTCGGAGATCGGCCCGGAGGTGTTGTCGAAATAGACGTCGACGCCGCCGGGGCAGGCCTTCGCCACCGCGCCGGCGATGTCGTTCACCGCCTTGTAGTCGATGGCCGCGTCGTAGCCGAACTCGTCGACGCATTGGGCCACCTTCTCGGGCCCGCCGGCGATGCCGACCGTGCGGCAGCCCATGATCTTGGCGATCTGCCCGACCGCCGAGCCGACCGAGCCGCTCGCGGTGGACACCACCACCGTGTCGCCGGGCTTCGGGGCGCCGACGTCGAGGAGGCCGAAATAGGCGGTGATGCCGTTGAGGCCGAGGACGCCGAGGGAGGTGGAGAGCGGCAGGTCGCTCTCGGTCACCTTGCGGGTGACGGCGGAGGCCGGGACGACCGCCAGCTCCTGCCAGCCGAACATGCCGGTGACCTTGGTCCCGGGGGCGTAGCCCGGGTGCTCCGAGGCGACGACCTCGCCGGAGGCGAAGGAGCGCATGACCTCGCCGATGCCGACCGGCTGGGCATAGTTCGCCACCGCCGAGACCCAGCCGCGCATGGCCGGCTCGACCGACAGGAACTGGTTGCGCACCAGGATCTCGCCGGGCTTCAGCGCCGCCGGCTCATAGGCCTCGATGCGGAAATGCTCGGCTTGCGGAATGCCGTCCGGGCGGGCGGCGAGGACGACGCGGCGGGAGGTGGACATGGGGGGTGCTCGAGGCTGAGGGGGAGGGGAAGAGAAGCACGGCGGGGCGGACGCCGCATCTCCCCCGTTGGGACTGAACGAGCCGCTTGACGGGGAGGGAAACGCAGAACAAAATGGCAACATCAGTGCCGTGCCTGCCTGTTCCAGCCGAGGGGGCGCCGGGATGGATGATGCACAGCGAAAGGGCCAGGCCCTGTGGGATGCGGTGGCGACCCGTCTCGACGAGAAATACGGCACCGGCCCGGAATGGGGCGAAGCCGACTACCACACCCTGGCGGCCGAGCCCTTCGAGGTGCGGATGCTGTTCGTCCTGGGGTCCATCGAATACAACATCGCCAATGGCGGATGGGGCCAGTTTCTCTGGAACTGCCTGCCCCACTGGCGGCTGATGATCGACATCGCCGAGCGGGCCTATCCCATGACCGGCGCGCCGCGGCACGGGGAGGCGATGGGCGACCTGCGCCGCTGCTGCCTGCACAGCGAGGCGGACGCCATCGCCACGAAGACGCGGGCCATCGCCGAGCGCAACTTCCTCGTCCACAACTATCCGCTGTTCGGCGCGTTTCTGGACCGCGCCCGCGCCTATGACGACGGCCGATGGCAACACGTCTTCTATGGCGACGACGCCCACCTCGCCCTCCTGTCGTGGCTCGCAGCCAACGAGGGGCTGATCCGGCGCTATCTCGGGCAGGCGAATTAGGGCGGGAATGTCGGCTTCGGCATGTCATCGAAGAGGGGGCGACGCATGCGCGCGGCCAAAGAGAGGCTCCTCCACGCCCATTGCGACGGGGTGGACTACACCTTCGTGAGAGCCAACAGGTTGACGTCGATCTGCTTCGGCGGTCCGCTCGAACGCGAGGTGACGGGCCTCGAGCACGGTCCCCGCCGGCTCCACGCCATCGGGTGCCTCAGCGCCCGCGTGATCCCCGCCTTGAGCCGTCCTTCCATCTCCCGTTTTCCCCTGATCTACGGCCTGTGTTTCGACGGCTGCGACATGATCTACCGGCTCGTGCCCAACGGCCCGGTCGAGGTGGTTCACATGTCCACCACGCGGTCACTCGACGACTGGCCATACCGCGACTTCCCCGCACTGCTGCCCTTCGTACCGCTGGCGCTCGCGACGGCGACACCGCGCAGCTATGCCGATTTCGCCAAGCGATTCCCAAACATGCCCGACCGACCCGAAGGACAGCTCGTGGTCTGCGTGACGCCGCCGGCCACTGTCGGCGTCTCGCTCTGGGGCTCGGGCGACTACGAAGGGGTGACGATCGTCTTCGACTGCGACCTGACGACGGCGACGGTGCACGCCTACAACGTGACGACGTGAACGGAGGGCTCCACTGCCGCCGCGGGAGCGCCGTGGACGATGCGGACTGTGCCAATCGGTAGGCGCTTCCCCTCCCCCCGCTT
>LNFH01000343.1 GCA_001464235.1 Rhizobiales bacterium Ga0077556 | reverse complement strand
GAGGCGGCGCGCGCCGTCGGCAACACGCAGGTGCGCATCGCCTGGAAGCACATCCTGCCCAACGTCATGCCGCAGCTCCTGGTGCAGGGCACGCTGACGATCGCCACCGCCATCATCGCCGAGGCCTCGCTCTCCTTCCTCGGCCTCGGCCAGCAGCCACCCGCGCCCTCTTGGGGCTCGATGCTGAACGTCGCCCAGCGCTTCCTGTCGAACGCGCCGTGGATGGCGGTCTTCCCCGGCCTCGCCATCTTCGTGACGGTGCTGAGCTTCAACCTGCTCGGCGACGGCCTGAGGGATGCGCTCGACCCCAAGGCGAAGTGAGGGGCGGCTCCGAAGCCCGAGGGGCAAGCACCGCCCTCTACGTCATGCCCGGGTTCATCCCGGGCATCCACGACTTGACCACCGCCCTTCGAGAATTCGTGGATGCCCGCCACGAGGCCGGGCATGACGTGCGGAGGGTCGGGCGATCTCCATGGAGAGGCAACGATCACTCACCCCGGCAGGAAGGCCGTCCGTCCGCCCGGTTCCACCACCGTCTCCACCGGCGCGCCGTAGAGCGCCGCGAGCCTCTCGGGCGTGAGAACCTCGCCGACCGGCCCCTCCGCCATCACCCCGCCGTCCCGCAGCAGCGCCACACGGTCGGCATGGCCGAGCGCCTGGTTCGGGTCATGGGTGGTGAAGAGCACGCCGAGGCCGTCCGCCGCGAGCTGGCGGATCTGGCGCATCACCTTGCCCTGATTGCCGAAGTCGAGGCTCGCCGTCGGCTCATCGAGGACGATGAAGCGCGGCTCCTGGGCGAGCGCCCGTGCCACCAGAACGAGCTGGCGCTCGCCGCCCGAAATCATCGTCACCGGCCGGTCCGAGAGATGGGCGATGCCGAGGCGTTCCAGCATGGCGGAGGCCACGGCGCGGTCCCGCGCCCCCGGGCGCGCGAAGAGCCCGCCATGGGCGGTGCGCCCCATCAGGACGAGGTCGAAGGCGGTGAAGGCGAAGGTGCCGTGATGGCTCTGCGGCACATAGGCGACGAGCCGCGCCCGCTCCGGGATCGTCAGGGCCGCGAGCGGCCGGCCGTCGAGGCTCACCGTGCCGTTCTGGGGCGGCAACAGGCCGAGCATCGTCTTCAGGAGCGTCGTCTTGCCGCCGCCATTGGGCCCGAGCAGGGCGAGCACCTCGCCCGCCGCGATCGTCAGCGTCACGCCCCGGCCCACCGGATGGCCGCGATAGCCGAAGGCGAGATCGTCGGCGGCGAGGGTCATGACCAGCCGCCACGTGAGGAGGCCAGAAGCCAGATAAAGAAGGGCGTGCCGATCACCGCCGTGAGGATGCCGAGCGGCACCTCGACCGGCCCGAGGGTGCGGGCCAGCGTGTCGATCAGCAGGAGGTAGCCGCCGCCGAGCAGGGCCGAGGCAGGGATCAGCCGGCCGAAGTCCGGGCCGACCAGGAAACGGGCGAGATGCGGCACGACGAGCCCGACCCAGCCGATGATGCCGGCGGCGGCGACGCTCGCCGCGGTGGTCAGCGTCGCCGCGGCGATGATGACGACGCGCAGGATGCCGGTCGGCAGGCCGAGGGCGCGGGCCTCCTCCTCCGGCAGCGACAGGGCGTTCATCCGCCAGCGCAGCGCCATCAGCACGAGGGCGCCGAGCACGACCGGCGCGATCAGCGGCACGAGGTCGGCCGGGCTCGTGGCCGAGAGGGAGCCGAGCAGCCAGAAGGTCATGGCCGGCAGCTGGTTGTAGGGATCGGCGAGAACCTTGACGAGGCCGACCCCTGCGCCGAGCAGCGAGCCGAGGACGACGCCGGTCAGCACCAGCGTCAGGATCGGGTCGCCGGACCGGATCGTCGAGCCGACCGCATAGACCGCCGCCACGGCGAGGAGGCCGCCGGCGAAGGCCGCCGCCTGAATGCCGAAGATGCCGAAGGACAGAAGAATGGCGAGGACGGCGCCGAGCGCGGCCCCCGACGATGCGCCGAGGATGTCGGGCGAGACCAACGGATTGCGGAACAGGCCCTGGAAGGCGGCCCCCGCCACCGCCAGCGCCGCCCCGCAGGCGAGCGCCGCCAGCACCCGCGGGCCGCGGATCTGGAAGACGACCGCCTCCACAGCAGGGGACAGGCCTGAGGGCACGCCCGTCGCCCGCGACCAGAGGGCGACGGCGATGTCGGCGAGGCTCACCGGGAAGCGGCCGACGGCGAAGGCGACGACCACCCCGAGGACGAGGACCGAGGCGGCCACCGCGCCACCGCCGAGGGATCGGAGGGGCTGCATGTCAGTCGCGGCCCGCGAGGACGCGGTCGATCTGCGCGTCGCCCGGCGTCACGTGGTAGAACAGCGTGTAGAACTCGCGCGTCAGCGCGCGGATGTCCTCTGGGACAATTTCCGGGTAGAGGATTTTCGCGAGCCACCACAGCCCCGCCATGCGGTTGACCGAGGGCGGGAAGTCGACCCAGCCGAAGGGCAGTTTCGGCGACAGGTGGACCCGCCCGTCGGCGACCGCCTTCACCCCCCGCCAGGCGGGGTCTGACCGGACGTTGGCCGCGAAGGTCTGGTCGATGGTGATGATCACCTCCGGGTTCCAGGCGAGCACCTGTTCCAGCGACACCTGCGCCAGCCCGCCGCCGACGCCGTCGCGGGCGACGTTCACGGCGCCGAGGAACTCCACGGTCTCGACGTTGATCGACCCGGCGAGGCCGGTCTCGAGCCCGCGCGGCCCGCGGGCATAGTAGACGCGCGGACGCCGCTCCGCCGGCACGGTGTCGATGCGCGAGAGGAGCGTCTTCATGGTCTCCTCGCACCAGGCGGCGAGGCGCCGCGCCCGCTCTTCCCGGCCCGTGAGCTGGCCGAGGGTGATGAGGCTGCCGGCGGTCGCCTCGAACCGTCCGTCGAGCAGGGCATAGGGGATGCCGGTCTGGCCCTGAACCCGGTCGGCGAGTTCGGCGAAGGTGCGCCGCACCGAGCCCGAATCGATGATGAGGTCGGGCTTCAGCGCGAGCACGAGTTCGAGATTGGCCGTGTTGCCGCGGCCCGTGATGCGCCCGACCTCCGGCCTGGAGCCGATCTCGGGCAGCAGGAATTCGCGCTCCTCGGGCCGGTTGGCGCGCGGCCAGCCGATCAGCAGATCGGGGGCGAGCGTGTAGAGGAGGATTGCCGCCGGCGGCCCGGCGGGAAAGACGCGCGCACGTCCGGCGCCGTCGACGACGAAGGGCGTCCGGCCGAGCGCAGGCGCGGCGAGGCCCGCCATGAGCGTCCCGAGGGCCAGCCGCCTGTCCATCCGCATGCTCATGCCGCCGTCGCCGCCGAGACCGTCCCGCATCCCGCGACCTTCATGAGCCGTCTCCTTCGGTGTAGAGGTCGGCGCGACCATGCCTCGTCGTTCCATCGACGTCGAGGGCCAGCAGGACGCATCCGCCATGACCGCCGACACCATGCTGCTCAACCTTGACGGATATACGGACCTCCCCGCCGGCAAGATCGCCGCCGTAGTGACCTATCTGGAGATGCGCGAGCCGCCGGCCGCGGCCATCGCGGACCCGCTCCCCCTGCGCCCGGTGGCCGACCCCGACCTCGCCTGGTATCGCCGGTTCTACGCCGCCATCGGCCTCGACTGGCTGTGGACCTCGCGCCTCCTCATGGACGACGCGGCGCTCGCCGCCATCCTGCGCCGGCCCGGGAATGCGCTCTTCGTGGCGGAGGATGAGGCCGGCATCGTCGAGCTCGACAGGCGCAACTCCGCGGACGTCGAGATCAGCTTCTTCGGCCTGGTGCCCGAGGCGACCGGCCAGGGCCTCGGCCCCCGCATGATGGCGGCCGCGCTGCAGGAGGCCTGGCGACCGGAGACCCGGCGCGTCTGGCTGCACACCTGCACCCTCGACCACCCCGCGGCGCTCTCCTTCTATCGCCGCTGCGGTTTCACGCCCTACAGGCGCGCCCTCGAGGTGATGGACGACCCGCGGATCTCCGGCGCGATTCCGCGCGAGGCGGCGCCGCGCATCCCCGTCATCTGAAGGTCTCGGGAACCGGAGTCCACACCACGTCCTCGATGTGCCGCGCGCCGCTCGCCAGCATGACGAGGCGCTCGAAGCCCAGCGCGATGCCCGCCGTCGGCGGCATCAGGGCGAGGGCGGCGAGAAGCTCCTCGTCCACCGGATAGCGCTCGCCATAGACGCGCTGCTTCTCCGTCATGGCAGCTTCGAACCGCCGCCGCTGCTCGGCAGGGTCGGTCAGCTCGCCGAAGGCATTGGCGAGTTCGACGCCGCAGGCATAGAGCTCGAACCGCTCGGCGACCCGGGGATCGCCGGGCTTGGGGCGGGCCAGCGCCGCCTCGCTCACCGGGTATTCGCACAGGACCGTCGCCCGCCCGAAGCCGAGGCGCGGCTCGATGCGCTCCACCAGCACCTTGGAGAAGATGTCGGCCCAGCCGTCGTCGTCCGACACGCGGATGCCCGCGCTCCGGGCCGCGGCGGCCAGCGCCGCCCGGTCGGTCTCCCCCGCTTCGCCGAGGGTCGCGAGCAGGTCCATGCCCGCATGGCGGTGGAAGGCCTCGGCGAGGGTCAGCCGCTCCGGTTCCAGCGCGGGATCGCAGACCGCCTCCCGCCAGACCAGCGCGTCCCGGCCCGTCGCCTCGCAGGCGAGCCTGAGCAGGTCGGCGCAGTCTGCCATGAGCTGCTCGTAGGTCTCGCCGACGCGATACCATTCCACCATCGTGAACTCGGGATGGTGCAGCGGCCCCCGCTCGCGGTTGCGGAAGACGCGGGCGAAATCGACGATGCGGGTCTCGCCCGCGGCGATCAGCTTCTTGGCGGCGAATTCCGGGGAGGTGTGGAGGAAGAGCGGGGCGCGCCGTCCGTCGATGCTCACCGCCTCGGTGGCGAAGGCGTGGAGATGGGTCTCGTTGCCGGGCGAGACCTGCAGGATGCCGGCCTCGACCTCGGTGAAGTCGTGGCCCGCGAACCAGCCGCGCAGCGCCGCCTTGATGCGCCCGCGCGCGACGAGAAAGGGCCGGCGGTCGGCGTGGCGGTCGGCATCCCACCAGGGTGAAACGGTCATCGGTCAGGACCCATGCCCTTCGGCATCATTGCCGAAAGGCCGCCCCCCTCATAGGCTCCGCGGCACCGTGAGAAAACCTCCCCCGAGTGCCTGATGACCGATGCCCTCCACCCGCTCGACGCGGCGACGACCTTCACGCCCGCCGCCGACGGGTCCCTCACCGGCCGCACCTCGCCGGCCTACTGGAACATGGTCGGCCCCTTCGGCGGTGTCACGGCGGCGCAACTCCTGAAGGCGGCCATGGACCATCCCGCGCGCATCGGCGAGCCGGTGGCCCAGACGGTGAATTTCTGCGCGCCCATCGCCGAGGGTGACTTCGTCATCCGCGTGAAGGAGGTGCGCTCGGGCCGCTCGGTGCAGCATCTCTACGCGGAACTCGTGCAGGGCGAGACCATCGCCGCCAACGCCACCATGGTCTTCGCCCGGCGCAGCCAGACCTGGGGGCACCATGCGAGCCCCATGCCCGAGGCCCCGCCGGCCGCGGAGGTTCCCCTGCTCACGCAGAAGCCGCCCCTCGCATGGCTGAAGGCCTACGACTTCCGCTACATCTCCGGCCTGCCGATCATGGCGAGCGAGGCCTTCCCGACGCCGCAGAGCGCGAGGTCGCTGATCTGGGTCGCCGACCAGCCGCGGCGCCCGCTCGACCACGTGGGCCTCGCCTCGCTCTGTGACGTGTTCATCGTCCGCGTTTTCCAGGTCCGGGGCCTGAGGACGCCGGCCGGTACGGTGTCGATGACCTCGTACTTCCACGCGAGCCCGGAGGAGCTGGCGCGGCAGGGCACGCGGCCGCTTCTCGCCAAGGTCGATTCGATCCGCTTCGGCGACCAGTTTCACGACCAGCAGGCCGAGCTCTGGTCCGACGAGGGCAAGCTCCTCGCCACCACGACTCAGGTCGTCTGGTTCCGCGACTAGCGGGCGGGGGTGGCGCTTGGCCGCGACTTCGTCTATGCGACGGCGCGACAGATCACGCGGGATCGAGCCCGCCCTATCCCAAGGACAACACCCGTGCCGAAGGTCATCGCCTCCTCCGTCCGCAAGGGCAACATTCTCGAAGTCGACGGCAGGCTCTACCTGATCGTCACCGCCCAGAACATCCACCCCGGCAAGGGCACCCCGGTGACGCAGGTCGACATGCGCCGCCTGTCCGACGGCGTGAAGGTGTCCGAGCGCTGGCGCACCACCGAGATGGTCGAGCGCGCCTATGTGGAGGATCGCCCCTACACCTACCTGTATTCGGATGGTGACGGGAACCACTTCATGAACAAGGAGACCTACGAGCAGATCGCGGTCCCCGACGACATTCTCGGCGACGCCAAGCCCTATCTCCAGAACGAGATGGAGGTGAAGCTGTCGGTCTACGAGGGCAACGCCGTCGGCATCGAGCTGCCGCAGCGCGTGACGCTCGAGGTGATGGAGACCGAGCCTGTCACCAAGGGCCAGACCGCCTCCTCCTCCTACAAGCCTGCGATCCTGTCGAACGGCGTGCGCACGCTGGTCCCGCCGCATATCGGCGTCGGCACCCGCATCGTCGTCATGACCGAGGACGGCTCCTATTCCGAGCGCGCCAAGGACTGAGCGTCCGCGCATCGGTGACCGGATGGAGGCCGGGCCGCGCGCCCGGCCTTTTGCTTGCGTGCGGTCGGCAGGGCAGTCAAAGGCCCCACCCTTACCCTCCCCGCGCTCCGCACGGAGAGGGGGACTACGGCCGCCCGTCAGGTCTCACAGGTCGGGCCTGGCTCGACCGTTCCGAAAATAGCGCGACGCGGTGGTCCCCTCCCCGCTCGGCGGGGAGGGTGCGGGCGGGGCCTGCGTTGAAGCGCCCCGCGCCTCACGCCTTCGCCAGTGCCTTCGCGAAGGCGTAGCTGTCCGGATAGACCTCGTAGGCGGCGACACGCTCGCCCTCGAAGCGGAAGAGGTTGGCCGCGCGCACCTTGAGCTCCTCGCCGCTGGCGCGCACCCGCCAGTGCCCCTCGAGGACGATGACGACGCCGCCCTCGCCCTCGATCCGCGCGACGGTCTCGATGGACAGGATCTCCAGGTGCTCGGCGACGCGCCTGAAGAAGGTCAGCACCTTCGGCCGCCCCTCCCAGACGCCGGCCCATGGGACGATCCCGGCCGGACCGTTCCAGCGCACGGTGACGTCGTCGGTGGTGACGGCGGCGAGGGCACCGGCATCGCCGGCCTTCAGGGCGGCGTACCAGCGGTCGAGGATGGCCTGGCTCATGGCGCCTTCATGCCGCTTGGCTCCCCTCAGCGCAAGACGCGGATGATGCGGGTGAAGTCCAGCAGGGTGACGAGCGCCGAGGCGACATAGGTCAGCGCCGCAGCGCGCAGCACCGAGCGCGCCGCCGGCTGGTCGTTCGGGTGCAGGTAGCCGCCACGGGTGAGCACCGGCAGCGCCTTGCCGAAGCTGGCGTCGAACTCCATCGGCAGGGTCAGTACGTGCATCGCCAGCCGCGAGCCGAGGAGGGCGAGGGCGACGGCGATCTGCAGCACGGCGATGAGCGGCGAACGGACGAAGGCGAGCACCAGCGGCGCCGTCGCGAACAGGATGGCGGCGCCGATCTCCAGCTTCTGCGCCGCCTGCGCCATGCGGATGCGCCAGAGGAACAGCCGGTCGCCGTCGCGGTGCTGCACGGCATGGCCGACCTCGTGGGCGGCCACCGCCACGGCCGTCACCGAGCGGCCGTCATGCACCTCGGGCGACAGCCGCACCACGCGGTCGATGGGGTCGTAGTGGTCGCCGGCGTCGGTGCGCTCCACCTTGACGTCGGCGAGGCCCGCCTCCTCCAGGAGGTGGACGGCGAGTTCGCCGCCGGTGCCGGGAAAGTCCTCGCGCTCGGCGCCGTGCCGGCGCATCTGCGCCTTCACCCACCATTGCGGGCCGAAGATGAGGGCGAGCAGGGCGGCGACGCCGAGGAGGATGAGAAAGGGCATGACACCCCTTAAGTCGTCATGCCGGCGCCCCGAGTTCAAGGGGCGCGCGACCGGCCGCGACCGATGGCCCCAGCCTCAGGCCAGCCAGCGCTTGCGCCGCTTGTAGCTCTTCACGTCGCGGAAGCTCTTCTTGTCGCCCTCGGAGACGCCGAGATAGAACTCCTTCACGTCCTCGTTCTCGCGCAGCGACTTGGC
>LNFH01000342.1 GCA_001464235.1 Rhizobiales bacterium Ga0077556 | reverse complement strand
TTCCTGGAGGTCGGCCCGGAGAGCGCCGGCTCGCGCCCGGGCCCCGTCGCCTACGGCCAGGGCAACGAGCGCCCGACCCTCACCGACGCCAACATCGTCCTCGGTCGCATCAATGCCGAGCGCCCCATCGGCGGCAAGCTCGCGCGGCTCGACGTCGAGGCGGCGCGGCGGGCGCTGGCGCACCACGTCGGCGCGCCGCTGGGCCTTTCGCCCGAGGAGGCCGCCGAGGCCGTGGTGCGCGTCGCCGACGCGCGCATGGCGGGCGCCATCCGCCTCGTCTCGGTGGAGCGCGGCCACGATCCCGCGACCTTCGCCTTCGTGCCGTTCGGCGGCGGCGGCGCGCTCCATGCCGGGGCGCTCATCGCCGACATCGGCCTCAAGGCGGCCCTGGTCCCGCGCTTTCCCGGCGTCACCTCGGCCATGGGCTGCGTGATGGCCGACATCCGCCACGACCAGGTTCAGACGCTGAACCTCATCCTCGACGGGCTCGATGCGGACGCCCTCGATCGCCGCATGGGGCAAGAGGGGGCAGCCGCCCATGCCGTCGTCGCCGGCGCCGGCCTGTCCGTCGGGCGCATCGACGTCACCTTCGAACTCGACATGCACTATCTCGGGCAGACCCATACGGTGGCGGTACCGCTGCCGGTGACGCTCGCCGGGGGCCGCACCGGCGTCACGGCCGACGGGGTGCGCAAGGCCTTCGAGGCCGCCTATTCCCGCGCCTTCTCCCGGCTGCTGCCCGGCCTCGGCATCCGCATCGTCAACCTGCGCACCGCCGCCATCGGCCGCCGCCCGGCCATCGACCTCGCGGCGCTGGCCCCGGGCGCGGGCGCGGCGAAAGGCCCAGCGGCGCGCCGACGTGGTGCGCCAGCGCCCGCCGCGCCGCCTCGACCTGCCGGTGGATGCGGTGGTGGAGGGGCCCGCCGTGCTGGAACAGCCGGACGCCACCATCCTCGTGCCGCCGGGCCAGCGCGCCCGCGTCGACCGCTTCGGCAACCTCGTCATGGAGCGCCTGTGATGGACCTCTCCCGCACGGCCCTGCTCGTCTGCGACCTGCAGAACGACTTTCTCCATCCCGACGGCGCCTATGGGCGGGCCGGCCAGTCGGCACCCGAGATCGCCGCACTGCCGGACCGGCTGAAGCCGCTCGCCGACCTCATCCGGGCGAAGGGCGGCTGGATCGTCTCGACCCATTTCACCCTGGTGCCGGGCAAGGGTGGCGAGCCCTTCATCTCCGATCACCTGAAGACGCTGCGGCCGTTCCTGAGGAAGGGCGACTTCGTCCCCGTCTCCTGGGGCCACGACACGGTCGACGCCCTGCAGCCCGTGGATATCAGGGTCGAGAAGG
>LNFH01000341.1 GCA_001464235.1 Rhizobiales bacterium Ga0077556 | reverse complement strand
CTGCCCGCCGTGCGCCTCGCGCCGCTGAGGGAGCGGCTGGAGGGCTTTGCGGGCGTGCTCTCCGGCCGCTGAGCCCCGCTCCGCCCTTGCCTTTCCGCCCGCCTTCCCCTTAAGAGACGGCCATGCGCATCGCCGCCCGCTCCGCTTCGCGAATTACCGGCCCGGCCTCCTGAAGGCCGCGCGGCCCTCGCGCGCGTGTCCGGAGGTCCGGGGTTCCAGCTCTCACCCGATCCGATACCTGCGGCCTGCCGCCGCCATTCCCGGCCGATCACCCCATGTCCGACACGTCCAAGACCTCCGCTGACGCAGCGTCCGAGAGCTTCGATTACTCCAAGACCCTGCTGCTGCCCGAGACGCCCTTTCCGATGCGCGCCGGCCTTCCCGAGAAGGAGCCGCAGATCCTCAAGGCCTGGGAGGAGATGGACCTCTACGGCCGCCTGCGCCGCGCCGCCCGCGGCCGCGACCGCTTCGTGCTGCACGACGGCCCGCCCTATGCCAACGGCCACCTGCACATCGGCCACGCGCTCAACAAGATCCTCAAGGACATGGTGACGAAGTCGCAGCAGATGCTCGGCTTCGACAGCGACTACGTGCCCGGCTGGGACTGCCACGGCCTGCCGATCGAGTGGAAGATCGAGGAGGAGTATCGCGCCAAGGGCAAGAACAAGGACGAGGTGCCGGTCGTCGAGTTCCGCCAGGAATGCCGCGCCTTCGCCACCCACTGGCTCAACGTCCAGCGCGAGGAGTTCAAGCGGCTCGGCGTCGTCGGCGACTGGGCCAATCCCTATCAGACCATGACCTTCCACGCCGAGGCGCAGATCGCCGAGGAGATTCTGAAATTCGCCGAGTCGGGGCAGCTCTACCGCGGCTCCAAGCCGGTCATGTGGTCGGTGGTGGAGAAGACCGCGCTCGCCGAGGCCGAGGTCGAGTATCACGACTACCAGAGCGACATGATCTGGGCGGCGTTTCCGGTGCGTCAGGTCGGAGCCATCGGCGAAGATGCTCGGGACGTGGCCGTTAAGCTCTCGCTGCTGCGTCACTCCTCCGTCGTCATCTGGACCACCACCCCCTGGACCATCCCCGGCAACCGGGCGATCTCCTATTCCAGCCGCATCGCCTACGGCCTCTACCGCGTCATGGCGGCGCCGGCGGACAACTGGGCGCGCGTCGGCAACACCTATCTCCTCGCCAAGTCCCTCGCCGAAAGCGTGTTCAGGCAGGCCAAGGTCGAGGGCTACGAGCTCGTCGCCGACGTCTCGGCGGCGGAACTCGGCGGCATCACCTGCGCCCATCCCCTCGCCAATCTCGGCTACGGCTTCGACGTGCCGATGCTCGACGGCGACCACGTCACCGACGATGCCGGCACCGGCTTCGTCCACACCGCGCCCGGCCACGGCCGCGAGGACTTCGACATCTGGATGGCCAACGGCCGCGTCCTCGCCGAGCGCGGCATCGAGACGCGCATCCCCTATACCGTCGACGGCGACGGCCGCTTCACCACCGAGGCGCCGGGCTTCGAGGGGCGGCAGGTCATCACCGACAAGGGCGACAAGGGCGATGCCAACCCGGCCGTCATCGAGGCCCTGTCGGCGGCCGGCAACCTCGTCGCGCGCGGCCGCCTGAAGCACCAGTATCCCCACTCCTGGCGCTCCAAGAAGCCGGTCATCTTCCGCAACACGCCCCAGTGGTTCATCGCCATGGACAAGCCCTACGCGGACGGCACGACCCTGCGCCAGCGGGCGCTGAAGGCCATCGGCGAGACGCAGTGGGTGCCGGAATCGGGCGAGAACCGCATCCGCGGGATGATCGAGAACCGGCCCGACTGGGTTGTCTCGCGCCAGCGCGCCTGGGGCGTGCCCATCGCCGTCTTCGTCCACCGCGAGAGCGGCGAGATCCTCAAGGACGAAGCGGTCAACCTGCGCATCGCCGAGGCCTTCCGCCAGGAGGGCGCCGACGCCTGGTTCAAGGCGGGAGCCAAGGAGCGCTTCCTCGGTCCGCAATATTCCGCCGCTGACTACGACAAGGTCGACGACGTCCTCGACGTCTGGTTCGATTCCGGTTCCACCCACGCCTTCACCCTGGAAAGCCCGCAGGATTTCCCCAATTTCGAGGGCCTGAAGCGCAAGGTGGACGGCGGCGCCGACACGGTCATGTATCTCGAGGGCTCCGACCAGCACCGCGGCTGGTTCCACTCGTCGCTGCTGGAGAGCTGCGGCACGCGCGGCCGGGCTCCCTACGACGTCGTGCTCACCCACGGCTTCGTGCTCGACGGCGAGGGCCGCAAGATGTCGAAGTCGCTCGGCAACACCGTCGCCCCGCAGGACGTCATCAAGCAGTCCGGCGCAGACATCCTGCGTCTGTGGGTCGCCGCCTCCGACTATTCGGACGACCTCAGGATCGGCAAGGAGATCCTGCAGACGACCTCCGATGCCTACCGCAAGCTGCGCAACACCATCCGCTGGATGCTCGGCGCGCTCGCCCATCACGACGGCGCCGCGCTGCCCGGCGGGGACGCGCTGCCCGAGCTCGAGCGGCTGATGCTGCACCGGCTGGCGGACCTGTCGCCGCAGATCCACGAGGCCTACCGCGCCTATGACTACAAGAAGGTCTTCGCGCTCCTGACCCAATTCATGAACGTCGACCTCTCGGCCTTCTACTTCGACATCCGCAAGGACCGCCTCTATTGCGCAAGGCGACGCTGGCGGTCATCGAGGAGATCTTCAGGGCGGTGACGACCTGGCTGGCGCCGGTCCTCTCCTTCACCGCGGAAGAAGCTTGGTGGGACCGCTACGGCCGCGACGGCTCGGTCCATCTCGCCGGCTTCTACGAGGCGCCAGAGGCCTGGCTGGACGCCGCCCTCGAGGAGAAGTGGGAGAAGGTCCGCAAGGTGCGCCGCGTCGTCACCGGCGCGCTGGAGGTGGAGCGCGCCGCCAAGCGTCTCGGCTCGTCGCTGGAGGCCGCGCCCGTCGTCCACATCGCCGAGCCCGACCTGCTGGCGGCGCTGGACGGCGTCGACCTCGCCGAGGTCGCCATCACCTCCGCCGTCCGGATCGTCGCGGGGGAAGGGCCGGCCGAGGCCTTCCGCGCCGACGACATCAAGGGTGTCGCCGTGGTGCCGGCCAAGGCCGGCGGGATCAAATGTGCCCGCTCGTGGAAGTACTTCGATCCCGCGACCGCGGCTGCCGACTATCCCGACATCACCCCGCGCGACGCGGCGGCGATGCGGGAGTGGAAGCAGCGCCACGTCATGTGACGCGGCCGGCGGGGAACATCCCGTGTCCTCGCGCGTCTCCCAGGCAACCCGGCCCGGACGGTAACCACCGACCGGCCGGGCACCCGCGGTCTTTCCCTTAAGCGGAAACACGTGGGGGCAAAGCCCGATCCCCGCCGGAGCCGACTGTGCGATGATGGCGAATCACAGATAGGAATAGGGAATGGCCCCGCGCATCGACGCCGCTGATGAGGGACAGAGCCGCGAGGGAGCGGCGACGCGCTACGCCGTCGTGCCCTTCGTGCAGCGGGGCTCGCGCATGGTGGCGGAAGACATCCACTACCTCGACACCTATCCGCAGGCGCAGGCCGTGGCCAAATTCGTCTCGTCGCGGCGGCCCGGCGTCCTCGTCCTGTCGGTGTCGCCTGCTCCGGAGGGCGAGGATCCCGAGATCGTCGTCCTGGACCAGGTCGGCGCCGGACTGGCGAGCGCGACCGCTACGGTGCATTAGGAAAAGGCTGCGCGGCGCCGCGAACGGCACCACGATTGACGTCCAGACGGCCGGAACCGGCCGTGTCGCCGCGTGGCGAAATCAGGCGAGCTTCAGCTGATCGGCCGACTGCTTGCCGGTGCGGCGGTCGGTGGCCAGCTCGTACGACACCTGCTCGCCCTCGCGCAGGTCGTTCAGACCGGCACGCTGCACGGCGGAGATATGGACGAAAACGTCCTTTCCGCCGTCGGACGGCTGGATGAAGCCGTAGCCCTTCTGGGGGTTGAACCACTTAACGGTCCCGGTCGCCATGGAATGCTCCTCGATGTTTGGCGGTGGAGGGATTTGTCAGGCAGCCCGTCGCCGGGGCTGCGGACGCCTGGCAGGCGCCGGCGGCGGGCGGGTATCGCCACGCGCCGAGGCCTGGATGGGTGACCCGGCGACGGCGAGGCGCACGCGGGTCAGTTTTTCGATGGCGGCGAGATGGCCGCGCTCGCTCGGATCGCAGAAGGCGAGGGCGATGCCCGTCCGCCCCGCACGACCGGTGCGGCCGATGCGGTGGACATAGCTCTCCGGTTCGTTCGGCAGGTCGAAGTTGATGACGTGCGTCACCTCGGCCACGTCGATGCCGCGGGCGAAGAGGTCGGTCGCCACCAGGATGCGGCACTCGCCGGCCTTGAAGGCGGCGAGGGCCCGCTGGCGGGCGTTCTGGCTCTTGTTGCCGTGGATGGCGTCGGCGGAGAAGCCCGACTTCACGAGCTGGCCGGCGAGCCGGTTGGCGCCGTGCTTGGTGCGGGTGAAGACGACGACGCGGGCGAGCGCCGGGTCGCCCAGCAGCTTCTCCAGGAGGCTGCGCTTGTCGGCCGTGCCGACGTGATAGACGTGCTGCTCGATGGCCTCGACCGTCACGGTCTCCGGCGTCACCTCGACGCGCATCGGCTCCCACAGCATGTCGCGGGCGAGCTTGGCGACCTCGGCCGGCATCGTCGCGGAGAACAGCATCGACTGCCTCTGGTCGGGCAGCTTGGCGATGATCTTCTTCACGTCGCGGATGAAGCCCATGTCGAGCATGCGGTCCGCCTCGTCGAGGACGAGGTGGGTCACCGTGTCGAGGCGCACCAGGCCCTGGTTCATCAGGTCGATGAGGCGGCCGGGGGTGGCGACGAGGATGTCGATGCCACGGGCCAGGGCATCGGCCTGCGGCTTCTGGCCGACGCCGCCGAAGATGACGGTATGGCGCAGCTTGAGGTTCTTCGACAGGCGAGCGACGCTCTCCGAGATCTGCAGGGCGAGTTCGCGCGTCGGGGCGAGGACGAGGGCACGCACGCCCTTGGCCGGCGGCCGCACCAGGTCTTCGGACAGGTGCTGCAGGATCGGCAGCGCGAAGGCCGCCGTCTTGCCGGTGCCGGTCTGGGCGATGCCGATCAGGTCGTGATCGTCCAGCAGGTGCGGGATGGCCTTGGCCTGGATGGGCGTCGGGGTGGCGTAGCCGGCTTCATGCAGGGAACGCAGGAGGGGCTCGGCGAGGCCGAGGTCCGCAAAAGTTCGATTGTTCAAGAAAAAAAGTCTTTCAAGCCTACCGGAAACGCGCTTTCGCGTCCTCCAGTTCAAAGTCACGAACCGCGCGCCGGGCGGCCCAGACGAAATTGTCGCACCGGATCTCCGGTTGTCGACGCCTGGTTACTCACAAAGGCGGCGCAGCGCAGTCACGACGATGGTGATCCAAGGATGGGGCAGCTTTCCGCATCCGTCAAGCCCGTTCGCGAAAAATAGGTCTATCGGGCGGATGAATAGTGCAAAGTCTTGCGCAATTCTTCTTTTGAACCTGTTGAATTCCGCAAAATTATTCCAAGCACTGGAACGGTCCGCGGGGGTGGGGCCGTTGCGTGACCTCGCCGCGGTGCATTGCCGCAGGGGCACCGGCGGCGGGGTGGAGCGGCATGGGCCCCCGACCGTGCGGCCGATTGCCCGGACCCCTGCGGCCGACTACTGATGGCGCGAGGCGCCGACCGCCCGCGCCCGCGCATCCGCGCCGCCGGGCCGGCGCACCCGAGGAGGCCTTTCATGTCGACCACCAGCCGTCAGATTCTTCTCGCCAGCCGCCCGCGCGGCGAGCCGACCGCCGCCAATTTCTCGGTCGCCGAGACGCCCGTGGCGGCGCCCGGACCGGACCAGGTCCTCCTGAAGATCCGCTATCTCTCGCTCGACCCCTATATGCGCGGCCGCATGAACGACGGCAAATCCTATGCGGCGCCGGTCCCGGTCGGCGGCGTGATGGAGGGCGGTACGGTCGCCGAGGTCGTCGCCTCCAACAGCGACAGGTTCCGCCCCGGCGACATCGTCCTGTCCCATTCGGGCTGGCAGACCCATGCCCTCGCCGACGCCAAGGACCTGCGCAAGATCGATCCGACCGCCGCCCCCATCTCCACCGCCGTGGGCGTCCTCGGCATGCCCGGCATGACCGCCTACACCGGCCTTCTCACCATCGGCCAGCCGAAGCCCGGCGAGACCGTCGTCGTCGCCGCGGCGACCGGTCCGGTCGGCTCGGCCGTCGGCCAGATCGCCAAGATCAAGGGCGCCCGCGCGGTCGGCATCGCCGGCGGTGCCGACAAGGTGCGCGCCCTCACCGAGGAGTTCGGCTTCGATGTCGCCCTCGACCATCGCTCGGCGACCTTCGCCGCCGACCTGAAGGCGGCCTGCCCGGACGGCATCGACGTCTATTTCGAGAATGTCGGCGGCCACGTCTTCGACGCCGTCTTCCCGCTGCTGAACTTCTTCGCGCGCATTCCCGTCTGCGGCCTCATCGCCCAGTACAACGCGACCTCGCTTCCCGACGGGCCGGACCGCCTGCCGCTGCTGATGCGCGACGTGCTGACCAAGCGCCTGAACTTCCGCGGCTTCATCGTCCGCGACTTCGCCGACCAGTCCAAGGCCTTCTTCACCGACATGAGCCGGTGGATCGCCGAGGGGAAGGTCAAGTACCGCGAGGACGTCGTCGAGGGGCTCGACAAGGCGCCGGAGGCCTTCATTGGCCTGCTGACGGGGAAGAACTTCGGCAAGCTCGTGGTGAAGGTCGCTTGACGCCTTCGGGTTCTGGCCCCGAACGGGCGTCCGTTCTCGGCCCCTGACCCTGTCCCTCTCCCCGCAGGCGGGGAGAGGGGACCATGACGTCGCGTTCAATCCGGCCTTCGTGGCGCGACGCCCGACCGTCAACGCTCTCTGCGCGACGCCTCCGCACCCTCTCCCCGCGAGCGGGGAGAGGGTTGGGGTGAGGGGCCCAAAGCCCCTGGCAAACCGGAATCTGCCCGTCAGGCCGGCGCGGTGGCGAGGGCGAGGGTGGTCTCCGCCACGCCCTTGTCTTCCGGGCGGCCCGGCAGGCTGGCGCCCCTGGCGAGGCTGGTGACCGCCGCGGCGACGCCGCCCTCGCCATGGGGGATGTCGAGGGCCTGCAGCGCCATCTCGATGGCCGACAGCGTGCCGAGTACCATCGGCGCGTTGACGTGGCCCATGTGGGCGATGCGGAAGGCCCGGCCCGAGAGGTCGCCGATGGCCGAGCCCAGCGTCACGCCGCAGACCTGCTGGGCATAGGTGGAGATCGCTCCGGCATCGGCGCCGTTGACCACGACCGGCGTCACGGAGGGCGACCGGTGGGCGGGATCGATGATGTTGCAGCCGAGGACCTGGCCCTCCGCCCACTTGCCGACGGCCGCGTGGGTCGCTGCGGCGAGCAGCGCGTGGCGGTGCCAGACGGCCGGCAGGCCTTCCTCCATGATCATGTCGAGGGCGGCACGCAGCGCGAAGAGCAGGTGCTCCGGCGGGGTGCCGCAATACTTCATGTAGTGCTCGGCGCCCTGGCGGGCCGTCCAGTCCCAGTAGAGCGTCTTCATGTCGGCGGTGGCGTGGGCCTTGTGCGCCTTGTCGTTGGCGGCGACGAAGGCGAGGCCGGGCGGCGTCATCAGGCCCTTCTGCGAGGCCGACATGGCGACGTCGACGCCCCAGGCATCCATCTCGAAGTTCATGCAGGCGAGCGAGGCGACGCCGTCGACCATGAACAGGGCGGGATGGCCGGCGGCGTCGATGGCCCGGCGCACGGCCTGGACGTCGTTGGCGACGCCGGAAGCGGTGTCGACCTGCACCATCAGGATGGCCTTGATGGCATGGTCGCGGTCGAGCCTGAGGCGGGCCTCGACCACCGCCGGATCGATGGCGGCGCGCCAGGACCCTTCCAGCACCTCGACGTCGGCGCCCATGAAGGCGGCCATCTGGCCCCAGCCGATGGCGAAGCGGCCGCTGGCGAGGACCAGCACCTTGTCGCCGCGCGACAGCACGTTGGAGATCGCCGCTTCCCAGCCGCCGTGGCCGTTCGCGGCATAGATGTAGGTGCGCGCCGTGGTGGCGAAGACGCGCTTCAGGTCCGCCAGAAGGCTGTCGGTGAGCGCCACCATCGGGCCCGAATAGATCTCCTCGGCCGGGCGCATCATCGCCTGCAGCACGCGGTCGGGGATGTTGGTCGGGCCGGGAATGGCGAGAAGGCTGCGGCCGTTGGCGACGCTCATGGATGGTCCTCTGCAGGGGCTGAGCGGATGTCGTTCGTGGCTACTGGCCTAAACGCCGCGGCAGCGACGGGCAAGGGGCGCAGCGGCGGGACTGCCGCGCTGTGCGGCCACCGCTCAGATCACGAAGAGACCCGCCGTCACCAGCGCCAGGATGACGAGCGTGGCGCCGAAGAAGACGGCCACGTGTCGCCAGCCGATGGTCAGGATGGCGGTGAGCGACGTGCCGAGGCCGAGCGCCGCGATGGCGATCAGGAGGCCGGCATTGGACATCTGGACGAGCCAGGGCTTCACCGCCGCATAGGGCGCGGCGAGGGCCGGCACCGCCGGCAGCACGGAATTGGCCACCACCAGGGCGAGGAAGACGAGCGCGAAGACCGGCACGGGCACCCGCGCCGCGCCCGCAGCACCGCCACGCCGCGCGAACCACCAGCCGATGGCGAGCACCACCGGCAGCAGCAGGAAGACGCGGAACAGCTTCACCACCACCGCGGTGTTGCCGACCGGCTCGGAGACCGCATAGCCGGCGCCGACCACCTGGGCCATATCGTGGATGGTGGCGCCGAGAAGGATGCCCGTCTGCGTCGCATCGAAGCCGAACAGCACGGCGAGCGGCGGATAGGCGAGCATGACGAGGGTGGAGACGGCATTGGCCGCGACCACGGTGAAGGCGGTGTCGGCGGCCTTCGCGGGATAGTTCGGCACCACGGTGGTGGTGGCGAGCGTCGCCGAGGCGCCGCAGACCGCCGTCGCCGCGCCGGCGAGCGCGCCGTAGCCGTCGGCGACCCCCAGCCGCCGCGCCAGCCAGACGGCGCTGGCGATGGTCGCCGCCATGGAGCCCACCACCAGAGCCAGCGTCCCGAGGCCGAGGCCCACGATGTCGCCGAAGGCGATGCGCAGCCCGAGCAGCGCGATGGCCCAACGCAGCAGCTTCTTCACCGCGAACGAGAGGCCCGGCTCGAAGACCGGCCGCGCCGCGACGGCATGCAGCAGGATGCCGATGACGAGGGCGATGACCATGACCGGCAGAGCCAGCCGGCCGCCGGTCGCCTGGCGCAGCAGCGGCTCGGCGAGGACCGCCCCGACCCCGACGCCCGCCGCCAGGACGAAGCCCGGCATGAGCAGGCGCGGCGTCGCCAGGGCTTGGACGGTCATGCGGGTCTCCCGGTGGCCTGCTCGAAGACGGCGAGGCGCGCGTGGCCCGTATCGCGGATCTCGCGCAGCGCGAAGCCGAGATCGACCAGAATCTGCCGGGAGACAAGATTGTTTTCGCGCGTCACCGCCATGACAGGATGGATGTTCTGCATTTCGGCAAATCGCAGGACGGCCATCGCGCCTTCCTTGGTGTAGCCGCGGCTGCGGTGCTCGGGCATCACCGCGTAGCGCATCGCCACCCCGACGCCCTCGTCGTGGTCCCACAGGCCGACGATGCCGACGAAGGCGCCGTCCTCCCGCCGCCGCATCACGAAGACGCCGTAGCCGCGCGTCTCCCATGTGGACCGATAGGTGGCGAACTGGGCGCGCGTCTCGGCCTCCGTCAGCACGCCGTGCTTCAGCTTGCCGCCGACCTCGGGATCGGCGGTCAGCCGGCAGAGGTCGGCGAAGTCGGCCTCGCCCACCGGCGTGAGGCGGAGACGGTCGGTGTCGAGGCTTTCGGGGTTCACGCGGCAGGTCTCCCTCGTCCGGCGAGGGCCGGTCCTCCTGCGCTTGTATATCGCCGTCGCACGTTGCGTCAGTCGCGCAAGCTCAGAGGTGTCCGGCGATTTAAGCCCTCCCGGCAACGACCGGCGCCCCACCGTTCCGGCGGGTTGACGCTGGCCGGCCAACCGGGCGACATCGGGGGCAGATCCCCGCCTCGCGCCGCGCGCCCTCGTGCCGCTGCTCGTCGTCTTCGCCGCAATCGGACCCATGGCGCTGAACCTGCCGCTCCCCGCGGTCCCGAGGCTGGCGCGCTACTTCGACACCGATCCCGGCACGATCCAGCTCACGATCACGCTCTATCTCGCCGGCATGGCGGTGGCGCAGCTCTTCCTCGGCCCGCTGTCCGACCGCTACGGTCGCCGGCCCGTCATCATCGGCGCGCTCGCCGTCACGGCCGCCATGAGCCTCTTCGCCGCGCTCGCCGCCAGCGCCACCATGCTCATCGTCGCCCGGGTGTTGCAGAGCTTCGGCGCCTCCGCCGGCCAGGTGATCGGACGCGCCATCATCCGCGACGTCTTCGACAAGGACCGCGCCGCTTCCATGATCGGCTGGGTCACCATGGCCATGGTCGTGGCGCCCATGGTGTCGCCCTCCATCGGCGGCCTGATGACCGAGACGATCGGCTGGCGCTGGGTCTTTGCCGCGACGGCCTGCATCGCCCTCGTCACCCTGGCGCTCGCCGTCGTCCGCCTGCCGGAGACCCGGGCCGTCGTCTCCTCGCCGAGCTTCGGTCAGCTCCTGCGCGACGCGGGCGCCCTCTGCCGAAACCGCTTTTTCGTCGGTTATCTGCTGATCGGCGCCCTGTCCTCCATCACCTTCTTCTCGTTCGTCGGCGGTGCGCCCCATGTCACCGTCACGATCATGGGCCAGTCCTCCACCGTCTATGGCCTGTGGTTCATGGTGAACGCCTGCGGCTACATGGCGGGCAACGCCATCTGCGGCCGCTACGCCGCGCGCTTCGGCTCGGACAGGCTGATCCGCTTCGGCAGCGCCATGATGGTGCTGATGGCGCTCGTCCAGTTCGCCATCGCCCTCGCCGGCTGGATGGTCCATCCCGCCTGGCTCTTCCTGCCACAGGCGGCCATCGCCTTCGCCAACGGCCTGCAGTTGCCCGGCTCCATCGCCGGCGCGGTCAGCGTCCGGCCCGAGGCGGCGGGCTCGGCCTCCGGCATCGTCGGCTTCGCGCAGATGGGGCTCGGCGCCATCGCCGCGCAGATCGCCGGTACGCTGGTCGGCACGACCATGAGCCCGGTGCCCATGGTGGCTCTGTCGGTCGTCGGAGCCGTCGGCGCCTTCGCGGCCGTGGCGCTGATCCGCCGGCGCGAAACCTACTGACGACCGCTTCAACTGATGCCGGCGTAGCGACCCGGCCGGTGGTTCATGCCGACGATGGCGCAGAGCACCGTGACCCCCGCAACGGACAGCGCCACGAGATCGAGGCTGAGCACCGCGGTGGCGGCCACCATCACCAGCATGTCGACTGCTTCTCCTGGAGGTAGAAGGCGAGGATGCTGACGCCGCCGAGGCTCATGCCGTGCCGGAACAGGATCAGGAGGCCGATGCCGAACAGGCCGCCGCCGACGATGGCGGCATAGACCGGATTGAGGTGGCCGATCTCGAGCCAGAGCGGCATGAGCCGCGAGAAGATCGACACCAGCGCCACGGCGGCGAGGGTCTTCACCGTGAAGGCCCAGCCGAGGCGGAGCAGCGACAGGACGAAGAAGGGCAGGTTCACGAGGAGGAACAGGGCGGAGAAGTTCAGCGGCGTCGCGTAGCTGAGCAGAAGGGCGATGCCGACCGTGCTCCCCGTGAGCAGCGATGCCTTGGCGTAGAAGGCGATTCCCAGAGCGACGAAGAGCGTCCCCAGCACGAGGGCGATGGCGTCTTCATGGATCCGGTGGCGCAACACGTGCTCCGACATGGCGCGGCTCCTCTGTTGCAGCGCACAATAGCAGGAATCGCGGCGGTCGGTCGCGCTCATCTTCTGGGCAGGCCTGCATTTTGCGCAGGCTTGCGTCAGGGCTCGGCCGGGTCGCTGGCCTGCAACACGACGAACCACGGCGCGGCCTCCGGGTTGCAGAGCGGGCCGGTCCGCCCCTCGGCGGGACAGGTGGAGCCGCGCCGCGGACGCGCCAGGGCCCCGCGGGCGTCGATGCGCAGGTCGCGCCGCGCCACCGATTGCAGCACATTGCCGCCGATCACGGTGGCGAGCCGCCGCCTCCCGTCTGCCGCCACCACCACGTCGCAGTGGAGGTTCCAGACCGGGCGTTCGCCCGCAGCGAGGGCCGGCACCAGCGCCGAGAAATCGCCGGGCCCCTCGTGGCGATGGAGGCACAGGAGGTCGCCGGGACGCAGCCGCGTCGTCTTCGGGTCGCAGGCCCTGTAGAATTCGCCCGCCGTCAGCCCCTGCGCCTCGTCGCGGCTGCGCCGGGCCGCCTCGGCGACATAGTCGAGATGGGCCATGGCCGCCTGAAAGCGCAGCCGTGACACGCCGGCGGTCACCACCACGTGGGAGACGAAGGCGGCCGACCAGGGAATGTCGGAAGCCGCCGCGCGGAAGGCCGCCTGCGCCAGCGCCTCGCGCTCGGCCTCCGGCAGCGTCGTGCCGCGCAGGCGGGCGAGCAGGTCGGCGAGGGGCACCAGATCGCCCGCGCCCGGTGCTCCCGCGTCCTCGGTGAGGCGCGGGATGCGGCGGACCTGCAGCGGACCGTCTGCCAGCGCCCCCAGCGTCTCCCAGTAGCGCATCACCTGGCGCCAGGGCACGCCGCGCCCGGCCGGCTCGTCGCGCATGGCATCCGCCTCCACCGCGCCGAACCGGACGAGCGCGCCGCCGGCCCCGATCACATGGCCGCCGAAGGTCTCGTGCTCGCGCACCGCGGTGCCCGCGATGGCGAGGGCCGCGGCGGACGGCGGGGTGACACCGGTCGCGCGGCAGAGCCGCTGGAGCCGGTCGCGGTCGGCCGTTGGAAATCCCGGGGCCTGCGCCCCCGCCGGCCCGGGACCGGCGAGGGCGGCGGCGATGAGCACGGCGGCGATGGCGCGCGACCGGCCGGGCGGCGGCGGACGGCTTCGGGCTTCCTCTCGATTCATGGGCGGAGAACAGCAGGATTCAGCGCGTCTGGCGAGCCCGCCATCCCGTCGCTAGGGTGCCGCCATGACATCCCGCCGTCCCGCGCGCCGGCTGCGCCGGCTTCCCGTCCTGCTGGCTCTCGCCGCCGCGCTCTACCTCGTCACAGCCTACATGCTGGCGCCCGCGCTCTGGTTCCGGCACGAGCATCACCCGGGCCTCGCCCGCCGGCCGATGGTCACCACCACGGCCAGCGGCATTCCCGGCGATCCCGTCAATGTCGGCCTCGTGGGCGATACGCGGGCTCTCGTCGCCGCCATGCATGCCGCGGGGTGGCGACCGGCCGATCCCGTGACGTTCCGCTCGGCGCTCGCCATCGGCCTCTCCGTCGCCCTCGACCGCCCCTATCCCGATGCGCCGGTGTCGCCGCTCTACTTCGAGGGCCGCATGCAGGATCTCGCCTTCGAGAAGCCGGTAGGGGGTTCGGCGGACCGCCGCCACCACGTCCGCTTTTGGAAGGCCCTCGACGACGCCGCCGACGGCCGCCCGCTCCACCTCGGCGCGGCGAGCTTCGACCGGGGCGTCGGCTTCAGCCACCTCACCGGACAGATCACCCACCACATCGCGCCTGACGTCGATGCCGAACGCGCCTTCGTGATGGATGGCCTCGCCGATGCCGGCCGGCTCGGCGCCCGCTACTTCATCCCCGGCTCAGGCGCGACCCTCGCCGGGCGCAACGGGGGTGGCGACCGCTACGTGACCGACGGCGACATTCTGGTGGGCGTGCTGATGCCCGTGGCCGCGTCCGGGCAGGTCGCGCCGACGGCCGCGCCTGTCGACCCCTGGTGGATGGCGCCGCGTCGCCTTCTCTGGCAACTCGCCAGCGCCATCGCCGGCCGCCTCAGCTGATCCCCGCGGTAACGGGGGAGGGAACGAATTCCGGCCTCGCGCATTCCTGTTCGCTGACGGGCGAACTCTCGTCGCCGCGATCGTCTCCCCCAACCCCGAGGTTTGCCAATGGCCGCCACCGTCGCCAGGGATCTGCGCACGGGCCGATCCCCCTGGATGTCGCGACCGCTCGCCGCCATTCCGACCCTCGAGCTCACGCGCGACGTCAAGGCCGACGTGGTCGTGCTCGGCGCCGGGATTTCCGGGGCGATGGTCGCCGACGCGCTGACCGACGCCGGCCTCGACGTGGTCATCCTCGATCGCCGTGGGCCGCTGCTCGGCTCCACGCCGGCGTCTACGGCCCTGTTGCAATACGAGATCGACACACCGCTCACCATGCTCGCCGAGCGGATCGGCCGCGACCGCGCCGAGCGCATCTGGCGGCGATCCAAGCTCGCCCTCGGGGCGCTGCGGGAGCGCGCCGTGCATCTCGGGATCAACGCCGACCTCGCGGATCGCGACACGCTCTATCTGGCCGGCGACCTGCTCGACCGCGATGCCCTCGCGCTGGAGGCCGATGCGCGCAGGAGGGCCGGTTTCGAGGTCTCGCTGCTGACCGGTCCGGCGGTGCGGGAGCGCTACGGCATCGCGGGACGGCCGGCGATCCTCGGTCACGGCAATCTCGCCGCCGATCCGCGTCGCCTCGCCGCCGGGTTCCTCCGTGCGGCGCTGGGGCGCGGCGCCAGGCTCTACGCTCCGGTGACGGCGGCGCAGGTGGAGGCGACCGCAGGCGGCGTCTCCGTGGAGACCGAGGAAGGTCCGGTGGTGCGCGCCACGACTCTGGTCTTCGCCACCGGCTACGAACTCCCCAAGAAGGTGCCCCGCAAGGGCCACCGCGTCGTCTCGACCTTTTGCCTCGCCACCCGTCCGCAGCCGCGCGCCTTCTCCGCCGACCTTCCCTTCGTCTGGGAGGCGTCGGAGCCCTACCTCTATCTCCGGTCCGACCAGGACGGTCGCATCATCTGCGGTGGCGAGGACGAGGACTTTTCCGACGAAGACACCCGCGATGCGCTGCTGCCCACCAAGATAAAGGCGATCCAGGCGAAGCTCGCGACCCTGCTGCCCGGCATCGATACCGAGGCGGACTACGCGTGGTGTGGGTCCTTCGGCGCCTCCGAGACCGGAACGCCCTCCATCGGGCCGGTGCCGCGCCTCCCCGGCTGCTACGCCGTGCTCGGCTACGGCGGCAACGGCATCACCTTCTCGATGATGGCCGCCCAGATCCTGCGCGGGCAGATCGCCGGGACCGGTGATCCCGACGCCGATCTCTTCGGCTTCCGCCGCACATTCTGACGGGTTCTACTTGTCGTTCGAGGCGTTCAGGTCCTCGACGGGAAGGGACTTCTCGTTCGCGGGAGGATCGGCGCGGTGGTTGCCGGTCTTCATCTCGTCCCGCTCGCGAGCGGTCGGCGGGCGCGGCGGCACCTGGCCGTCGTCGCGCGGGGCGGGGGCGGTCTGGTCGGGATCGTCCATGGCGTGTCCTCCTCGGGTCCTGGGGACCAACGAGGCGACGGGGGCCGAAGTTCCCGGCGGGCTCAGGAGGGCGTCCAGCCGTCCCGCGCGAGAACCTCGCCGGCGAGATAGAGGCTGCCGGTGATGAGCACCCGCGGCGGCAGGCGACCCGGCTCGCCACGAACGGCCGCGAGAGCCGACTCGAGACTGTCGCAGGCCGTCGCCTCCAGTCCCGAGGCCCGCGCTGCCTCGGCGAGCGCAGCGGCCGAGAAGGCCGCAGGATAGGCGAAGGGCACCGCCAGCACCCGCGGGGCGAGGGGCTTGAAATGGTCGAGGAACCCCAGGGGGTCCTTGGTCGAGACCATTCCGGCGATCATCACCAGCGGTTTCGGCTGGCGCGCCTGCATGGTGCTGACGGCCTCGGCCAGCACCTCGCCGCCGCCGGGATTGTGGCCGCCGTCGAGCCAGACCTCGGCCCCGGTCGGCAGGGCGGCGAGGATGTCGCCGGTGAGGCGCTGCAGCCGCCCCGGCCAGAACACCGTCTGCAGGCCCCGCTCCACCGCCGCGGGCGTCATGGCAAAGCCCGCGGTCTTCACGGCCATCAGCGCCGTTCCGGCATTCTCGAACTGGTGGACGCCCGCCAGCCGCGGCGGCGGCGCGTCGATCAGACCGTCCTCGTCCTGGAAGACGAAACGGCCGTTTTCGGAGCGGGCGAACCAGTCGAGGCCGGAGACGAACAGGCGCGAGCGGGTCGCATCCGCCGCCGCCTCGATGACCGCCAGCGCCTCCGGGGTCTGCCGTGCGATCACGGCCGGCCGGCCGCGCTTGAGGATGCCGGCCTTCTCGCCCGCGATCTTGGCGACGGTGTCGCCGAGGAAGTCGGCATGGTCCATCGACACCGGCGTGATGACGCTCACCGCCGGCCGCGGCACCACGTTGGTCGCATCGAACCGGCCGCCCATGCCGACCTCGAGGATCACCGCATCGGCCGGGTGGCGGGCGAAGAGCATCAGGCCGGCGATGGTGGTGATCTCGAACTGCGTGATCGGCTGGCCCTCGTTGACGCGCTCGACCTCGAGGAGAACGTCGGCGAGCGTCGCGTCGTCCACCAGCCGGCCGCCGCCCGCGGCGCCCAGCCGGTAGCGCTCGTTGAACTTCACCAGATGCGGCGAGGTGTATACGTGGACCGTGCGTCCGGAGGCCTCCAGGAAGGCGCGGGCGAAGGCGGAGGTCGAGCCCTTACCGTTCGTACCGGCGACGTGGATCACCGGCGGCAGGGCGAGGTGCGGATTGCCGAGCCGCTCCAGCGCCCCGGTCATCCGGTCGAGCGACAGGTCGATCAGCTTCGGATGGAGCTTCGCCAGCCGGTCGAGAATGGCGGCGATGGGCGTTTCGGCAACCGTCATGGCGGGACAACTTGGGGCGGTGGTCCGCCGGCTGCACCGAGCGGAACTGAGCGGGCGGTCGGAGCGGTGGATCGTGCACCGCCCGTCGGAGCGGGCAGGGCGTGCGTCAGGAGGCGGCGGCTGCCGGGGCCGGATCGGCGGCCGGGACCACCGTGGCCGGGACGGGCGCCTTGGTGAGCACACGGCAGAGCCGCGCCAGCGTCGCCCGGAGGTCGTGGCGGTGAACGACGAGGTCCACCATGCCGTGGTCCTTCAGGTACTCGGCGCGCTGGAACCCCTCGGGAAGCTTCTCGCGGATGGTCTGCTCGATCACGCGCGGCCCAGCGAAGCCGATGAGCGCGCCCGGCTCGGCGATATGCACATCGCCCAGCATCGCGTAGCTGGCGGTGACGCCGCCGGTGGTCGGGTTGGTCAGCACCACGATGTAGGGCAGCTTGGCGTCGCGCAGCGCCTGGACCGCCACCGTCGTGCGCGGCATCTGCATGAGCGACAGGATGCCCTCCTGCATGCGCGCGCCGCCCGAGGCGGTGAAGATGATGAAGGGCGTCTTCTTCTCGACCGCCGTCATCATCCCCTTGACGATGGCCTCGCCCGCGGCCGTGCCGAGCGATCCCGCCATGAAGTCCATGTCCTGCACGGCGACGGTGACGGCGAGGCCTTCCAGCTTGCCGTAGCCGACCTTGATCGCGTCGGCCATGCCGGTCTTGGTGCGGGCGTCCTTCAGCCGGTCGACGTAGCGCTTCTCGTCACGGAATTTCAGCGGGTCGAGCGGCGCGTCGGGGAGCTGCACGTCGAACCATGTGCCGTTGTCGAAGATCGACCGGAGACGGGCAGTCGAGCCCATGCGCATGTGCACGCCCGAGCCCGGAATGACGAAGAGATTGCTCTCCAGGTCCTTGTGGAAGACCATCTGCCCGGTCTCCGGGCACTTGATCCACAGGTTCTCCGGCGTGTCCCGCTTCAGGAACGAGCGGATCTTCGGGGGCAGAACGTCGGTGATCCAGTTCATAGGGCCTCTGTGGCAAAAGACGGTGGCGCTCAGGCGCCGGCGCGTTCCAGGCGGGTGATGCGCGCCTCGAGCTGTTCGAGCTGAACCTCGAAACTGGCGAAAGTGCGTTCGGTCATGGTGCGGTGGCCGACGAAGGAGCGCATGAACTTCACCGCGTTCGCGTCGAGCTTGTCGAGGCGGGCCTCGATGGCTTCGAACCGTCGATCGACTGCATCGAACCTGGCGGTCATGTCCGCCCGCAAGTCGCGCAGATGTGCCAGGATCAGGTTCTCAGGCTCGCTCATGACCCAAGCCTCCTCGCGGCCAATATAAGGGATCACGAGGCGATGTGCATCACTCCGCAGCCTTGCGGGCATGTCGCACGCCGGACGCGATGGAGCCGACGAGGCCGGTGACCGCGCCGACCGTGCCGGCGGTCGCCTTGCCCTCGGCGTCGAGCGAGCCCTTCAGCGCCTCAACCAGCGCCGAACCGACCACGACGGCGTCGGCGCCGCGGGCCACGGCGCTCGCATGGTCGGCGTTCTTCACGCCGAAGCCCACCGCGACCGGCAGGTCGGTGTGCCGCTTGATCCGCGCGACCGCCTCGGCGGTCTTGCCGAAGTCGGGCGTCGCGGCGCCGGTGATGCCGGTGATCGAGACGTAGTAGACGAAGCCCGAGGTGTTGCCGAGCACCGTCGGCAGGCGCTTGTCGTCGGTCGTCGGCGTCGCCAGGCGGATGAAGTTGAGCCCCGCCTCGAGGGCCGGGATGCAGAGCTCGGCATCCTCCTCCGGCGGCAGGTCGACGACGATCAGGCCGTCGACGCCCGCGGCCTTGGCGTCGGCGAGGAATCGCTCCACGCCGTAGATGTAGATCGGATTGTAGTAGCCCATGAGGACGATCGGCGTCGCCGCGTCGCCCTGGCGGAACCAGGCGATGTCCTCCAGGGTCTTCTTCAGCGTCTGCCCGCCGGAGAGCGAGCGCAGCCCCGCCGCCTGGATCGACGGGCCGTCGGCCATCGGATCGGTGAAGGGCATGCCGAACTCGATGACGTCGGCGCCCGCGCCCGGCAGGGCCTTCAGGATGGCCCTTGCCGTCTCGCGGTCGGGATCGCCCGCCATGACGTAGGTGACGAGGCCGGCGCGGCCCTCGCGCGCGAGGTCGGCGAAGCGGGTGTCGAGGCGGGTGGTCACAGCTTGGTCCCCAGGATTTCGGCGACCTGGGGCACGTCCTTGTCGCCGCGGCCGGAGAGGTTCATGACCATGATGTGGTCCTTCGGCTTGGTCGGGGCGAGCTCCGCGACCTTGGCCATGGCATGGGCGCATTCCAGCGCCGGAATGATGCCCTCCACCTTCGACATCAGCTGGAAGGCCTCCAGCGCCTCGTCGTCGGTGGCCGACAGATAGGTGACGCGGCCGATGTCGTTCAGCCAGGAATGCTCGGGACCGATGCCGGGATAGTCGAGGCCGGCGGAGATCGAGTGGCCCTCCTGGATCTGCCCGTCCTCGTCCATCAGCAGATAGGTGCGGTTGCCGTGCAGGACGCCCGGCTTGCCGCCGGAGATCGAGGCGGCGTGCAGCTTGTCGAGGCCGTGGCCGGCCGCCTCCACGCCGTAGATCTCGACGGAAGGGTCGTCGAGGAAGGGGTGGAACAGGCCGATGGCGTTGGAGCCGCCGCCGACGCAGGCGATGAGGCTGTCGGGCAGGCGCCCTTCCTGCGCCAGCATCTGCTCGCGGGTCTCCTCGCCGATCACCGACTGGAAGTCGCGGACCATGGCCGGATAGGGATGGGGACCTGCGACGGTGCCGATGCAGTAGAAGGTCGTCTCGACGTTGGTGACCCAGTCGCGCAGCGCCTCGTTCATGGCGTCCTTCAGCGTCTTGGCGCCGGACTGCACGGGAACGACGGTGGCGCCCAGCATCTTCATGCGGAAGACGTTCGGCGCCTGCCGGGCGACGTCCACCGCGCCCATGTAGACGATGCATTCGAGGCCGAAGCGGGCGCAGAGCGTCGCGGTGGCGACGCCGTGCTGGCCGGCACCCGTCTCGGCGATGATGCGCTTCTTGCCCATGCGGCGGGCGAGCAGGATCTGGCCGAGGACGTTGTTCACCTTGTGGGAGCCGGTGTGGTTCAGCTCCTCGCGCTTCAGGTAGATCTTGCAGCCGCCGAAATGCTCGGTCAGCCGCTCGGCGAAATAGAGCGGCGAGGGACGGCCGATGAAGTGGGTCCGGTGGCCCGCCATCTCCGCCACATAGGCCGGGTCGTTGCGCGCCTCGCGATAGGCGGCTTCCAGCTCCAGGATGTTGGGCATCAGCGTCTCGGCGACGAAGCGGCCGCCATAGATGCCGAAACGGCCGTTCTCGTCCGGTCCCGACCGGAACGAATTGGGCTTCAGCGGAGCGTTCATTCCCGTTCTCCTTCGCCCTGCGCAGAGCGGGCGGCGGCCACGAAGGCCCTGATCCTGTCCGGGTCCTTGCGGCCCGGCGCGCTTTCCACGCCCGAAGATACGTCGACGCCGGACAATCGGGTCAGCCGGACGGCCTCGGCCACGTTGCCGGGATGAAGGCCACCGGAAAGCATGACAGGGCGTCCGGGGTCAAGGCCGGCCACCAGGCGCCAGTCGAATGTCAGCCCGTTGCCGCCCGGAAGCGCATCCGCCGTCTTCGGCGGCTTGGCGTCGACGAGCAGCATGTCGCTGACCGCGGCATAGGCGTCGAGGCCTTCGAGGTCGTCGGCATCGGCGACACCCACCGCCTTCATGACGGGGAGCGAAAAGGCCGCACGGACGGCGGCGACCCGCGCGGGCGTCTCCTCGCCGTGGAGCTGCAGCAGGTCCGGAGAGAGTCCCGCGACGATCGTCTCGAGGTCCTCGTCGGTCGCGTCGACGGTGAGCGCCACGACCCGCGCACGCCCCGCCGCACGGTCGGCGAGGGAGCGGGCCGCCGTGATCGACAGGTGGCGCGGGCTTCGGCGCCGGCCGAGACGGCGGCGTCGATGGCGTCCGGCGTGGTGACGCCGCAGATCTTGACCAGGAGGGACATGGCCCTGTCTTAGACGGGCAGCGATCGCCACACCAGCATGGCGGCGGCGAGATCTTCCAGCGCCGTGCCGACCGACTTGAACAGCGTGATCTCGTCGGGCGATGCCCGGCCGGGATGGACGCCGCGGGCGAGGTCGAACAGGTCGGCCTTCACGTCGCTCTGGGCGATGATCCCGCGCTTGATCGGATCGACGATGTCGCCGGCTTCCTTCAGGCCGCCCATGCGGGTGTCGACGAAGAGGCTGGCGCGGCGAACCGCCGCATCGTCCGCCTCGCGCATGGCGGGCGTGTAGCCGCCGACGAGATCGAGATGGGCGCCGGGCTTCAGCCAGTCGCCGGACACGATCGGATCGGACGAGATGGTGGCGCAGGTGACGATGTCGGCCTCCTCCACCGCCGCCTGCAGGTCGCCGGCGACCGCGATGCTGACGCCCGGCACGGTGCGGCCGAGGCCCTCGGCAAGGGCGGTGGCCTTCTCGCGCGACCGGTTCCAGAGCGTGACGTGGCGGATCGGCCGGATCGCGGCATGGGCGCGGATCAGGTGGGGGGCGAGCGCGCCGGCACCCACCATCACCATGTGCGAGGCGTCGGGCCGCGACAGGTAGCGCGAGGCCAGAGCGCTGGCGCAGGCCGTGCGCCAGACCGTCAGCATGGTGCCGTCGAGGATGGCGAGCGGCGCGCCGGTCTCGCCGTTGCACAGCACGTAGCTGCCATAGATGGACGGCAGGCCGCGGGCGCCGTTGCCCGGATAGACCGAGACGAGCTTGGTGCCGACGAAGGCGCCGTCACCCGGTGGTGTCCAGGCCGGCATCAGCAGCAGCATCGCCTCCGGGACGCCATCCGCCTGCGGGATCGGATGGTGATGGCGCAGCGGCACCGTGACGTCGGACCGGAAGGCCTCGGCCAAAGCGTCGACGAGCGCCGGATAGGACAGGGCGGCGGCGATTTCGGCGGCGGATATGATGCGCATGGAGGGATGTCAGGCGGCCGGGCGATTCAGGAAGGCGACGGCGCCGCCCTGCGGCGGTTCGCGGCGGGCGAGATCGGCCCTGAGCCGGTCGGCATCGCTCCGCGCCGCGGCGAGCTCGCTCTCGGCGGCACGGCAGCGCTTGCGGTAGCGACCCTGCTTCCACCAGACGGCGAGGCCGCCGATCGCCACGCCGATGATCATCGACAGGATCACCACGGCGAACAGCGGCACGGAAAAGGCGAAGGTGGAGGATCCGCGGGCGAAGGGATCGAGCGACAGCGTGACCGGCGCCCGGTTGGCGACCGCGAGGATCACGGCGATCACGGCCACGGGTGCGAGGAACAGCCAGTTGACGATGCGGCGCAGCATGATCAGGCGCCCTTGTTCAGACGCTCACGCATCTCCTTGCCGGTCTTGAAGAACGGCACGACCTTGTCCTCGACCTCGACATGCTCGCCGGTGCGCGGGTTGCGGCCGACGCGGGCGCTGCGCGCCTTCACCGAGAAGGCGCCGAAGCCACGCAGTTCCACCCGGTCACCGCGGGAGAGTGCCCCGACGATCTCGTCGAGGATGGCGTTGACGATGTTCTCGACGTCGCGCTGGTAGAGCTGGGGGTTCTGCTCTGCAATCTTCTGCACAAGTTCGGACTTGATCATGGTGCCCGCACCCCCGAGGAGCGCTCCCGATTGAATTTTGCGAAATCTGTCATGGGGTTGGAGGCTGCCAGAGAGCCAGCAGGCCGTCAAGCGACGAGCGCTCGATCTGCGTCGCCAGCGCCGAGCTGCGGATGCGCTCGGCCCAGTCGGCAAGGCCGGCCGCCTCTGCGAGGTTGCCCGACAGGCTGCGCAGCCAGGAGAGGTTCGTCTCGCTCGCCGGCCGATGCAGCTGCACGCGCATGGTCGCCGGAACGCCCTTCGTCGCGAGCCAGGCGCGCGCCTCCTGCTCGCCGCCGATCTGGTCGATGAGCCTGAGGTCCCGGGCGCGGCGCCCGACGAAGACACGGCCATCGGCCACCGTGCGCAACTGCTCGTCGGTGAGGCCGCGGCGCTCCTTCACGATGCGCTGGAACCAGTCGTAGCTGTCGGTGATGATCTCCCTCAGGGCGGCGAGGGCCTCCGGGCTCGTCGGTTCGACGCCGCTCGGCATGGCCTTCAGCGGCGAGGAGCGGATCGCCTCCACCCGGACGCCCAGCGTGTCGAGCAGCCTCACGACGTTCGGAAACTGCGCCACGACGCCGATCGAGCCGGCGATGGAGGTCTCGCGCGTGACGATGTGGTCCGTGCCGATGGCGGCGATGTAGCCGCCGGATGCGGCGGTTCCCTCCACCACGGCCACCGTCGGCTTGGCGGCGGCCACCCTGCGGATGGCGGTGTAGAGCGCCTCGGAGCCAGCGACCGTTCCGCCGGGGGAGTCGATGGTGACGATCACCGCCCGGACGTTGCGGTTGCGCCCCAGCGCCTCGATGGTGCGCACCAGATTGGCGTTCTGGGTGATGACGCCCTTCACCTCGACGCGGGCGACGTGCTCCAGCGGGACAGTCCAGCCGAAGCGCTGCGCACCGGCGAGGCCCGCCACGGCGAGCGCGACGACCACGGCGAAGACGCTGAGCACGCGCCAGAACGTCACCTTGCGGCGGAGAAGGCGGCGGTCCAGCACGGCGTCGGTCTCGAGCGGCATGTCGCGAGGCTCCCTGTTGCAACCGGTCTGCCCTGTGGGCGGGGTTCAGGTAGCCCCGCCCATGCTGGAGCGCAAGCGAGAGATGGCCGGAAGGATGTCTGCGACGGGCTCGGTGGCGCGGCGGAGCCGCCGCGCCGGACTCAGCGGGTGCGGGTGCGCTGGCGCGCGCGGCTGCCCGGACGCTGGCGGTAGAGCATGAGGGCGCTCACCAGTGCGACGCCGACGCCGACGACGATGACGGTCGGATAGAGCGCCGCCATGGCGACGATGTAGCTCAGCGGCTCGCTGTCGTAGTCGAAATCGATGGCAGGCCGGCTGCGCCCGCCGAAGGCGAAGACGCCGTCGAGCCAGGCGGTGCGGAGCTGCACGAAGCTGTAGAGGGCGACAACGACCCCGCCGCCGACGCCGAAGAGCGCCGTGAGGAGAGTCGCAAGAGGTCCGAGACGACGGGTTTCGTCAGGCCGGTTCATTCGACATCGCCTTTCATCTGGGCTCCCGCGAACGGGCACGGGAGGCTCGGTTGAACGCGCACTGCCACGGTATATGTGACGCTAAACGTTAACACGCAATGACCGCAGTGCCCCATCGATGGCATTCACGATTTCGCGTGCGGCGGCGGCCGGATCGGCGGCCGCCGTGATGGGGCGTCCGACCACCAGCCGGTCGGCCCCGCCGCGGATCGCATCCTCGGGCGTGACGACGCGTTTCTGGTCGCCGCCGTCGGCCCCCGCGGGGCGAATTCCCGGCGTCACGAGCTCCACCTTCGCCGGGATGCCGATGGCCCGGAGGTTGGCGGTCTCCTGGGCCGAGCAGACGATGCCGTCGATGCCGATGGCGGCCGCCTGCTGCGCCTTGGCGGGGACGAGCGTCGCGACCGTCCCGGAATAGCCCGCCTCGGCGCAGTCGACGTCGTTCCACGAGGTGAGGATGGTCACCGCCAGGATTTTCAGGCCGGAGCCGCCGCGCCCCTGCACCGCCGCGCGCATGGTCTGCGGATAGGCGTGGACGGTGAGGTAGTGCGCGCCCGTGCGCGCGATGGCCTCGACGCCCTCGCGCACGGTGTTGTCGATGTCGTGCAGCTTGAGGTCGAAGAAGATCGTCTTGCCGGACGCCGCGAGTTCGCGCCCGAAGCCGATGCCGTCGGAGTAGCCGAGGCGATAGCCGATCTTGTAGTGCGTCACCGTGTCGCCGAGCAGCGAGACGAGCCGCTCGGCCTCCCCGAGGCTCGGCAGGTCGAGCGCGACGAAGAGCTTGTCGCGGGGATCGGCGGAGGAGGAGGGCGACATCAGGCGAGGCTCCGGGCTTTGGCGACGAGCGACTCGCAGCAGGCCCTCAGCATGCCGCGGGTCCGCTCGTCCTTCAGGGTGCCGTCCTCGTCGAAGGCCTGGTGGGCGCTCGCGACGGCGCAGCTTTCGGGAATGACGAGGGCGCCGCAGCCGATCTCAAGCACCTGGCGCGTCGCCATCTGAGAGCGGAAGCCGCCATAGCCGCCGGGCGAGGCCGAACCGAGGGCGAAGACGCGGCCGTGATAGCCGGCGAGCGGCTTCTCGCCCGCCTCCTTCACCCGGCTGACCCAGTCGATGGCGTTCTTCAGGAGCGGCGTGACGCCGGCATTGTATTCCGGCCCGGCGATGAAGATGCCCTGGTGGGCGCAGAACTGCCGCTTCAGCTTCAGGGCCGCCTCGGGAACGCCCTCCGCGGCCTCGAGGTCGCCGTCGTAGAGCGGCAGCGGATAGTCGGCGAGGGAGATCAGCGACACGTCCGCGTCGAGCCGGCCGAGCTCGGAGGCGGCGGCCGCGGCGAGGCGGGTGTTGAAGGACCCCGACCGGATCGAGCCCGAGAAGACGAGGATGCGGACCATGGCGAGGCTCCCGAGTTGGGTTGCCCCGGCTTCTAGCGGCCGTCGCCGGCGCCGTAAACGCCTATTCGGCCGGGCGTGCCTTGGCCGCCTTGGCGGCCTCCTGGCTGGCTTCCGCCTGGCGGATGACCGCCATGCTCTCCTTCAGGTGGTCGAGCGAGTTGTGGCCGCTCGCCAGCTCGCGGATCGCGACGATCAGCAGCGCCAGGATGAAGGGGGCGATAAAATAGTAGAGGCGGAACAGGATGAAGGCGGCGACCACAGCCTCGGCGGTGAAGCCGAGCGGCGGCAGGGCCACCAGCAGCGTCGCCTCGAAGGCGCCCGCCGCGCCGGGCGCGTGGGTGGCAAACCCCAGCAGCATGGCAGAGCAGAAGATCACCGCCACCGCGACGAAGGGCGCCGGCGGCGCGTTCGGCATGGCCATCAGCAGCACGTAGAGGATCATCGCCGTGCAGGAGAGGTCGACGATGCCGATGACCATCTGCAGGCCGGTCAGCTTGGCGCTCGGCAGCTTGACCACCCAGGCCCCCGAGCCGAACTGGCGCGGCACCGAGACGAAGATCAGCCAGCCCACCAGGGCCACCAGCACCACCACGCCGACGATGCGGACCGTGCCGCCGCCGATGCCGAAGGGTTCGACCACCGGCGTCACCACCCAGGGCTCCAGCACGAAGCCGAGACCGAGCACCGTGGCGTTGCCGAGCCAGAAGGTGAGGCCGGCGATGAAGCAGATCTTCACCACCTGCGGGCCGGTGATCTTGTAGCGGGAATAGACGAGATAGCGCACCACGGCGGCGGTGAAGACGGTGGCGCCGAGGTTGTGGGCGATGGAATAGCTGGTGAAGGAACCGATGGCGCAGGCCGGGTAGGGGATGTCCTCGCGGCCGATCGTGCGCGTGGCGAAATAGTCGTAGACGGTCAGCGTCGTATAGGCGGCGACGGCGAAAAACCCGGCGAGCAGCAGGGTGCCGGGGCCGATCTGGCCGATCGCCTCCCAGACCTTGGACCACTCGATCACCCGGAGCTTGGTGAACAGAACGTAGCCGGCGGTCGCCAGCATCGCCACCGCGACCACGAGCAGGATCTTCTTGAGGCCGATCCGGTCGCGCAGGAATTCAACGATGTTCTTGATCAAGAGCGCTCTCGCCACGCGTTCCGGCGCGAAGTCTCCGCGCCCATCATCAGCCACCTATCAGAGGCCGTGTATCCGGAATATGTCGCCGGACATCGGGAGAATCCCTTAACGGCCGTCTTCGACCGCCCCCAGTCCCCGATGTAGTGGCGGGCGGCCCAATGTCCAGCGGCAGATTGTCCTACTGCAGGAACGGATTGGTCTTCCGCTCGCGCTCCAGCGTCGTCGCCGGGCCGTGCCCGGGCAGCACGGTGAAGTCGTCGCCGAGCGGCAGGATCTTCTCCTTGATGCCGCGGATCAGCAGGTCGTGGTCGCCGCCCGGCAGGTCCGTGCGCCCCACCGAGCCCTGGAAGACCGTGTCGCCGACCAGCGCGAATTCGGACGGCGCGTGCACGAAGACGACGTGGCCCGGCGCGTGCCCCGGCACGTGCAGCACGTCGAAGGTGAGGCCGCCCACCGTCACGGTGTCGCCCTCCTTCAGCCAGCGCGTCGGCGTCACCGGCCGCACGCCGGGCAGGCCGAAGCGCTGCGCCTGGGTGGTGAGGTTGGCCAGCAGCGGCGCGTCATCCTCGTGCGAGCCCTCGATCGGGATCGACAGCAGCTCGGCGAGTTCGGCGGCCCCGCCCGCATGGTCGATGTGGCCGTGGGTGAGGAGAATCTTCTCCGGCGTCACCTTGAGGTCGGCGATCGCGCCCTGGATCCGCGGCAGGTCGCCGCCGGGATCGACGATGGCCGCCTTCATCGTGTCGGCGTCCCAGACGATCGAACAGTTCTGCTCGAACGGCGTGACCGGAACGATCGCAACCTTCAACGTCGCCATGGGCATCTCCTGACCAGTCCCACCGATTAGCCGCGGCGGCGCGCAGCCGCAACCCGTTCCGGCGGGCTGACAGATTTTGAAATACAAGTTTATTGCGCCGCAGCAATCAGGTGTCTATAAGCGCCCTGCCAACGCTCATCCCACGGATATGCACGCTTCGCCGTCACGTGTTGACGCATTCGGTGCGGGATGAGGTTCCGATAGTCGTTGCCTGTTGCATCAGGGCGGCTGATCTTACTTAGGACAACAAAAAACCATGATTGATACACGCGCGAAAGCGTATCGCCTTCCCGTCCGCTGTGCAGCAGTTGCTGGCGTGATGTCCATGATGCTTTCAGCTCCCGTTCTGGCCAGCGACGGCGACCGCGCGAATGCGAGCTGGGCCACGCTCTACGCCAGCGGCCAGGTGGCGCCGCCGGTGGCCGGCAGCGCCGCAACTCCCGCTGCGGGGGCGGCCCCCGCCGTGGCCTCGGAGATGACTTCCATCCGCCGCCGCATCACCGAGGTCGCCGCCCGTCACGGCGTGCCGGCGGGCCTCGCTCTCGCGGTGGCCCGGATCGAGAGCAACATGCGCTGCCAGGCGCGCGGCCGGGCAGGGGAGCTCGGCCCGCTGCAGATCAAGCCGGCCACGGCCCGGGGCCTCGGCTACAGCGGCCCGGCCTCGGCGCTGAACTCCTGCGGCGCCGGTCTCGAATGGGGCATGCGGCACCTCGCGGTCGCCTACAAGCGCTGCGGCTCGGCCGCCGGGGCCGCCGCCCTGCACAACCGGGGCCTCGCCTCAGCCTGCTCCCGCACCGCCTATTCCCACCGCGTCACGCGGCTGATGGCGAGCCTCTGAGCCCCGCCCCACGGTCCGCCCGCGCAAACGAAAGCGGCCGCCCGGATCGGGCGGCCGTTCTCATGTCGGGGCCGTCGGGCCGGCGGAATGTCCCGCCGGCCTTGAGGCTTACTTCTTGTCGCCGGTGCGCGCCTTGAGGGCGGCGCCCAGGATGTCGCCGAGCGAAGCACCCGAGTCGGCCGAGCCGAACTGGGCCATGGCTTCCTTCTCCTCGGCCACTTCCAGCGCCTTGATCGACACCTGGACCTTGCGGGCCTTGCGGTCGAACATGGTGACGCGGGCGTCGAGCTTCTCGCCGGGGGCGAAGCGCTCCGGACGCTGGTCGGCACGGTCGCGGGCCAGCTCGTTGCGCTTTACGAAGGCGGTCAGGTCGGTGCCGACGAGCTTCACGTCGATGCCGCCTTCCTTCACCTCGACGACCTCGCAGGTGACGATCTGACCCTTGCGGATCTCGCCGGCGTCGGCGAAGGGATCGCCGCCGACCTGCTTCAGGCCGAGCGAGATGCGCTCCTTCTCCACGTCGACGTCGAGGACCTGGGCGCGGATGATGTCGCCCTTCTTGAACTCCTCGATGACCTGCTCGCCCGGACGGTTCCAGTCGAGGTCGGACAGGTGGACCATGCCGTCCACGTCGCCCTCGAGACCCAGGAACAGACCGAACTCGGTCTTGTTCTTGACCTCGCCCTCGACGACGGCGCCGATCGGGTACTTCTCGATGAAGGCTTCCCAGGGGTTCTGCAGGGTCTGCTTGAGACCGAGCGAGATGCGCCGCTTGGACGAGTCGACCTCGAGCACCGAAACCTCGACCTCCTGGGAGGTGGAGACGATCTTGCCCGGATGGACGTTCTTCTTGGTCCAGCTCATCTCGGAGACGTGGATGAGGCCCTCGATGCCCGGCTCCAGCTCCACGAAGGCGCCGTAGTCGGTGATGTTGGTGACGCGGCCCTTGAACTTGGCGTTGATCGGGTACTTGGCCTCGATGCCCTGCCACGGATCGTCCAGGAGCTGCTTCATGCCCAGCGAGATGCGGTGCGTCTCGTGGTTGATCTTGACGATCTTGACCTTCACGGTCTGGCCGATCGTCAGCACCTCGGACGGGTGGTTGACGCGGCGCCAGGCGATGTCGGTGACGTGCAGCAGGCCGTCGATGCCGCCGAGGTCCACGAAGGCGCCGTAGTCTGTGATGTTCTTCACCACGCCGTCGATGACCTGACCCTCTTCGAGGTTCTGGACGAGCTCGTGACGCTGCTCGGCGCGGGTCTCTTCGAGAACCGTGCGGCGCGACACGACGATGTTGCCGCGGCGGCGGTCCATCTTCAGGATCTGGAACGGCTGCGGCGAGTTCATCAGCGGGCCGACGTCGCGGATCGGGCGGATGTCGACCTGGCTGCGCGGCAGGAAGGCCACGGCGCCGTCGAGATCGACGGTGTAGCCGCCCTTGACGGTGTTGAAGATCGTGCCGGTGACCTTCTCGTTGGCGTTGAACGCCTTCTCGAGCTTGACCCAGCTTTCCTCGCGGCGCGCCTTGTCGCGCGAGATGACGGCCTCACCCAGGGCGTTCTCGATGCGCTCGAGATAGACCTCGACGACGTCGCCGATCTTGATGTCGCCTTCACGGCCGGGGCCGGTGAATTCCTTCAGGGCGACGCGGCCCTCGGTCTTCAGGCCGACGTCGATGATGGCGAGATCCTTCTCGATCCCGACGACGGTTCCCTTCACCACGGAACCTTCGTTCATCTCGGTCGTACCGAAGCTCTCGGTCAGGAGCGCGGCGAAATCGTCGCGGGAGGGGTTCATGCTGTTGGCGCTTGCCATACGTTGTTCGTCCTTGGTCAGCCCGTTGATGCGCCGGGGTTGAAGATGGCCGCCGGCTCCACATGGACCGGACGAGGGGCTTGAAATCGCGTCCGGACGCGGCCGAAGACGGCTCGCGGGCGCAACCCAGGCGGAAGGCGGCTTGGATGTCTTATCGGGCCGATCGCGCCGGAGCCGGCAGCGGACCCCGTCCTGAGGCGGCGGCCCGTCGGGGGCCACGGCGAGGACGCGAGGCGGGCGAGGACGCCTGGCGTCCGGCCCGGGCGGAGGTCATCCGCCACACGATGCCGACAGGTCCGGCCTGGAGCCGATCTGCCGAATGTGGGGGCAATACAGGAAATGGCACCGCGCGACAAGCGTCGCGGCGTCTCAGCTCCGCTTGCGGTCGAAGGTGAAGCGGTGGGAGCGCTTCAGCTCCAGCACCAGGGCGACGAACTGCTGCGCCGACAGGATCTCCTCCTTCCCCGAAGGATAGGAGACGAAGAATCGCGACTTGTCCGGATACATCAGCACGCGCGCCTCGAGCCGCGGCTCGGCGCCGGTTCCCGGCTCGGGGAGGGCGATGACGTCGCCCCATCGCACGCGGCGCTGTTCGGGAGGGGCGGCGACCATATCCAGTCCCATCTCGGGATCCGGATGGTCGGGCACCGGCTGGTCTGAGTGCGGTGGGCTGGTCATGGCCTTGGCCGGATGAAGACGGAGACGGCGTCCGGTTTAGACACCCGGAAAGGTCCACGCAACATGCCGACGCGTGCGAGTCGCAGCTCCCGGCGCGCGCCGGGCGGTCCGAATCGCCCCACGCGGTATCAGGTTGCCGGCTTGCTGAGGCCGGTGAGCTGGGATGTCAGGCGCTCGATCGAGGCGGCGGCATCGTCCAGCGTGTGGGCCAGCAGCGCCTCGCGCTGGTCGGCGCGCTCGACGATGACGGCGCGCGCCTCGCGCAGGGCGGAGAGTTCGGTCTCGGCGGCCTTCAGGCGGCGGCGGGTGTCGGCCAGTTCGTCGGCCACCATGATGGCCGCCATGACGGTCAGGCGGGTGTCGCCGATCTCGCCGAAGGCTCCTTTGAGCTGGTCGACCTTGCCGTTCACCTCCGCCGCGAGCCGCAGCAGGTGGTCCTCCTGCCCGTCGTCGCAGGCCATGCGGAAGGACCGGCCGTTGATGGTCACGGAGACATGCGCCATGGCGACCCTCAGCTCTCGTAGCGGGACAGAACGCCGCGGATGGCGTCCATGGTCAGGTCGAGCCGTCGCGCCACCTCGCGATTGGCGGATTCGAGGCCGGCGACGCGGTCGGCCGACCGGTCGAGATCCTCCGCGAGGCGGGAGCGGTCCGCCTGGAGGGCCTCCACCTGCTTGTGGACGACGGCCTGCTGGCGGTCATTCTCCAGCTTGCGGGCGACCGCCGTCTCCAGCGCGGCGAGCGCCGTCTTCAAACGGGAGGCCGCCGTTTCGAGGCGTGATGGGCCGGTCGTTGGTCCCAAGCTCGGTCCTGCTTCGTCTGAGAGGGCCTGCCCCTCGCGCCATTAGGCGCCGGCGGGCCGGCTGGGAACCTACGCGAGCCGGTCGAACAGCGTCAACGCCACCGTCGCAGCTCCGGTGAAAGGCCGTTCCGGGCCGCCGGCGTGCCATTCGGCAGGCCGATCCTGCCGTTGGGGCCATTGACTCGGGGGCCGTCGCTGGTAGGACACCGGCCCGACGGCCCGGTGCACGACTCCGGGCGAGTTTTCATCGCATGCGCGCCGTTACCCGCCGAGGCGGCGACGCTGAGGAGTCGCTTCGATGCCCATCGACGTCCTGCCGCGCGCCCAGCACGACAAGCTGGCCAACGCCATCCGCACCCTCGCCATGGATGCGGTGGAGAAGGCCAAGTCCGGCCATCCGGGCATGCCGATGGGCACCGCCGACATCGCGACGGTGCTGTTCTCGCGCTTCATGAAGTTCGATGCGGCCCACCCCACCTGGCCGGACCGCGACCGCTTCGTGCTCTCCGCCGGCCACGGCTCCATGCTCGTCTACGCGCTGCTCTATCTCACCGGCGCGCCCGAGATGACGCTCGACGAGATCAAGAACTTCCGCCAGCTCGGCTCCAAGACACCCGGCCATCCCGAGAACTTCATCACCAAGGGCGTCGAGACCACCACGGGCCCGCTCGGCCAGGGCATCGCCACCGCGGTGGGCATGGCTCTCGCCGAGAAGATGCTCGCGGCGGAGTTCGGCAAGAAGGCCGTCGACCACTACACCTACGTCATCGCCTCCGACGGCGACCTGATGGAGGGCATCAGCCAGGAAGCCATCGCCATGGCGGGGCACTGGAAGCTGAACAAGCTCATCGTGCTCTTCGACGACAACGACATCTCCATCGACGGCCCGCTGTCGATCGCCGACTCTGTCGACCAGGTGAAGCGATTCCAGGCCGCCGGCTGGCGCGCCGAGCGCGTCGACGGCCATGACCCCGAGGCCATCGGCGCCGCCATCGAGCGCGCGCAGAAGTCCGGCAAGCCCTCGCTCATCGCCTGCAAGACCGTCATCGGCTACGGCGCGCCGAAGAAGGCCGGCACCTCCAAGGCCCATGGCGAGCCGCTCGGCGCGGACGAGCTGAAGGCCGCCAAGGAGAAGCTCGGCATCTCCCCCGAGCCCTTCGCCGTCGCCCCGGACGTGCTGGAGGCCTGGCGCAAGATCGGCGCCCGCGGCGCCGCGGCGCGCAAGACCTGGGAATCGCTGTTCGGCACGCTGCCGCCGAAGAAGCAGGCCGAGTTCAGCCGCCGCCTCGCCCACGAGCGGCCGGCCAAGCTCGCTAAGGCGCTCGCCGCCCACAAGAAGGCGCTGCTGGCCAACCCCCAGCACATCGCCACCCGCAAGTCCTCCGAGCTCGCCATCGAGGCCATCGTGCCGGCCATGCCCGAGTTCCTCGCGGGCTCCGCCGACCTCACCGGCTCGAACAACACCAAGGCGAAGTCGGCTGTGGCCTTCTCGGCCAAGACCCCGAAGGGCCGCTACATCCACTACGGCATCCGCGAGCACGGCATGGCCGCCGCCATGAACGGCATCGCGCTGCACGGCGGCTTCGCGCCGAACGGCGCTACCTTCCTGGTCTTCACCGACTACTGCCGCCCGGCCATGCGCCTCTCGGCGCTGATGGGCACCGGCGTCGTCTACGTGATGACCCACGATTCCATCGGTCTCGGCGAGGACGGCCCGACCCACCAGCCCGTCGAGCACGTCGCCGCGCTGCGCGCCATGCCGAACATGCGCGTCTTCCGCCCCTGCGACGCAGTCGAGGTCGCCGAGTGCTGGGAACTGGCGCTGAACCGCATCGACGGCCCGACCACCCTGGCGCTCACCCGCCAGAACCTGCCGCAGCTGCGCACGGAGGTGAAGGCGAACCGTTCGGCCGCCGGTGCCTATGAGCTGTTCAAGGCGGAGGGCGGCAAGGCGCAGGTGACGCTGTTCGCCACCGGCTCCGAGGTCGAGGTCGCCGTCGGCGCCCGCAAGCTCCTCGCCGAGAAGGGCATCGCCGCCCGCGTCGTCTCCGTCCCCTCGCTCGACCTCTTCCTCGAGCAGTCCGCCGAGATCCGCGAGACCGTGATCGGCGACGCGCCGGTGAAGGTTGCCATCGAGGCCGGCGTGCGCATGGGCTGGGACGCGGTCATCGGCCATGACGGTATCTTCGTCGGCATGACCGGCTTCGGCGCCTCGGCGCCCTACAAGGAACTCTACAAGCACTTCGGCATTACGCCGGAGGCCACCGCCGAGGCCGTTCTGGCGCGTATCGGCTGATTTCGCCTTGGGATTGACGTGATTGGGCGCCAGATCGCGGCGCCCGCCCCGCTGAACGGGCCGCTCGGGATGACGCGGGCCGCATGAAGGAGAGGAATTCCATGACCACCCGCGTGTTCATCAACGGTTTCGGCCGCATCGGCCGCAACGTCCTGCGTGCCATCGTCGAGGGCAAGCGCAAGGACATCGAGGTGGTCGGCATCAACGACCTCGGGCCGGTGGAGACCAACGCCCACCTGCTGCGCTTCGATTCGGTCCACGGCCGCTTCCCCGCCGAGGTCTCGGTGGACGGCGACTCGATCATCGTCGCCGGCAAGCGCATCAAGGTCACGGCCATCAAGGATCCGGCCGAGCTGCCGCACAAGGCGCTGAACGTCGACGTGGCGATGGAGTGCACCGGCATCTTCACGACCCGCGACAAGGCCGCCGCCCACCTCAAGGCCGGCGCCAAGCGCGTGCTCGTCTCCGCCCCGTGCGACGGCGCCGACATGACCGTCGTCTACGGCGTGAACCACGAGCAGCTGACCAAGGAGCACGTCGTCGTCTCCAACGCCTCCTGCACCACCAACTGTCTCGCCCCGGTCGTCGCGGTGCTCCACAAGGCCTGCGGCATCGACAAGGGTTTCATGACGACGATCCACGCCTATACCGGCGACCAGCCGACGCTCGACACGATGCACAAGGACCTCTACCGCGCCCGCGCCGCGGCCCTGTCGATGATCCCGACCTCGACGGGCGCGGCCAAGGCCATCGGCCTCGTCATCCCCGAGCTCAAGGGCCGCCTCGACGGCACCTCGATCCGCGTGCCGACCCCGAACGTCTCGGTGGTGGACTTCAAGTTCATCGCCAAGCGCAAGACGACGGTCGAGAAGGTCAACGAGGCCATCCTGAAGGCCGCCAGGCGCGGTCCGCTGAAGGGCATCCTCGGCTTCACCGACCAGCCGAACGTCTCCATCGACATGAACCACGACCCGCACTCGTCGATCTTCGCCCTCGACCAGACCAAGGTCATGGACGAGAAGTTCGTGCGCGTGCTGTCCTGGTACGACAACGAGTGGGGCTTCTCGAACCGCATGAGCGACACCGCCGTCGCCCTGGCGAAGCTGATCTGAGTATGCATTGGTGACGGCGCCCTCGGGGCGCCGTCACGCGAACGGGGCGACGATGAACTGGCAGGACATCCTCGGACTTGTCGGTCTTATCGGGCTTCTGGCCCTGGTCATCTTCGGTTTCCGCCAAGGCTTCGGCCGAGAGTCGAAACCGAACCACGACAACTGGTCCGGCGATCCACGCGACCCAACCCCATAGCTGCACATGACCTTCCGCACCCTCGACGACGCCGACCTCGCCGGAAAGCGCGTCCTCGTCCGCGTCGACCTCAACGTGCCCATGGAGGACGGCAAGGTCTCGGACCTCACCCGCCTCGAGCGCATCGTCCCGACGCTCACCGACATCGCCGACCGTGGCGGCAAGGTCATCATCCTCGCCCATTTCGGCCGTCCCAAGGGTGTCGATCCCACACAGTCCCTGAAGGCCGTCGTGCCGGCTCTCGCCGACGTGCTGAAGCGTCCCGTCGCCTTCGCCGCCGACTGCATCGGCGAGGTGGCCGAGAAGGCCGTCGCCGCCATCAAGCCGGGCGAGATCCTGGTCCTCGAGAACACCCGCTTCCACAAGGGCGAGGAGAAGAACGAGCCCGATTTCGTCAAGGCGCTCGCCGCCAACGGCGACATCTTCGTCGCCGACGCCTTCTCCGCCGCCCACCGCGCCCATGCCTCCACCGAGGGCCTCGGCCATGTCCTGCCCGCCTATGCCGGCCGCACCATGCAGGCCGAGCTCGACGCCCTGACCCGGGCGCTGGAGAAGCCCGAGCGCCCGGTCGCAGCCGTCGTCGGCGGCGCGAAGGTGTCCACCAAGCTCGACCTCCTCGGCAACCTGTCGAAGAAGGTCGACTTCCTCGTCATCGGCGGCGGCATGGCCAACACCTTCCTCGCCGCCGAGGGCAAGGCGGTGGGCAAGTCGCTCTGCGAGCACGACCTGCTCGACACCGCCCGCACCATCGTGGCGGAGGCGGCGAAGAACGGCTGCCGGATCGTGCTGCCCGTGGACGTCGTCTGCGCGAAGGAGTTCAAGGCCAACGCCCCCCATCGCGTCTGCGGCATCGACGAGGTCGGCGCCGACGAGATGATCCTCGACATCGGCCCGAAATCGGTCGAGCACGTCGTCTCCATCCTCGGCCGGGCGAAGACCCTGGTCTGGAACGGTCCCTTCGGCGCCTTCGAGCTGGAGCCCTTCGACAACGGCACGGTCTCCGTGGCCGAGGCGGCCGCCGAGCTGACCCGTGCCGGCCACCTTGTCTCGGTGGCGGGCGGCGGCGACACGGTCGCGGCCCTCAACCAGGCTGGCGCGGCCGATCGCTTCACCTATGTCTCGACCGCCGGCGGCGCCTTCCTCGAATGGCTCGAGGGCAAGCCGCTGCCGGGCGTGGACGTGCTGAGGACCTGACGGAACGTTTCGTCGCGAAGCGGGCAGGGGGGCTTGCGGAGGACGAGGTCGATGAAGAAGGCGGATGGCCGCGCCTGGCTGTTGATCCTGGGGGTTCTGCTGGCCGCGGGCCCCGCCCGCGCCGGAGACGCCCGGCCAGGGGCCCTGCTCCTGGACGGCCTGTTCATCTACGTGCACCAGGCCTATGTCGGCGTCTCGGCCTTGGCGCCTCTGCTGGAACGGCTCGGCTATCGCACAGCCGTCGACACCCACCTGATGACCCGCACCGCGAGCGAGGAGCCGGTCCTGCTCGTCGGCCATTCCATGGGCGGCACCTCGGCCCTGCGCCATGCCCGCGCCATGGTGGAGGCGGGCAAGCCCGCCCCGGTCGTCATCACCATCGACGCCGCCTTCGGCTCGCCGCCCTGTCCCGTGCCCCGCTGCATCAACTATTTCAGCCCCGGTTTTCCGAAGGTCGAGGGCGCCGAGAACATCGACGCGTGGCAGTCCGGAGCCTTCATGGCGAACCATGCCCTGCTCGCCACCCACCCGGCGGTGCAGCGGCTGGTGCTGGAGAGGGCGCGGGCGCTGATGGACGAGCGGACCCCGGCGCCGGTGGTCGGTCCCAACGCGCCGCGCAGCGCGCCTGTTCCCACGCCCCGGCCCATCGCCGCGGGCCCCTGAAAGTCGGGGGAGACGGCTTTTTTTGGTCGCGTCCTTGCGCTAGAGGGTCCCAACCCTTCGTTCACGAACGTCAGGATGGAAACCGCCCATGGCCCGCATCACCCTCCGTCAGCTGCTCGACCACGCCGCCGAAAACGACTACGGCGTGCCCGCCTTCAACATCAACAACATGGAGCAGGCGCTGGCGATCATGACGGCCGCCGATGCCGTCGATGCGCCGGTCATCATCCAGGCCTCGCGCGGCGCGCGCTCCTATGCCAACGACATCATGCTCAAGCACATGATGGACGCGGTCACCGAGATCTATCCGCACATCCCGGTCTGCGTGCATCTCGACCACGGCAACGAGCCGGCGACCTGCATGACCGCCATCCAGGCCGGTTTCACCTCCGTCATGATGGACGGCTCTCTCAAGGCCGACGGCAAGACCCCCGGTGACTGGGACTACAATGTCGGCGTGACGCGGAAGGTCACCGAGATGGCCCATCTCGGCGGCATCTCGGTGGAGGGCGAGCTCGGCGTGCTGGGTTCGCTCGAGAGCGGCATGGGCGAGGCCGAGGACGGCCACGGCGCCGAGGGCAAGCTCTCCCACGACCAGCTCCTCACCAACCCCGATGAGGCCGTGAAGTTCGTCAAGGAGACCAAGGTCGACGCCCTCGCGATCGCCATGGGCACCTCGCACGGCGCCTACAAGTTCACGCGCAAGCCGGACGGCAAGGTCCTGGCGATGAACGTCATCGAGGAAATCCACCAGAAACTGCCGAACACCCACCTCGTCATGCACGGGTCGTCCTCCGTGCCGCAGGAGCTGCAGGACATCATCAACAAGTTCGGCGGGCAGATGAAGCCGACGTGGGGCGTCCCGGTCGAGGAGATCCAGCGCGGCATCAAGCATGGCGTCCGCAAGATCAACATCGACACCGACAACCGGATGGCCATGACCGGCCAGATCCGCAAGGTGCTGTCGGAGAGCCCGGGCGAGTTCGACCCGCGCAAGTATCTCAAGCCCGCCATGGAGGCGATGACGGCTCTCTGCAAGCAGCGCCTGCAGGAGTTCAACACCGCCGGCCAGGCCTCGAAGATCAAGCGCGTCGTGACCCTCGCCGACATGGCGAAGCGCTACGCCAAGGGCGAGCTCGACCCGAAGATCGCCTGATCGTCAGACGCTTCGAATGCGGAACGGGGAGGCGCGAGCCTCCCCGTCTTCGTTTGGCGTGAGGCCCCTGGCGCACGTCCGATACCGGTGTGACTTCGCGTCATGCCCGGGGAAAGCCCGGGCATGACGATGTGCAGCGTCGGTTCAGACCGGTCGTCGCGAGGCGCGCCCTACTCGTTCGCCTTCACCGCGATGTTGAACATCGGCATGGCCGCGAAGGGCGAGCCGCGCAGCGCCACCGCGAGGGCGGCGAGCGGGATGTCGCCCTTCGGCGTCAGCGTCACGGCGAGGGAGGTCGGGTCGTCGAGGAATTCGCCGAAGGCCTCGGTGATCTGCTCGGCCACGGCCCGGTCCTGGATGAACTGCCCGACGAGGGCGCCCGCCTGCGTCTTGATCTGCTCCTTGAAGTCGTCCTCGCTCATGCCGGTCTGGCCGGCGAGATGGCTGATGAAGTTGGCCACGCCCCCGTCCTCGGTATAGGTCAGGGTGATGCCGCCGGCCTTGGCCGAGAGGCCGAGCACCGCAGCGCTGCCGGGCAGCGCCTCGATCTGCGCCCGGTCGAGCCCCCCGACCGTCATCACGAGGTTGAGCGAGCCGACGTCGTCCACCTCGACGTTGAAGGTGCGCATGCGCAGCTCCCTGGCGGTCTCGACATACTCGATCTCCAGTTCGGCACCGAGATTGAGGCGCTCGGTCAGGCCGAGCGGAGCGAGCTGGGCGCGCTGACGGGCGTTGGTGATCGGCGCCTCGAAGCCGGTCAGACGGCCGCGCAGGCGCGAGGGCATGAGGCCGACCCGCGGGCCGCTCTCCACCTCGAAGCGGCCGACCTTGGCGAGCTGCTGATTGCTGCCGGTCTGCTTGACGTCGATGTTCTCGAACAGGATCCGCGTCGCGTGCGGGAAGGCCTGCGGCGGCATGGTCTGGCCGGGGGAGACGCGGCCGGCGGCGAACTCCTTGCCGAAGGCGAGGAGGCCCGAGGCGTCGATTCCCTCCACCGTGACCTGGCCGATGGTCGTGTCGTGTCCGTCACGGGAGGAGGCCGAGACCCCGGAAACGGAGACCGACGCCAGCCGGCCCTGGGAGAGGCCGGAGAAGACGAAGCGCTCCATGCGGAAGGGCCGGCCTTCCTCGGACTGGCCGCTGACGCCGGCGAGCTCGAACCGCTCCATGTCGAAGCGCTCGATGAACTCGGCCGCAAGTCCCGCCTGGCGTCGGCGCGAGGCTTCGTCCTCGGCCGGGCCGAGCGCCTGCATGCTCTCTGTCAGCGCCGTGATCGACTGGGCGCCGGGCCGCAGCGACACCTTCCCCATGGCGATGCGGGCGATCGCGAAGGGCGGCGCGCCGGGCCGCGGCGAGGCGATGCTGATGCCTTCGACGACCCCGCTCTCCATCCACACGCCCGCGGCGCCCGAAGTCCTGACCGCCGCCACCGTATCGAGGCCGGTGAGGCGGATGCTGGCGGCGGAGGCGGCGGGCCCGGGCTGGCCATCGGTCGGGGCGGCCTGTGTCGACCGCACGGTCAGCTCGGCGACCCGGCCGCGCTGGTATCCCGTGAGCGCGATCTCGCCGTAGCGCACCGTCTGCTGCCGGTTCTGCCGCGGCTGGATGACGACGAGGTCACGGGCGGCCACGGACTGGGCGGAGTAACCTGTGGCCGTGCCCTCGTTGGCCGGCTGCAGCAGCGGCGCCTGGGTGGCGAAGCTGCCGAAGATGGCGGCGAGCGACCCCTGCGCCCCCTGCATCTCCGCCCGCGCCAGCTTGTAGCTGTGGCCGTCAGCGCCGGTGCCTTCCACGTCCTCGAGGAGGACGCGGGCATTGGCGAGGGCCCCGTCGGCGGCCGGCGCGCCGGTGATCGTCGCCCGAGGGCGTCGCGCCGGTCGAGGAGAAGGTGACGTTGACGAGGACCGCGTTGCCGCCCTCGTCGCGCGCCTCGCCGACGGCCGCGCCGCCCATCTGCAGCCCGGGGAGGGCGCCCACCGCGGCCCGCGACAGATCGTCGGCGGGGCCGGCCAGGGCGCTCGTTCCCATCGCGAACAAGAGGACGGCGGAAATCCGCAGCGGGGTGGTGGAGCGCATCATGATGATCCTGTCGTTGGGTCGGCAGAGCAATAGGCAGGCGGATGCCACCCCGCCTCGGTTGATTTCCCGGCGCGATGGTCGCATGGAAGCAAGGCTCGCGCCTCGATATTTCCAAACGATGTCGATCCTGCGTCGGTTTGCAACCTGACTTCCGTTTTTTCGCCGCTTTCCCCGCTAGGGTGCCGCTCGATGCGCGACAGCAGAAATCCCGATCCCGTCGAGACCCAGCTCGTTCTGGTGACCCCGCTCCTGGAGGACCCGGAGGGCTTCGTGCCGATCCTCGCCGGCGCCCTGGCCGCAGGACCGGTGGCGGCCGTCATCGCCCGTTTCGCCCCCTGCGACGAGCGCACCCTGGTCAACCGCATCAAGGTCCTCGCGCCAGCGGCGCAGAAGGGTGGCGCTGCCCTGATGGCCGAGGCCTCCGTCGAGGCGGTGGCCCGCGGCGGGGCCGACGGCATCCACCTGCGTTTCCAGGCCGAGACCCTCGCCGAGGCGGTCTCCCGGCTCGCGCCGCAGCGGATGGTCGGCGTCGGCGGCCTGAAGTCCAAGGACGACGCCATGGCGGCCGGCGAGGCGGGGGCCGATTACGTCATGTTCGGCGAGGCGCAATCCTCGCGCTATGCGGAAAAGGACGGCGTCCTGCCGCCCTTCCACGCCGTCGTCGAAAGGGTCGCCTGGTGGGCGGAGGTCTTCCAGGTCCCCGTCGTCGGCTTCGCTCCCGACATCGCCGGGGTCGAGGCCCTGGCGCGCGCCCGTGCCGACTTCGTCGCGCTCGGCGAGCCGGTCTGGGATCACCCCGAGGGCCCGGCCGCAGCCGTCGGCGCGGCGCTCGCCCTGATCCGTGCCGGAGCCGCGGCATGAGCCGCCGGGCGCTCGCGGCCTGTCTGGTGGTGGCCTTCGCCGCAGGGCCGGCCTTCGGCCAGACGCGGCCGGCGCGCCCCTCCGCGCCAGCCCCGGCGCCGCCTGCCCCGACCACCGTCCAGCCCGGGCCGCCCAGTGCCGATTCCGCCTATGCGGCCTATCAGCGCGGCCACTATTTGACCGCCTTCCGTGAGGCCACCGAGCGGGTCGAGAGCCTCGCCGACCCCGTCTCCATGACGTTGCTGGCAGAGCTGCACAGCGCCGGAATCGGCATTCCGCAGAACGAGGAGCGGGCGCTCGGCTGGTACCGCCTCGCCGCCGAACGCGGCGATCGCAACGCCATTTTCGCCCTGGGCATGCTGCATATCGACGGTCGTGCCGGCCAGGCGCGGGACGCGGCCCTGGCCAAGCCCTTCTTCGAGCGGGCCGCAGGCCTCGGCCATATTGCCGCCGCCTACAATCTCGGCCTGTTGGCCCTCGGCGGCCAGGGCGGCGAGCGCGACCCCACCGCGGCGGCGCAATGGTTCCAGAAGGCGGCGGACCTCGGCAGCGCCGATGCCCAGTATGCCTTCGCGGTCCTGCTGAAGGACGGCAACGGCGTGCCGGCCGACCTGCCGCGCGCCGCCCTCTACATGGGCCGCGCGGCGGCGCAGGACCTTCTGGAGGCGCAGATCGACTTCGCTGTCATGGTCTTCAACGGCCAGGGCCTGCCGAAGGACGAGGCCCGTGCCGCCGCCCTGTTCCGCAAGGCCGCCCTCAGGGGCAATCCGCTGGCCATGAACCGCTATGCCCGCCTGCTCGCCGCCGGTCGCGGCACCGCGCCCGACCCGCAGAAGGCGGCGCAGTGGCACATGACCGCCCACATGCTCGGCGCGCCCGACGGCTGGCTGCAGGAATTCGTCAAGAGCATGGATCCGGTGCAGCGGGATGCGGCCGAACGCGGCGCCCGCGAGTGGCTGCGCTGACGCCGGCCGCCGCACGCCGCTTGACCATGACGCTCCGCGCGGGCATGACCCCCCGAAAGCCAGCCGAAAGTTCGATATGCTCCGTTCCGCCCTTCTCAACGTCATGGTCGGCGCCGCCCTGAAGGCCGGCCGCAGCCTCAAGCGCGACTTCGGCGAGGTCGAGCACCTGCAGGTCTCGATGAAGGGGCCGGCCGACTTCGTCTCCGCCGCCGACCGCAAGGCCGAGCAGATCGTCATGACCGAACTCATGAAGGCCCGCCCCGGCTACGGCTTCATCGGCGAGGAGGGCGGCAAGATCGAGGGCACCGACTCCACCCACACCTGGATCGTCGACCCGCTGGACGGCACCACCAACTT
>LNFH01000340.1 GCA_001464235.1 Rhizobiales bacterium Ga0077556 | reverse complement strand
AGGTCGATGCAGCAGGCGAGCAGCGGCGAGGCCGCCGGCACCGCCCGGGCGAGCTCGCGCTCGCGCACCATCGGGTTGACGCCGCTGATGAGGAGCCGTCGGCCGTGGCCGGCACCGAGCAGGGTGACGGCGTCGCTGACGCGGTAACTGCCGCCGGTCATCGCCACGATGGCTTCGGTGCGCGGGCTGTCGGGATCGTAGGGGCGGGTGGCGTTTTCGGCGAAGGCGAAGAAGCCAGCGCCGAGGCCGAGGGCGCAGGCCGCGGCGACGGCCGGCACGAGGAAGGACGGGCGCAGCACCGCGCGGAGCAGCGAAGGCCTCGAGACCGGGCGCGCTGTCGATGCGCATGGGCGTCATGATACCCTAGGATAACACCGAATGAGGCAATCAGAAGTCGCGTTCATGGCCATCTGCCATGGTCTGCCGGCGGGCCACATTGCCGGGGCGGCGGCGGCACGCCCTTCCTTCGGCCGGGATTGACTCGGCGCCACGCCCCACAGAAGCCTTGGGCGACCGTTCCCTGGAGAGAGCCGTGATGAAAGCCGTCCTGTGCAAGGCCTACGGGCCGCCCGAGAGCCTCGTGGTCGAGGACCTGCCCGATCCGGTCGCCGGACCCGGCGAGGCGGTGGTGCGGGTCGCGGCGGTCGGGCTCAACTTCTTCGACAACCTGATCATCCAGAACAAGTACCAGGTGAAGCCGGAGCTGCCCTTCTCGCCGGGCTCGGAGTTCGCCGGCCGCATCGAGAGCCTCGGCGAGGGCGTGAGCGGTCTGAAGGTCGGCGACCGCGTGCTCGGCAACATCTCCCACGGCGCCGCGCGCACCCATGTGGTCGTCAAGGCGGCGGCCCTCGCCCCGATCCCCGACGGCCTGTCGGACGAGCAGGCGGCCGGCATGATCATCACCTACGGCACCACCATCCACGCCCTGAAGGACCGCGCCCAGCTCAAGCCGGGCGAGACGCTCGCCGTGCTCGGCGCCGCGGGCGGCGTCGGTCTCGCCGCCATCGAGCTCGGCAAGGCCATGGGCGCCCGGGTCATCGCCTGCGCCTCCTCCGACGAGAAGCTCGCCTTCTGCCGGCAGCACGGCGCCGACGAGACGCTCAACTACGCCACCCACGACCTCAAGGAGGGCCTGAGGGCGCTGACCGGCGGCAAGGGTCCCGACGTGATCTACGATCCCGTGGGCGACAAGCTGGCCGAGCCGGCCCTGCGCGCCATCGCCTGGGAAGGCCGTTTCCTCGTCATCGGCTTCGCCGGCGGCGAGATCCCGAAGATACCGCTCAACCTGACCCTGCTGAAGGGCTGCGACATCCGCGGCGTCTTCTGGGGCGCCTTCGCCCAGAAGGAGCCGGAGCGCAACCGCGACAACCTCGTGCAGGTCGCCCGCTGGACGGCGGAGGGCAAGCTCTCGCTCCACGTCCACGGCACGTTTCCGCTCGAGAAGATCGCCGAGGCGCTCGGCGAACTGACCAGCCGCAGGGCCCAGGGCAAGGTCATCCTCAAGCCCTGAGCCGACTGACCGGCCTCCCCGCGACGAAACAACGCGGGGAGGCCTCCGGCGGGTCGCGGAACCCGTCGGTGACCGCCGCGTCTTCCCACGTCGGACGATACCGCCCGGCCGCTTTCGCCCTCCGACTCCGAGGTTTCTCCGTGGAAGACATCGTCCGGCTCGCCGCAGACCCCACCGCCTGGGCCGCGCTCGCGACCCTCATCGCCATGGAGGTCATCCTCGGGATCGACAACCTCATCTTCATCTCGATCCTGACCAACAAGCTCCCCGAGGGGCAGCGCGAGAAGGCCCGCCGCATCGGCATCGGTCTCGCGCTCATCATGCGCCTGGCGCTCCTCGGCACCATCGCGATCATCGTCTCGCTGACCCAGCCGGTCTTCTCCGTGCTCGGCAAGGCCTTCTCCTGGCGCGACATCATCCTCATCGCCGGCGGCCTGTTCCTCTTGTGGAAGGCGACCAAGGAGATCCATCACAACGTCGACGCCAGCAGCGGGCACGAGGCCGACACCGGCGCGGTGGTCATCGCCAATTTCGGCTCCGCCATCGTGCAGATCATCCTGCTCGACATCGTCTTCTCGGTGGACTCCATCATCACCGCCGTCGGCATGACCGACGAGATCATCATCATGGTCATCGCCGTGGTGGTGGCCGTCACCGTCATGCTGCTCGCCGCCGATCCGCTGGCGAACTTCATCGAGGCCAACCCGACCATCGTCATGCTGGCGCTCGCCTTCCTCATGATGATCGGCATGACGCTGATCGCCGAGGGCTTCGGCGTGAAGGTGCCGAAGGGCTACATCTACGCCGCCATGGCCTTCTCGGCGCTGGTGGAGGGCCTCAACATGCTCTCGCGCCGGGCCGCGGTCCGGAAACGGGCGAAGGTGGAGGGCGAGCCGCGCATCCCCGTGCGCCGCTGATCCCGGCTGCTCAGGAAACCACCATCGAGCGTCGGCCCGCCGCGGCTTCGGGCGCGGCGGTGCAGAGGTCGGCCTCGGCCGCCGCGCGGTCGGCCTCGCTCTCGGCGATGAGGTGGATATGCACCTCGCCGGCCCGCTTCATCTGGGCGAGGCGGGCAAGGGCCGCGGGCGAAGCCGGCGAGCGGCCGGCCCACAGCGCCACGCGTGTTCCGTCGAGCTCGGCGCGGGCGAGGACGATGACGGCGCCCGGATAGGCGGGCGCGGTCGCAGCGGCATGGACGGTGGCGAGATAGCGCCGTCCCGAGACGCCGCGCCAGGCATGGAAGCGCGCGGCGAGGCCGGAGACCCTCAGCGCGGAGGGCGTGCCGGCGTCGAAAGCATGGATCGTTCGGCCTTTGTTCATTGGAACATTATGAGAACAAACCAGCGTTACGGTCAATGCTGCCGGAGGCCTCCGCAGCGGCCTTGCTGACAGCGTTGTGGCAGGAGGGAGCGGGCCGGGATGGCTAGCCCTGCATGAGGCGAGTGCGTCCTTCGAGGCTCGCCTTCCGGGCTCGCACCTCAGGATGAGGAGGGTGGTGACCTGCATCAATCTCGGATGGCGCACGAAGCCGTGGCTTCCACCGATGTGCAGTCCACAATCCTCCTCATCCTGAGGTGCGAGCCCGGGCGATGCGACAGCATCGTCCAGCGGCGAGCCTCGAAGGACGCACTCGGGCGATGCAGCGCACCCGTTCTGCCCGCCGGTGAGTGGGTGACTCTCGGGCCTGCTGAGGCGCCCCACAAGGACGCACTGGCCTCATGTAGAACCCCTGTGCCTGTCAGTGCCCCGCGGCCAGCGTGCCGCGCTGGCGCGTGTCCGCCGCCCCGGCCCAGCCGCCCGGCACCGCCACGATGGCGTTGACGTTGCCGAAGGCTCCGCGCGGCGTGATCCGGTGGCCGCGCGCCTCCAGCAGCCGCAGCGTGTCCGGCGACAGGCCGCCCTCGACGTCGATCGCGTCCGGCAGCCACTGGTGGTGGATGCGCGGCGCCGCCACCGCCTCGGCGACGTTCATGCCGTGGTCGACCACGTTGAGGATGGTCTGCAGCGTGATGGTGATGATGCGGCTGCCCCCCGGCGAGCCCGTCACCATCGCCACCTTCCCGTCGCGGAACAGGATGGTCGGCGTCATCGAGGAGAGCGGCCGTTTGCCCGGGCCGGGCAGGTTGGCGGCGCCCTGCACGAGGCCGAAGGCGTTGACCGCGCCGGCCTTGGCGGCGAAGTCGTCCATCTCGTTGTTGAGGAGGATGCCGGTGCCCTCGGCGACGAGGCCGAGGCCGTAGGAGAAGTTTGTTGGAGACGGCGTTGCCGAACCGGTCCACCACCGAGAAATGCGTCGTCTGCTCGCCCTCGTGCGGCGCCGGATCGCCGGCGCGGATCTCGGCGGAGGGCCGCGCCCGCTCCGGGTCGATCCGGGGTCGCAGCGCATCCGCATAGGCCTTGGAGGTCAGCCCGCGCACCGGCACCGCGACGCTGTCGGGATCGCCGAGATGCTGCGCCCGGTCGGCATAGGCGAGCTTCATCGCCTCCACCATCAGGTGGATCGTCTCGGCGCCGTTGTGGCCGCGCTTCCCGAGGTCCATCGGCTCGAGCAGGTTCAGCATCTGCACCAGATGCACCCCGCCGGAGGAGGGCGGCGGCATGGAGGCCACCGCATGGCCCCTGTAGCTGCCGCGCACCGCCTCGCGGATCACCGGCCGGTAGGCGCGGAAATCCTCCAGGGTCATGATGCCGCCATGGGCGGCCAGCGCGGCGACGATGCGGGCGGCCGTCGCGCCCTCGTAGAAGCCGGCCGGGCCCTGCTGGGCGATGGCCTCCAGCGAGCGGGCGAGGTCCTCCTGCACCAGCCGGTCGCTCCGCCCGGGGGCGCTGCCATCGGCTTTCAGGAAGATGCGCCGCGAGGCGGGAAAGCGCCCGAGCCGCGCCGCGGCGCGCGGCAGCGAATCCGCGAGGTCCTCGTCCACCGCGATGCCGTCCCGGGCGAGGCGGATGGCGGGCGCGATCAGTTCGGCGAGGCTCATTCGCCCCGATCCCCAACGCCGATGCGCCTCGGCGAGGCCCGCCACCGTCCCCGGCACGCCCGCCGCGAGCCCTGAATCTCGCGACTTCTGCGGGTCCGGCTCGCCGTTCGCCCCGAGGAACATGGTCGGCGTCGACGCCGCCGGAGCCGTCTCGCGGTAGTCGATCGCGACGGTCTCGCCCGATGCCGCGAGATGAACCAGCATGAACCCACCGCCGCCGAGATTGCCGGCGCGCGGCAGCGTCACCGCGAGGGCGAAGCCCACCGCCACCGCCGCGTCCACCGCATTGCCGCCGCGCTCCAGGATCTCGACCCCGACGCGGGTCGCCCGCGCCTCCTGGCTCGCCACCATGCCGTTCGGGGCCAGCGCCGGATGCACCCGCGCCGCCTCGGAGATGATCGGCCAGGCGGCCGGTGCGGCGGGCGGCGTCTGTGCCTGTCCGGCGACCGGCGCCAGCGCCAGCAGCGCGGCGGCGACGAGGCGTGTCCCGTATGCCATGTGTCCCATCCCCTGAAGGGTCCATCCCCTGAAAGGCGCACTGCCGTCCCGCGCCGTCGGCCCTTGGCAAGCGCCCGCCGACCGCCATGATGAAACCGGTTGCGGATCTGAGTCGGTCACATCCGCGCGACCCATAAGAACAACCGACGCGAGACACGTCCATGGCCGCCCCCGATCGCCTGCCGCCCATCGCTCCCGCCGACTACACGCCGGACCAGGAGGCCGCCGCCGCCGATTTCCGCAAGCGTCGGGGCGTCGAGCCCTTCGGCCCCTATGCGCCGCTCCTGCGCTCGCCCAAGGTGATGATCGACGTCGAGGCGCTCGGCCGCCGCCTGCGCTACGGCTCGTGCCTCTCGGAGGACCTGAAGGAGCTCGCCATCTGCCAGGTGGCGCGCTCCTGGTCGCAGCAGTTCGAGTGGTCGGTCCACGCCATGGAGGCGGAGAAGGCCGGCGTGTCCAAGGACATCCTCGCCGCCATCGCCGACGGCCGCCGTCCCGACGCCATGACCGCCGACGAGGCGCTGATCTATGACGCCGTCGCCGAGCTCCTGGCGACGAAGCGCTGGTCCGACACCACCTATGCCCGCATCGTCGCCCGCCACGGCGAGCAGGGCGCGGTGGAGATTCCGACGCTCGTCGGCATCTACTCCCTGCTGGCCATGGTCCTCAACGTCGCCCGCACGCCGGCCGACGGCCCCGAGGGCCTGCCCCGCTGGCCGGAATGAAGCGCCTCTCCCGATTGTGATTTCCGCATCGCGTGCAGCCCCCGCAAACAACCGCGACGCCCCGAATCCCTCCGGCGCGGCACACGTCCAAGGCCCCCGTCATGCTCCCCCCGGTCACCGTCTCCGACGAGACCGCCGCCAAGCCGGCCCCCCGATCCGCCATCGCCGGCTGGGTCCTCTTCGACTGGGCGGCGCAGCCCTATTTCACCCTCATCAACACCTTCGTCTACGCGCCCTTCTTCGCCGGTGCGGTCGCCGCCAATCCGGTGGAGGGCCAGGCCATGTGGGGATTTGCCACCAGCGCCGCCGGCATCGCCATCGCGCTGCTCTCGCCGGTGCTCGGTGCCATCGCCGACGCCTCCGGCCGACGCAAGCCGTGGATCGCCGCCTTCGGCCTCCTGCTGATCGTCGGCGCCACGCTGCTCTGGTTCGGCCGGCCCGGGGCGCCTGAGACCATCGCCATCGTCCTCGTCGCCTTCGTCCTGGCGACCATCGGCGCGGAATTCGCCACCGTCTTCAACAATGCGATGATGCCGACCCTCGTCCCGCCGGAGCGCATCGGCCGGCTCTCCGGCCTCGGCTGGGCCATCGGCTATCTCGGCGGCATGATGTCCCTGATCTTCATGCTGGGCTTTCTCGTCGCGAGCCCCGAGACCGGCCGCACCCTCGTCGGGCTCGAACCGCTCTTCGGCCTCGACGCCGCCCAGCGCGAGGGCGACCGCGCCGCCGGCCCGCTGACGGCGCTCTGGTTCATCCTCTTCACCATCCCGCTCTTCCTCTTCACTCCCGACGTGCCCGCCCGCATGTCGATGGGAGCGGCGGTGCGCTCGGGCTTCGCCAGCCTCAGGGGCACGGTGAAGGAGGTGCGGCGGCACGGCAACGTGCTCACCTTCCTCATCGCCAACATGATCTACATGGACGGACTGGTGGCGCTCTTCGCCCTCGGCGGCATCTATGCGGCCGGCGTCTTCGGCTGGACCACCATCGAGATCGGGCTCTTCGGCATCCTGCTCACCATCACCGGCACCGCCGGCGCCCTGCTCGGCGGCCGCCTCGACGACACGCTGGGATCGAAGACGGTCATCCTCGGCTCGATCGGCTTCCTCACCTTCGCCGTCGTCACCATCCTGCTGATCGGCCCGGGCCACGTCTTCTTCATCTTCCGGACCGCGCTGCCGGCACCCGGCGACGGGCTCTTCGCCACGGCCCCGGAACAGGTCTATCTCGTCCTCGGCGGATTGATCGGGGCGGCGGCCGGGCCGCTCCAGGCGGCCTCGCGGTCACTGCTCGTGCGCCTCGCCCCGCGCGAACAGATCGGCCAGTTCTTCGGCCTCTTCGCCCTCTCGGGCAAGGTCACGGCCTTCATCGGCCCGTTCCTGGCGAGCGTCGTCACGCTGGCGCTCAACGACCAGCGCGCCGGTCTCGGCATGCTGGCCATCATGTTCCTGATCGGCGCGACGGTGCTGTCCTTCGTCCGGGTCGAGAGGCCCTGAGGGTCTGCACGCCCCGAGGGGGCTTGCAGCCCACCCCGTCCTCTAGGCGCTCGGCCGACCCTCCCCCTCCAGGGGAGGTTGGAGAGGCGGGTCGCCACAGGCCCACAGGCCATGCCCGGGCTTGGCCCGGGCATCCACGAATTCTCATCGACGTGGTGGTCAAGTCGTGGATGCCCGGCACGAGGCCGGGCATGACGCGACGAGGTGGAGCCTCAGGCGGTCAGCGCTGGCCTCCCCAGGGCGGCACCGAGCCGCCGAAGCCGGTGGGCTGGGTCGGCGCCTGCTGGCCCATCATCATCTCCACCGTCACGGCGGTGCCCGAGACCGAGACCATGAGCATGGACTTGCCGAGCGTCTCGTAATCCACGTCGATGCCGACGATGGCGTTGGCGCCGAGCCTCTGGGCCTCCGCCATCATCTCCTGGAAGGCGGTGTTGCGGCCGTCGCGCAGCACCGTCTCGTAGGAGCCCGCGCGGCCGCCGACGATGTCGCGGATCGAGGCGAAGAAATCCCGGAAGATGTTGGCGCCGAGGATGACCTCGCCGGTGACGATGCCGTTGTAGCGGATGATCCGACCGCCCTCGAGGGTCGGCGTCGTGGACAGCAGCATGGGGAGGTCTCCTTGGGGTCGCCCGACCCTGATGTGGGGATGCGCCCTCAGTGGCGGAAGTGGCGCACCCCGGTGAAGACCATGGCGAGGCCGGCCTCGTCGGCGGCCGCGATCACGTCGCCGTCGCGCATCGACCCGCCCGGCTGGATGACGGCCGTGGCGCCCGCCTCGACCGCGGCCAGCAGCCCGTCTGCGAAGGGGAAGAAGGCGTCGGAGGCGACGACGGACCCCTTGGTGAGCGGGGTCCCCCAGCCGCCGGCCTCCGCCGCGTCCTGCGCCTTGCGCGCGGCGATGCGGGCCGAGTCGACCCGGCTCATCTGGCCCGCGCCGATGCCGACCGTGGCGCCGGCCTTGGCATAGACGATGGTGTTGGACTTGACGTGCTTGGCCACCCGGAAGGCGAAGCGCAGATCGGTGAGCTCCTCGGCCGTCGGCGCGCGCTTCGTCACCACCTTGAGGTCCATGGCGTCGACCACGGCGTTGTCGCGCGACTGGACGAGGAGCCCGCCGGCCACCGTCTTGACGGTGATGCCCGGCGCCTTCGGATCGGGCAGGCCGCCGGCGAGCAGCAGCCGCAGGTTCTTCTTGGTCGCGAGGATGGCCTTGGCCTCCTCCGTCGCGTCGGGGGCGATGATCACCTCGGTGAAGATCTCGACGATCTTCCTGGCCGCCTCGGCGTCCAGCGTGCGGTTCAGCGCCACGATGCCGCCGAAGGCCGAGACGGGATCGCAGGCCAGCGCCTTCTCGTAGGCCGAGAGGAGATCGGGACCCTCGGCGACGCCACAGGGATTGGCATGCTTGATGATGGCCACCGCCGCCGTGCGGGCGGGGTCGAACTCGCCGACCAGCTCATAGGCCGCGTCCGTGTCGTTGAGGTTGTTGTAGGAAAGCTCCTTGCCCTGCAGCTGGCGGATCGTCGCCACCCCCGGCCGCGGCGTTGCGCCCTGGGGCGTCTTGTAGAAGGCCGCCCACTGGTGCGGGTTCTCGCCGTAGCGCAGGCCCTGGGCGAGCGTGCCGCCGAAGGCGCGGTAGGGCGTCGCCGTCTCGTCGAGCTGGTCGAACAGCCAGTTGGAGATGGCGGCGTCATAGGCGGCGGTGCGCGCATAGGCCTTGGCGGCGAGGCGCCGGCGCAGGTCGAGGGTCGTCGCGCCGCCGTTCGCCTTCATCGCCGTGATCACCGCGGCGTAGTCGGCGCCGTCCACCACCACCGTCACGGCGTCGTGGTTCTTCGACGCGGCGCGGATCATGGCGGGACCGCCGATGTCGATGTTCTCGATCGTGTCGTCCCACGAGGCGCCGCGGGCGATCGTCGCCTCGAAGGGATAGAGGTTCACCACCAACAGGTCGATCGGCAGGATGCCGTGGGTCCTGGCCGCCGCCTCGTGCTCGTCGTTGCCGCGGATGGCGAGGAGCCCGCCATGCACCTTCGGGTGCAGCGTCTTCACCCGGCCGTCCATCATCTCCGGGAAGCCCGTCAGCTCCGCCACCTCGGTGACGGCGAGCCCGGCGTCCTTCAGCGTCTTGTAGGTGCCCCCGGTGGAGACGAGGGCCACGCCGAGCGCCGACAGGTCGCGGGCGAAATCGACGATCCCCTCCTTGTCGGAGACGGAGAGAAGGGCACGGGCAATGGGCTTCACGGTCGACAAGGCGGGCGGCTCCGGCAGGGGCGGGGAATGCCGCGCGCTCTAGCACGGGCAGGCCGCCGCCGAAACCGCTTTCGCGCGCCGCCGCCGGGGCTACAGCGGCAGTTCGGGCTCGTCCTCGGCGCGCGCGGCAGGCCGCGGCCGCTCGAGCTTCTGGAACGACCACGAGACTGCCGGCGTCGCGGCGGAGGAGGCGACCGGCACGGTGATCTGCAGGGTGCGCCGCGGGCCCTCGGCGAGCGCCAGCGCGACGCTCTCCTCGATGGTGACCGGCTGGTCGGCGAGGAAACGCCAGCCCTCGCCGCTCGGCAGGCGCAGCAGCGCGGCGCGCGGATGTTCGGTCGGGATCAGCGTCACCGCCGGGTGGATGTGGAAGCGCAGGACATAGGGCCTGTCCTCGCCCTCGATGCGGTCGACGCCGTCGAGGAGGTCCCCCGCCGCCGAGAGGCCGAGACGCCGGCCGTGCCGCACGCCGACGCGGCCGAGATAGCCGTCGTGGCGCGCCTCCAGCGTCAGGTCCTGCCGGCGGCAGGCCACGTCCCGCGGCCCCGAGAGGACGAGGCCGGACGTGTAGATCCCCTGGCCGAGGGTCATCGACGAACGGTCGGCCACGGTCACGGTGGAGTGCGCGGCGGTCTTGCGCGCCTGCACCCGCCAGACGGCGCGCTGCAGGGACGGGCTCCCGCAGTTGATGACGATCGTGTCGAGGCCCGACGACAGCTCGAAGGAGAGGCAGCCGGCATGGGCCCGGGCGCTGAACGCGGTCGGCGGCGCCGGGCCGTAGTCGACCAGGGCCACGGTGCCTCCGGCCTCCAGCCGCTCGTAGCCGCCGCGCGGCGCCGAGGTGGGGGTGAGGCCGCGCGTCTCGTCATAGGCCAGCGCCGTCGCCACCTGGTCGATCGCGGTCTGACCCATGCCGTTGAAGCGGGCGAGGGTGCCGTCGCCGTGCTGGAAGAACCGGATCATCGGCATCATCCGGTCCACCGCCGTGAGGATGGCCGCCGGCGGCGTGGCGTTGCGGGCCGGAAACAGCTGGCGCAGCGGCAGGAGGTCGAGGACGAGGGCCACCAGCACGCCGGGATCGCGGCTGACGTGGCAGCCGTCCGGCAGGATCTGGATGTCGAGTTCCTCGCCGAGCAGCCGCGAGGCCCGCGCAACCAGCCGCTCCTCACCCTCCATGCACAGGCCCGCCGTGACCAGCGCCACCAGCGCGGCGAGCCGCTCGATGCCGGGCGGAAGCCGTGCCATCTGGAACTCGAGCTGCCGCACCTGCCGCCACAGCGCCCGCGAGAAACGCCGGTAGAACACCTGGTCGGCGCCGGCGAGCAGGAGGCCCGAGGCGCCGATCCAGGCGCGGACGCGTTCGGCCGCGATGCCGTTCGAGGTCGGCCCGAAGCGGCCGCGGGCCTGCGCCTCGATCCAGGCGGCGACGAGGCGCCGGCCGGCCTCGGCCGCCTCCGGCGTGCCGGCGGCGCGCAGGTGGCGCAGCCAGGAAAACCCGGCCAGCGCCTCGGCCCAGTCGCGGTTGGGCGGCCGGGCGGCGAAGGGGTCGGCGTCGGTGATGATGCGGCCGGCGAAGACGTAGACGCCGGCGATGAGCTCGTCGGCACGCACCGGATCGGCGGTGCGCAGGTCCTGCGGCACGAGGACGATGGCGGGGGCCGGCGTCGGCCCGAGCGCGACCCGCAGCCGGCCGGGAACCGCCGTGAGGCCGGCGGCGGCGCGCAGGCTCGCCGTCGCGACCAGCGTCAGGGCCGCCAGCCGCTCTCCGATCAAGGCCCTCCAGGCGATCCCCAAGATCCCGTATCCCCTCACGATCCGCCTCTCCGCGGCGCTCGCGAGGCGGGCCGAGGGGGCATTGCCCTCATCAAGCCACAGCCGGATTTCCAAGCCATTAACCATTTCGCGCTTTGATGCGGACATGCCGGGTGGCGCTGTCCGGCTCCGTTGGTCCTGGAGTGTGTCCCGTGTCCCGATCGACCCTGCCCGTCGCCGCCGCGTTGCTGTCGTGCCTCTCCGTGCCGACGCTCGCGCAGGAGCGGGTCTCCGCGCGCTACGAGATCCTCATCGGCGGTCTGCAGGTCGGCATCGCCGGTTTCGAGGGCCGCGTCTCGCAGGACAGCTACCAGGCCTCGGTATCGCTGCGCCTGTCGGGCGTCTCGCGCGTCATCGCCTCGGGACGTGGCTCGGCCATGGCCTCGGGCCGCATCGCCGGCGGCCGCGCCGTGCCGGCGAACTACACGCTCACCCTCGCCACCACCCAGCAGAACGACACCATCCGCATGGCCATGGCCGGCGGCTCCATCCGCTCCCACTCGGCCGAACCGGACCGGCCTGCCGCCGCCGACCAGATCCCCGTCACGCCGAGCCACCGCCAGGGCGTCCTCGACCCGCTCTCGGCCGGCTTCTTCTTCGTCCCCGGCGCCGGCCCGACGACGGTGGCCGAGGCCTGCGCCAAGACCTTCCCCGTCTTCGACGGCCGCCAGCGCTACGACCTCTCCTTCTCCTTCGCCCGCACCGAGACCATCAAGGTCGAGGGCTACGAGGGCACGGCCGTCGTCTGCAACGCCCGCTACCGGGCGATCGCCGGCCATCGCCCGGCGGTGACCGCGCCCATGGAGGCCAATCGCGACATGCAGGTCTGGCTCGTCCCCGTCGCCGGAACCCGGGCCCTCGTCCCCGCCCGCATCGCCATCCGTACGCCGGTCGGCATGGCCGAGATCCAGCCGACGCGGCTCGAACTCGGCGCCCCTGCCACGACTGCGTCGGTGAGTCGCTGAGGCCTCCTGCACGGCGGTTAGCCAAACTGCCCAGTTTGTGGGCAAAACCCCGGACGCCCGGCGAGAAATCGGTTGCCGTCCGTTACGGCATGGTCTTTGCTGCCCTCGGTAAAACCACGGTGGCCACGCCAGCCGCGGCCGTCGTCCGGCCATCCCCCCGGGTTAGGCCTTGAGTTCACCGATCGACAGAAGGCCCGCCGATGTCCGAGTTCCGTTTCCTGCCCACCCGCCGCGCGGCCCTGAAGCTCGCCGGCGCCGCATCGCTCGCCCCGCTCTTCGCCCCCGCCGTCCACGCCCAGGCGACCACCCCGGTCCGCTTCACCCTCGACTGGCGCTTCGAGGGCCCCTCGGCCCTGTTCCTGACCGCCCTGGAGAAGGGCCATTTCCGCGCCGAGGGGCTGAACGTCTCGATCGACGCGGCCTCCGGCTCGCGGGAGGGCGTCACCCGCGTCGCCTCCGGCACCTATGACATCGGCTTCGGCGACATCAACTCGATGATCCGCTTCCGCGACGAGAACCCGACGGTCGACCTCAAGGCGAACATGATCGTCTACGACCGTCCGCCCTTCGCCATCGTCGGCCGCAAGTCGCGCGGCATCACCACCGACGTGAAGAGCCTCGAGGGCAAGAAGTTCGGCGCCCCCGCCCCCGACGCGGCCTATGCCCAGTGGCCCATCTTCAAGACCGTCAACAAGCTCGACGACAGCAAGATGCGCTTCGAGAACGTCGGCTTCCCCGTCCGCGAGCCCATGCTCGCCTCCGGTGAGGTGGACGCCATCTTCGGCTTCGCCAACTCCTCCTTCATCAACCTGAAGTCGCGCGGCGTGCCGGAGAACGACATCGTCGTGCTGCACATGTACGACTACGGCGTCGAGCTCTACGGCAACGGCATCATGGCGAGCCCGGGCTTCCTCGCCTCCAACCGCGCCGCCGTCGCCGCCTTCAACCGCGGCCTCGTCAAGGGCATCCGCGACACCATCGCCGACCCCGCCGCCGGCGCCAAGCTGGTGGTCGCGCGCAACGACGTCGCCCGCCTCGACACCGAGACCGAGCGGCTGAAGATGACCATCGACAACTACGTGCTGTCGCCCTGGGTGCGCGCCAACGGCATCGGCGGCATCGACCCGGCCCGCATGGCCACGGCCATCGACCAGATCGGCCTCACCTTCACCTTCAAGAACAAGCCGAAGCCGGAGGACGTCTTCATCTCCGACCTGCTGCCGGCGGCCGCCGACCGCAAGGTGGCCTGAGGCTTGCTTATCGAGGGTTGCGGGGTGCGCGAATGCCCCCGCCCCAATCCTCTCCCGGGCCCCCGCCGGACCGCCGCTCCCTGCCCCTGCGTGAATGCACCGCCCTGAAAGCGCTCATCCCTTGCGTCCATTCGTCGAACTGACCGGTGTCAGCCACACCTACGCGACCGGCGGCACCCTGGCCGTCGACGGGCTGGACATCCGGGTCAACGAGGGCGAGTTCGCCGCGGTGGTCGGTCCCTCCGGCTGTGGCAAGTCCACCCTGATGAAGCTCGCCACCGGCCTGCAGTTTCCGCAGGCGGGCGCCGTCGTCGTCGACGGCCAGGAGGTGCGTGACCCTGTCAAGATCGCCGGCATGGCCTTCCAGGCGCCGACGCTTCTGCCCTGGCGCACGACCCTCGAGAACCTGATGCTGCCGCTCGAGATCGTCGAGCCCCACCGCTCGCGCCTGCGCCGGCACAAGGCCGAATATGTCGCCAAGGCCGAGGCCCTGCTGGAATCGGTCGGCCTCAAGGGTGCCGGCTCGAAGTTCCCCTGGCAGCTCTCTGGCGGCATGCAGCAGCGCGCCTCGCTCTGCCGCGCGCTGATCCACGAGCCGAAGCTCCTCATGCTCGACGAGCCCTTCGGCGCCCTCGACGCCTTCACCCGTGAGGAGCTGTGGTGCGTCATCCGCGACCTCCACGCCCGCATGGCCGGCTCGCTGACGGTGATCCTCGTCACCCACGACCTGCGCGAGGCGGTCTTCCTCGCCGACCGCATCTTCTGCATGTCGTCGCGGCCGGGAAAGATCATCGCCGAGCGCGAGGTGGCGTTCCCGCGGCCGCGCGACCTCGAGATCACCTACACGTCCGCGTTCTCCGACATCGTTCACGACCTGCGCGGGCGCATCGCCCACGCCCGGTCGACGGCCTGAGGATCCTGCCATGGATGCGATCGGCGAGATCCTCCTCACCTCCTGGCCCGCGGCGCTCGCCATCGGCATCGTCGGCTACATCGCCTACCTGCTCTACAAGGTGATCGGCGCCTCCGCCCTCGACCGCACCAAGCTGTCGCTGCAGCTCGCGCCGCTGTTCTGCACCATCGGCACGTTCCTGGTGTGGGAACTGCTCTGCAAAGCCTTCGCCGTCTCCACCTTCGTGCTCCCCGCGCCGAGCGACATCGGCCTCGCCATCTGGCAGTTTCGCCGCCAGATCGGCTTCCACTCCTTCCACACCGCATGGATGACGCTCGCCGGCTTCGGCCTGGCCGTCGCCTTCGGCATCGCCCTCGGCCTCCTCCTCGGGGCCAGCCGCTTCTTCTATGCGGGTTTCTATCCCCTGCTCGTCGGCTTCAACTCGATCCCGAAGGTCGCCGTCGTGCCGATCCTCGTCATCTGGTTCGGCGTCGGCTGGCTGCCGGCGGTGCTCACCGCCTTCATGATCTCTTTCTTCCCCATCGTGGTGAACGTCGCCACCGGCCTCGCCACCATCGAGCCGGAGACCGAGGACGTCCTGAAGGCGCTCGGCGCCTCCAAGCTGCAGATCATGACCAAGGTCGGCATCCCCCGCTCGATGCCCTATTTCTTCGGCTCGCTGAAGGTCGCCATCACGCTGGCCTATGTCGGCTCGGTCATCGCCGAGTACAACGCCTCGCGCTACGGCATCGGCAACCTGATGGCGCGCGCCTCGGCCGACTTCAACGTGCCGCTGCTGTTTGCCGCCCTCATCGCCCTCGCGATCCTCGGCGTCGCCATGTACATGGCCACCGTCTGGCTCGAGAACCGCATGACCGGCTGGGCCCAGCGCTCGTCCTTCGCCGCCACCTGAGGGCGACGCGTGCAACCGCGCGCTTGCCCCGCCCGTGTCGACACCCCATAAAACGGGTCCGGCATCCTCATCCCCACGGCGGACCCATGAAAGCCATTCTCGACGTCGTCCTGATCGCCCTGAACCTCTATTGGTGGGTGATCATCATTCAGGCGGTCCTGTCCTGGCTGATCGCATTCAATGTTGTGAACTACCGCAACCAGATCGTCGCGCAGATCGACACCACGCTGCGCGCCCTCACCGAACCGGTCCTCGCGCCCATCCGGCGACGCATGCCCAACCTCGGGGCGATCGACATCTCGCCCATCGTGCTGCTGCTCGGCATCATCCTGATCCAGCAGATCATCATCCGTTACATCTACCCCAACGTCTTCTAGGGGGACGCCCATGGACGCCCTCCCCTACCGCGTCGAGCGTGAGCGCCTCCTGGTCGACGTCAGGCTGACCCCGCGCGGCGGCCGCGACGCGGTGGAAGGCTCCGAGCGGCTGGCCGACGGCCGGGCCGTGCTCAAGGCGCGGGTGAGGGCCGTCCCCGAGGACGGCAAGGCCAACGCGGCGCTGGAGAGCCTCATCGCCGACGAACTCGGCATCGGCCGCTCGCAGGTCGCCGTGGTCCAGGGCAAGACGGCGCGGCTGAAGACCGTGGCGCTCGAGGGCGACACGGCCCGCCTGTCCGCCGGGCTGGCGCGGCTCCTCGCCGCCGCACTGCTCCTGCTTCTCGCCTGGCCGGCGGCGCCCGCCGCGGCGCAGTTCATGTCGCGCGGCGACATCTGCGCCGACCCGTCCCAGTTCCTGCGCACCCGCGCCACCGTCGAGCGGGCCGGCCTGCCGACGCCCGACCGCGCTCGCCTCGTGCGCACGCTGCGCGCCGCGCAATCCCTCGCCCGTGACGGCTGCCCCAACCGCGACGGCTGGCTCGTCAGGCGCTCGGTCGGCATGCTGAACGCGGTCAACCGCGAGGTGCGCCTGCCCCCGGTCGACCTGCCGCTCTTCCTCCGGGAGTGACGGCGGCTCAGCCGCCGCCGGCGACGGCCACGGGGCCCTTGTGCAGCTTCTCGGCGAGGCCGTAGAGCCGCTCGCGCCGCTCCATCTCCTGCCAGACCTCGTCCGGCGCGATGCCCATGTCGGTCCAGAGCACCGTGAGATTGTAGATCAGGTCGGCGCTCTCGCGGACCACCGCGGCGCGGTCGCCGGCCACGGCGTCGAGCGTCACCTCGGTCGCCTCCTCGACGAGCTTCTTCGCCATCTTGGCGCGCCCGCCCGCCAGCAGTTTCGCCGTGCGCGAGGCGGGCGCATCGGTCCGGCGGATCTCCCGGACGGCGGCATGGAGGCGGTCGATGGCGTCGGACATGGCGGCCTTTCGCAGTCCCGCGCGGGCCGAATCAAATGGTCCAGTCCTGCGGACGATTCGAGGCTCGCACAGAACTGTCACCTGTCAATGACGGTCCCCTGCGGCCTGCTGACAGAGACCGGGTGGCGGCGCGACGGCCGCTCGCCTAGACACGGGTCCCAACCGGAGCCGACCCCGTGAGCCTGCGCGACTGGACCCTCCTCGTCACCCTCTCCGTCCTCTGGGGCGGCTCGTTCTTCTTCGCCCGCATCGCCCTCTTCGACCTGCCGCCGATGACCCTCGTCCTCGCCCGCGTCGTCATCGGCGCCGCCGTGCTCTACGCGGTGCTGCGGGCGACCGGCGAGCATTTCCCCCGGGGGCGGGCGGTGTGGACGACGCTGGCGGTGATGGCGCTGCTCAACAACGTCATCCCCTTCACCCTGATCTTCTGGGGCCAGACCGCCATTCCCGCCGGGCTCGCCGCCATCCTCAACGCGACCACGCCGCTGTTCAGCGTCGTGGTCATGCACGTCTTGACGACGGACGAGAAGGCGACGGCGAACAAGGCGGCGGGCGTCGCGCTCGGCTTCCTCGGCGTGGTGGTTCTGGTCGGGCCGGCGGCACTGGGGCGGATCGATACGCCGCTCTGGGCGGTGGCCGCCTGTCTCGGCGCGACGCTGTCCTATGCCTTCTCCGGGCTCTGGGGCCGCCGCATCAAGCCGCTCGGCCTGACGCCGACCTTCACCGCCTGGCTCCAGCTCACCATCACGAGCCTCGTCATGGCCCCGGCGGTCGCGCTGGTGGACCGGCCATGGGCGCTCGCCCTGCCAGGCTGGCCGGCGATCCTCGCCGTGCTGGCGCTCGCCGTCCTGTCGACGGCGCTCGCCTACATCATCTTCTTCCGGCTGCTGGCGACCGCCGGCCCGAGCAACCTCCTGCTCGTGACCTTCCTGATCCCGGTCTCGACCATCCTGCTCGCCGGGCTGTTCCTCGGCGAGCGCCTCGCCTGGACGCATTTCGCCGGCATGGCGCTGATCGGCCTCGGGCTCGTCGCCATCGACGGGCGGGTCTGGCGGCGGCTGGCGGAGCGGATGCGCCCGGTGTGAGCCGCGCTCAGCTGTCCTTGGCGAGCCCGTCCCAGAAGGCCTTGGCCTTGGCGAAGAAGCCCGCCGTCTCCGGCTGGGTGTCCTTCGAACTCTCCTTCTCGAACTCGGCGAGCAGTTCCTTCTGGCGCTTGGTCAGCGCCCGCGGCGTCTCCACGTCCACCTGCACGTAGAGGTCGCCGACCGCCTTGGAGCGCAGCACCGGCATGCCCTTGCC
>LNFH01000339.1 GCA_001464235.1 Rhizobiales bacterium Ga0077556 | reverse complement strand
ATGGCCGCCGTGCTGTTCTTCCGGCCGACCGGCCTCTTCCCGGCCAAGGGCTGAGCCATGGCCGAGACCCCCGCCCCCGCCGCCCTGCCCGCGACGCCGCCGCTCTGGCGCCGGCTGTGGCTGCCGGTCCTCGTCTTCGCGCTGCTCGCGCTGGTGCCCTTCGTCTGGTCCGAGCGCTTCATCCTCGGCCTTGTCACCCGCGCCATGATCATGGCCATCGGTGCGCTGTCGCTCGACCTCATCCTCGGCTATGGCGCACTCGTCTCCTTCGGCCACGCCGCCTTCCTCGGCATCGGCGCCTATGCTGTGGCAATCCTGTTCTCCCACGACATCGTCGACGCCTCCATCGCCTTCCCCGTGGCGATCCTGGCGGGCGCGCTCTTCGCCCTCGTCACCGGCGCCATCTCGCTGAAGACCCGCGGCGTCTACTTCATCATGATCACGCTCGCCTTCGGGCAGATGGCCTATTTCACCGCGACCAGCCTCTCGGCCTATGGCGGCGACGATGGCCTGCGCATGTTCCACCGCTCCGAGGTCTTCGGCACCCGCATCCTCGCCAACGACACGACCTTCTACTTCGTCGTGCTCGGCACGCTCGCCTTCTGCTTCGTGCTGCTGAAGCTGATCGTCGGCTCGCGCTTCGGGCGGGTGCTGCGGGGCGCGAAGGAGAACGAGCGGCGCATGCGGGCGCTCGGCTTCGACCCGTTCCGCTACCGGCTCGCCGCCTATGTCATCGCCGGTGCCATCTGCGCGCTGGCCGGCGCGCTCTTCGCCAATCTCGGCATGTTCGTCGCCCCCGCCTACATGACCTGGCAGCGCTCGGGCGAGTTCATCGCCATGGTGGTGCTCGGCGGCATGGGCACGCTGATCGGCCCAATCATCGGCGGCATCGGCGTGACGCTGGTCGAGGAATGGCTCGCGGCGCTGACGCAGCACTGGAAGGTGATCTTCGGGCCGATGGTGATCCTCGTCGCCATCTTCGCCCGCGGCGGCGTCGTGAAGCTGCTGGAGCGGGGAGGCCGCAAATGACCGCCCTCCGGCTCGTCCCGACCGTCGCGCATCGACACCTCTCCCCGGCGGGGAGAGGTCGATCCGAGCATCGCGAGGATCGGGTGAGGGGGAGCATCCTCGCCGGCAACACCCCCTCACCCGGCCTTCGGCCGACCTCTCCCCCCCGGGGAGAGGTGAAGCGGCATCGCGCGGGAGCCCAGCCATGACCGCGCCCATTCTCGCGCTCTCGAACCTGCACAAGAGCTACGGCGCGCTGAAGGTGACCGACGGCGTGACGCTGGACATCGCGCCGGGTGAGCTGCACGCCATCATCGGCCCGAACGGGGCCGGCAAGACGACGCTGATCTCGGAGATCACCGGTGAGGTGGCGCTCGATGCCGGAACCGTCACCTTCGCCGGCGAGGACGTCACCGCCCTGCCCGTCCACGCCCGGGCGCTGCGCGGCCTGACGCGCTCGTTCCAGATCACCCAGGTGCTGCCCGGCTTCACCGTGCTGGAGAACGTCGCGACGGCGGCGCAGGCCCATGACGGGTCCTCGTTCCGCTTCTTCCGCTCCGCCGCCAGCGAGCGGCGGCTCAACGACACCGCCATGGCGGCGCTGGCGCAGGTGGGCCTCGCGCCGCGTGCCGGAACGCTCGCCGCGAGCCTCAGCCACGGCGAGAAGCGCCAGCTCGAGATCGCCATGGCGCTGGTGTCGGAGCCGAAGCTCCTCCTGCTCGACGAGCCCATGGCCGGCATGGGCCGCGAGGAGACGGAGGGCATGGTCGAGGTGCTGATGGCGTTGAAGGGCCGCTATCCCATGGTGCTGGTCGAGCACGACATGCACGCGGTGTTCCGCCTCGCCGACCGCATCTCGGTGCTGGTCTATGGCCGCGTCATCGCCTCCGGCAGCCCGGAACAGGTGCGCGCCGACCCCGCCGTGCGCGAGGCCTATCTCGGCGAGGAGGAGTTCGCATGAGCGGCCCCGACCTCGCCATCGACGCCGAGACGCGCCTCGCGCACCAGTCGGGCGACACCCGGCCGGAGCTGCGGCTCTGGCTGCGCCTCCTCACCTGCACGACGATGATCGAACGGGAGATCCGCCGCCGCCTCGCCGAACGCTTCCAGATCACCCTGCCGCGCTTCGACCTCCTCGCCCAGCTCGACAAGTCGCCGGAGGGCATGACGCTGGGTGACATTTCCCGCCGCATGATGGTGACCAACGGCAACGTCACCGGCCTCGTCGCCCGCATCGCCGAGCAGGGCTATGTGGAGAAGCGCCGCGACGCCCTCGACGGGCGCGCGCAGCGCATCGTCATGACGGCCAAGGGCCACCAGGATTTCGCCCGCATGGCGCGGGAACACGGCGCCTGGGTGCGCGAGCTCCTCGCCGACGTCGACCCGACCGAGCGCGAGCTCTTGATGGGCCTCCTCGCCAAGACCAAGGCCTCCGTCGCCCGCGCCGCGGCGGCGCGCGAGGGAGGCGGGGCATGAGCCTGTTCGCGGCTTCGCTCGGAGCGGAAGCACCAAGGCCCCACCCTCACCCTCCCCTCGCTTCGCGAGGAGAGGGGGACGACCGCGTCCCGTCCCGTCCTGCCCGGCTGGGCCAGGCCCAACACTGGTCCTATGGGCGGGTCGTCAAA
>LNFH01000338.1 GCA_001464235.1 Rhizobiales bacterium Ga0077556 | reverse complement strand
ACCCATGCTGAGCGTCTCCAACCTCGAGGCCGGCTACGGCGACGTGCAGGTGCTGTTCGGCGTCTCGCTGCAGGTGGCGAACGGCGAGGTGGTGACGCTGCTCGGCCGCAACGGCATGGGCAAGACCACCACGATCAAGTCGATCTTCGGCCTCCTGAAGCCCGCTGCCGGCGCCATCGACGTGGACGGCGTGGCCCTCGCGGGACACGCGCCCTTCAAGATCGCCCAGGCCGGGCTCGGGCTCGTTCCCGAGGGGCGGCAGATCTTCCCCAATCTCGACGTCGAGGAGAACCTCGTCGCCACCGCCGCCAACCGGGCGAAGCGCGAGCAGGCCTGGACGCTGGAGCGGGTCTATGAGTTCTTCCCGCGGCTGAAGGAGCGTCGCCGCAACATGGGCAACCAGCTCTCCGGCGGCGAGCAGCAGATGCTCGCCATCGGCCGGGCGCTGATGACCAATCCGAAGCTCCTCGTGCTCGACGAGGCGACGGAAGGGCTCGCCCCCGTCATCCGGGCGGAGATCTGGGCCTGTCTCGCCCGCCTCAAGCAGGACGGCCAATCGATCCTGGTCATCGACAAGAACGTCGATGCTCTGGTCAAACTGGCGGACCGGCACCTGATCCTGGAGAAGGGCCGGATCGTCTGGGAAGGGAC
>LNFH01000337.1 GCA_001464235.1 Rhizobiales bacterium Ga0077556 | reverse complement strand
CGGGGAGGGTACGGGTGGGGCCCTTCATCCTGTCGGAGGCCCTGTGATGCTCCCCGCTGATCTCCTGTCGCTGCCCTTTTTCGAGGACCGCCACCGCGACTACGCCGCGCGCCTCGGCGATTGGGCGGCCCGCACTGTCCCCGGCCTCGTCGACCACCACGACGTCGACGGCTCCTGCCGCCGTCTCGTCGCAGCCATGGGCGAGGCGGGCTGGCTCAAGGCCTGCGTACCGGCCGAGCAGGGGGGCCTAACCCCCGCCCTCGACGTGCGCACCCTCTGCATCACCCGCGCGACCCTCGCCTATGTCGAGGGCCTCGCCGATTTCGCCTTCGCCATGCAGGGCCTCGGCACCGGCGTCGTCTCGCTCTTCGGCACGCCCGAACAGAAGGCGCTGTGCTGCCCGCCGGTGCGCGACGGCAAGGCCATCGCCGCCTTCGCCCTGTCGGAGCCCGATGCCGGCTCCGACGTCGCCGCCATGTCCACCACCGCGACGCGCCTTGACGACGGCTGGCGGCTCGACGGCGTCAAGACCTGGATCTCCAACGGCGGCATCGCCGACCGCTACGTCGTCTTCGCCCGCACCGGCGAGGCGCCCGGCGCCCGCGGCATCTCCGCCTTCATCGTTCCCGCCGACGCGCCCGGCCTCTCCATCGCCGAGCGCATCGACGTGATCGCCCCGCATCCGCTGGCGACCCTGCTCTTCGAGGATTGCCGCCTGCCCGCCGATGCCCTGATCGGCAAGGCCGGCGGCGGCTTCGCCATGGCCATGGCGAACCTCGACATCTTCCGCCCCACCGTCGCGGCCGCCGCCCTCGGCATGGGCTACCGGGCACTGGACGAGGCGACGCGCCGGGCGAAGTCGCGCATCATGTTCGGCGCGCCGCTCGCCGACCTTCAGCTCACCCAGGCCTCGCTCGCCGACAGCGTCGCCGAGCTCGAGGCCGCGGCGCTCCTCGTCTTCCGCGCCGCCTGGGCCAAGGACCAGGGCAAGCCGCGCATCACGAAAGAGGCGGCCATCGCCAAGATGGTCGCCACGGAAAACGCCCAGAAGGTCATCGACCGGGCGATCCAGGTCTTCGGTGGCCTGGGCGTCAAGAAGGGCGAGAAGGTGGAGGAACTGTACCGGGAGATCCGCGCCCTGCGCATCTACGAGGGGGCGACCGAGGTCCAGAAGGTCGTCATCGCCAGGGCCCATCTCGCCGAGGCGGAAGCCGCGGCCCATTCCAAGGCAGCCGAATAGGAGCGTCCGATGACGGGATCGGTGGTGCAGCTCAGGCCGGGCACGGCGTCCGCCCATGTCGACACGTTCGCCGCGCGCGGCCTGCCGCCGGTGGAGCTCCAGCCCGCCTTCCTCTTCGACAGGCCCGAGCTCGCCTATCCCGACAGGCTCAACTGCGTCACCGAATTCGTCGACCGCCACGTGGCGGAGGGCAGGGGCGCCCGCACCGCCATCCTCGCGCCCGGCGGCATCCACTGGACCTATGCGGACCTGGCGGCCGAGATCAACCGCATCGCCAACGTGCTCACCGGCCCCCTCGGTCTCGTGCCCGGCAACCGCGTGCTGCTGCGCGCGCCGAACAACCCGACCATGGTCGCGGCCTATCTCGCGGTCATCAAGGCCGGCGGCATCGTGGTGGCCACCATGCCGCTCTTGCGCGCCAAGGAGCTCGGCCAGATCGTCGACAAGGCGGAGATCGCCCTCGCCCTCTGCGACGACCGGCTGACCGACGAACTGACGAAGACCGCGGCGGGCTCGCGCTTCCTCAGGCGGGTGGTGACCTTTGCCGAGCTCAAGACGCTCGCCGCGGAGGCGTCGGCGGACTTCGCCCCCGTCGACACCGCCCGCGACGACGTCTGCCTCTTCGGCTTCACCTCCGGCACGACCGGCGAGCCGAAATGCACCATGCATTTCCACCGCGACCTGCTCGCCATCTGCGATGCCTATTCCCGCAACGTGCTGAAACCCGGGCCCGACGACCGCTTCATCGGCTCGCCGCCGCTCGCCTTCACCTTCGGCCTCGGCGGCCTGGTGCTCTTCCCCTTCCGCGTCGGCGCCTCCACCGTGCTGGTGGAAAAGGCCTCGCCCGGCGATCTGCTACCGGCCATCGCCGCCTACAGGCCGACCATCTGCTTCACCGCGCCCACCGCCTACCGCGCCATGATCCCGCTGCTCGGCGACCACGACTGGCGCTCCCTGAAGAAATGCGTCTCGGCGGGCGAGGCCCTGCCCAAGGCGACCTTCGACGCCTGGCAGGCGGCCACCGGCCTGAAGCTGATGGACGGCATCGGCGCGACCGAGATGCTGCACATCTTCATCTCGGCGCCGGAGGAGGCGATCCGCCCCGGCGCCACCGGCAAGCCGGTGCCGGGCTACGAAGCGAAGGTGATCGGCGCCGACGGCGAGGACCTGCCCCCCGGCACGCCCGGCCGCCTCGCGGTGCGCGGGCCCACCGGCTGCCGCTACCTCGCCGACGAGCGCCAGCGCAAATACGTGGCCGGCGGCTGGAACGTCACCGGCGACACCTATGTGCAGGATGAGGACGGCTATTTCTGGTACCAGGCGCGCAACGACGACATGATCGTCTCCGCCGGCTACAACATCGCCGGCCCGGAGGTGGAGGCGGCCCTCCTCGCCCATCCGGCGGTGGCCGAGGCCGGCGTCGTCGGCCAGCCCGATCCCGAGCGCGGCATGATCGTCAAGGCCTATGTGGTGCCGAAGCCGGAGGTGACGGTGACGCCCGCCCTCGTCGTCGAGCTCCAGGCCTTCGTGAAGGACGAGATCGCGCCCTACAAATATCCCCGTGACATCGCCTTCGTGCCGCAACTGCCGCGCACCGAGACCGGCAAGCTGCAGCGCTTCGCTCTGCGCGAACGCGCCGCCCGCGAGGCGGGCGCCGGACCCGCCACAGAGACCGCCAAGGCCGCCGAGTAGGCGCGCCGGAGACCCGATCATGTCCCATCCCGTGAAGCCCGTCATCCCGCTCGACCTGCCCGACGAGGACACCGTGCCGGTGACGCTCAACCCCAAGGGCTGGCCGGTGCCGCGCGGCTATGCCAACGGCATGGCAGCCAAGGGACGGCTCATCGTCACCGGCGGCGTCGTCGGCTGGGACGTCATGGGCAATTTTCCCGAGGGCTTCATCGCCCAGGCCCGCCAGTGCTTCGAGAACATCCGGGCGATCCTCGCCGAGGGCGGCGCGCTGCCGCACCACATCGTCCGGCTCACCTGGTACGTGACCGACGTGGAGGAATACCAGGCGAACCTGCGCCCGCTCGGCCAAGCCTATCGCGAGGTCTTCGGCCAGCACTATCCGGCCATGGCCGTGGTGCAGGTCGTCAGGCTGGTGGAAAAGGCGGCGAAGATCGAGATCGAGGCGACGGCGGTCGTGGCGGAGTAGGGCAACGAGGAATGCCCCACCCGCACCCTCCCCTCTGCGAGGGGAGGGGGACCATGATGTCCCGACTATTTGGGGACGGCCGCGCCAGGCCCAACCGGTGAAACCGGCGCGGTCATCGTATCACCGGGCCGGCTCGGTTGGGCTTGGTGCAGCGGTTGTTCGTTTGGGCGCGACGCCGTGGTCTCCCTCCCCTCGCAGAGGGGAGGGTGAGGGTGGGGCATTCCTGCCTTCCTGCCTCAACGTCATCGTCATGCCCGGCCTTGTGCCGGGCATCCACGACTTCTTCTGACGGCGGTGGTCAAGTCGTGGATGGCCGGGACAAGCCCGGCCATGACGCGGAGA
>LNFH01000336.1 GCA_001464235.1 Rhizobiales bacterium Ga0077556 | reverse complement strand
AAGCCCCCAGCGGCGATCCTGTCCGAACTCGCGGACGGAAGCCTGATGGAGGCGTCCGTCATGATCACGGAAGTCGCGTTCGACGCGATAATGACGTCCGGGATGCAAATGCCCATACGCCTTCCCGAGAGTGTTCCTACTGAACCATCTTACGATCACCGCCACTCCGATGGGCCTAACGCCGAGGCGATCTCGTTACGGTCGGTTTAAGAGGGCACGGTCAGTGCCGCGCAACTCGACTGGGCGCCAATCGCCGGCACGCTCACATACCGCAACAGTGTCATCTTATTGAGTGCTCGGCGAGCGCTTGTAGCGCCATCCCCAAAGAGAGGGGTGGCGCACCCATCAGGATTCGAACCTGAGACCTCTACCTTCGGAGGGTAGCGCTCTATCCAGCTGAGCTATGGGTGCCTGTTGCTTACGCAGTGCTTACGCGGAAAACCTGTAGGGTGGAAGCCTCAACGGTAACTCCCGCAAACCTTTGTAAACAAACTCCTTTTCTACGTCTCTCACAAACCAGCAGCCCTTGACTTCAGCCTTCGGAGGGCAACGCTCTATCCAGCTGAGCTACGGGTGCATGCCGCGCGGCGCGCAGGACGTGTTTAGCGGATCGTCCGCGGGCCTGCAATCGCTGGATCGCAGCGGAGTGGAACGGAACGCGGCGTCGGCATCGAGCCCCGGTCCCTGCAGGCCGGCGACCCATTGTCGGCCGGCGGGCGCCCCGATAGAAGCTTGGGGATCGGGCATTGGGGACCCGAGACGGGCAGGCCGGGGGGCATGGGCATGAAGCTGGTGGCGAAGGCGGCCGTCGCGGCCGCGGTGATCGGTCTTGCCATCGGCGCGAGCGCGGATCCGGCGCTGGCCGCCGCGGCGCTGGACGGACGGGGCATGAGCCTGGCCTGGTGCCTTCCCTTCGCCGGCCTGCTCCTGTGCATCGCCACCGGCCCGGTCTTCTATCCCCACGTCTGGGAACACCATTACGGCAAGATCGCCGCCTTCTGGGCGGCGCTGGTGGTGGTGCCGCTGCTCGCCGCCGTGCCGGCGGACCAGGCGCTGGGCGCGCTCACCTTCACCATGCTGGCGGAGTACCTGCCCTTCATCATCCTGATCTTCTCGCTCTACACGATCGCCGGCGGCATCCTCGTCACCGGCAACATCCACGGCGCGCCGGCGACCAACACCGCCATCCTCGCGATCGGCGCGGTGCTGGCGAGCTTCGTCGGCACGACGGGCGCCTCGATGATCATGATCCGGCCGATCATCCGCGCCAACGACGACCGGGTGCACAACGTGCACGTCGTGGTCTTCTTCATCTTCATCGTGTCGAACTGCGGCGGCGCGCTCACCCCGCTCGGCGACCCGCCGCTCTTCGTCGGCTTCCTGAAGGGCGTCGACTTCTTCTGGACGACGCGGGCGCTGTTCGTGGAGACGCTGATCGTGCTCGCCGCGCTGCTGGCCATCTTCTACGTCCTCGACGCCTGGCTCTACGCCAAGGAGGGCCGCGTGAAGCCGGACCCGACGCCGGATTCGCGCGTGGGCGTGAAGGGCCTCGCCATGCTCGGGCTGATCGGCGTCGTCGTCGCCGCCATCCTGCTGCGCGGCTACTGGAAGCCGGGGGTCTCGTTCAAGCTCGCGGGCGTCGACTTCCCGCTGCAGGACCTCGTGTCCAACGTGGTCATGCTGGCCGGCGGCCTCGCCTCGCTGAAGCTCGCCAATCCGATCTTCCGCGAACAGAACGGCTTCTCCTGGGGGCCAGTGAAGGAGGTGGCGAAGCTGTTCGCCGGCATCTTCATCTGCATCATCCCCGTCATCGCCATCCTGGCGGCCGGGCGCAACGGCGCGCTGGCGCCGCTGGTGGCGCTCGTCTCCAATCCCGACGGCACCCCGAACAACGTCATGTATTTCTGGCTGACGGGCCTGCTGTCGTCCTTCCTCGACAACGCGCCGACCTACCTCGTCTTCTTCGAGCTGGCGGGGGGCGATCCGAAGGTGCTGATGGGCCCGCTCGCCACCACGCTCGCCGCCATCTCCACCGGCGCGGTCTACATGGGCGCCAACAGCTATATCGGCAACGCGCCCAACTTCATGGTCTACGCCATCGCCAAGGACATGGGCGTGAAGATGCCCTCCTTCTTCGGCTACATGGTCTGGTCCGTGACGATCCTCATTCCCATCTTCGTCCTCATCACCCTGCTGTTCTTCATCCGCTCGGCGCCCCTCGCCGGCTGGTAGGGCCGACGTCGCGGCGGTCGCCGGCAGCGCCGCCCATTTCCGGAGACCTGGACGTCCATGATCCGCCTTCCGCTGCGCATCGCCGGTTTCCTCGTGATCGCCGCCGGCTTCGTGGCGCTGGTCATCGACGGGACGCGCTCGATCGCCGGTCAGCGGCTGATCGCGACGGACGTGTCCGACGTCTGGCGGGCGGTGCATGCCGCCAGCTTGTCCCAGTGCGAGGCCTGGCTCCGCGCCGCGGCGCCCGCCTGGGTCTGGGACCCCGTGGTCCTCACCCTCATCGCCTTGCCCGCGGCGGCTGTCGGCCTCGGTCTCGGCGCCCTCATGATGTGGGTCGGCCGCAGCCGCACCCCGCAGATCGGCGTCGTCGGCCGGCGGTGACCCTCAGGCGAGGACGATGTCGAAGCGGTAGCGCGGCAGGTCGGCGGCTTCCAGGACCGCGGTGAGGGCGTCGCGCGCCGCCTCGCCCGGCAGCGAGCGGAACAGGGCATCGCGGGCGTTCATCGCTTCGCCTGGAAAATACATCTGCGTGACGAGTTCCGGCCGGCCCGGGGCGACGACGCGGAAATGGACGTGCGGCGTCCGCGTGAAGGCGCCGCTGCCGTAGAAGCGCGGGCGGATGGTGCGGAAGAGGAAGTCGCCCGCCGCGCCCGTGCGCACCGCGCCGAACCCCTGAAAGTTCGGATCGGCGGTGCCGGCGCTCTCGCGGGGATGGTGGTAGCGCCCCTGGTTGTCGGCCTGCCAGATCTCCACCCCGACGCCGGCCACGGGGCCTGACCTGGCCGACAGGACCCGCCCGGTGACCTCGATCACCTCGCCCTCGGCGCGCTGGCTGCGGCCCGCGACGCGGGTCAGGTCGAGATCGGAATCGGCGGGCTTCGCCACGGGATAGTAGGGACCCCGCGTCTGGGCGGGGGTGACGATGGCCGCCGCGAAGGCCTCTGGCACGAGGACGATGAGGGCCGGCGCGGCGAGAAGGCTCCGGCGCAGGAGGTCGGGCGGCCGACGGCGGATGGGCATGGCAGGAGTCTCCTCGCGGGACAGTCGCGAGACCCTGACCGCAGGAGGCGCCGGCGGACAAAGCACGAAGAGGTGAGGCAAGGCCCCTCACGCAGGCGTGTTGTGGATCGGCCGCAGAGGTCCCATGTTGGCCGGGCATGGTCCGCCGGGTAACATCTGCCGGCCGGATCGCGAATGAGGGGGCATCGAGGAGGTTTCCATGTTCGGATTCAGAAAGAAGCTCTCACTGCCCACCGCCGCCGAGGCGCTGCCCGGCCGTGCCACCCCGCTGCCGACGGCGGAGCGACACTTCGTCAACGGCCGCCCGCTCAAGGGTCCCTATCCCGAGGGGATGGAGACGCTGGTCGTCGGTCTCGGCTGTTTCTGGGGCGCGGAGCGCAAGTTCTGGCAGCTGCCCGGCGTCTTCGTGACGGCGGTCGGCTATGCGGGCGGCGTGACGCCCAACCCGACCTACGAGGAGGTCTGCTCCGGCATGACCGGCCACAACGAGGTGGTGCTCGTGGTCTACGACCCCGCGCAGGTGTCCACCGAGCAGGTGCTCGCCACCTTCTGGGAGAGCCACGACCCGACCCAGGGCATGCGCCAGGGCAACGACGTCGGCACCCAGTACCGGTCGGGCATCTACACGTCCACCGAGGCACAGCGCGCAGCGGCCGAGGCCTCGAAGGCGGCCTACGGGAAGGCGCTGGCGGCGAAGGGATACGGCCCGATCACCACGGAGATCGTGGCGGCTCCGGCCTTCTACTTCGCCGAGGACTACCACCAGCAGTACCTGGCGAAGAACCCGCACGGATACTGCGGTCTCGGCGGCACCGGGGTGTCCTGCCCCATCGGCACGGGTGTGGCAGCGTGAGGCCGGTTGCGGAGGCGCATGACCTGGCGCTGGCGGCGGGGGCCCATGCCCGCGCCGCCGGTCGCCTGCTCGTCTCCGAGAAGGACCATGTGGCGGCGGTACATCTCACCCGCCGCCACATCAAGAGGGCCCGCAGCCTGCTGCGGGCGCTCCGGCCGCTGGCCCGCCCGGCGGTGGAGCGGGAGAACGGCTTCCTGCGCGCCTTCGCCCATACGCTCGCCCCGCTGCGGGACGCCCATGCGCTGGAGGAGGCGGCCCGCAGCGTCGGCGCCCGCAGCCATGGCGGCGCCCGTGCCGACCGCGTCGATCTCGCAGCCCTCGGCCAAGCGCTGCAGAAACAGGCGCGGGTGATCGGCCGGCTGGCGCCGAAGGACGCGCCCCGACACTATCTCGCCAAGGCCGTGGCGCGGGCCTACGGCAAGGCCCGCAAGGCCTTCCGCGCCTACGAGGCGGAGCCCGCCGAGGAGGCGCTGCACGAGGCCCGCAAGCGCATCAAGGACTGCCTGCACCTCGTCGAGGCGCTGGAGGAGGTCCGCCCCCGCGGCGCGCGGCCGAAGGCGGGCAAGCTCGACCGGCTCGGCGAACTGATGGGCGCCATCCGCGACCTCGACCTGCTCTCCCGCCGCCTTGACGGCAGCGAGGCGGGGCGTGCGAAGAAGCTGCGGATCCAGGCGCGGCACACCCGGCTGGCGCGCGAGGTCGCGCGGACCGGCGAGAAGACCTTTTCCGACAAGCCCTCGGCCATCGAGAAGAGCTGGCGCAGGGCGCGGGCATGACCGCCTTCGCCTGGCGCCCGATGACGGCGGCGGACCTGCCGGCCGTCTCCGCGATCGCTGCGGAAGTCCATCCCGATTTTCCCGAGGACGACGCGGTCTTCGCCGAGCGACGGCGGCTGTTTCCTTCCGGCTGCCGGGTGCTCGCGGCCGGGGGCAGGCTCGCCGCCTATGTGGTGAGCCATCCCTGGGAGGCCGGCTCCTGCCCGCCGCTCAATGCGCTGCTCGGCCGCCTGCCTGAGCCCGCCTCGACCTACTACATCCACGACATCGCCCTCCTGCCGGCGGCGCGCGGGACCGGGGCGGCCGGAGAGATCGTCGGGGCGCTGAAAGCCGAGGCGCTGGGCCAGGGGCTCGCCGATATCAGCCTCGTCGCCGTCAACGGGTCCGCCGGCTTCTGGCGACGGATGGGCTTCGCCGAGACGTCGAGCCCGGCGCTCGCGGCCAAGCTCGCGAGCTACGGCGCCGACGCCCGCTACATGGTCTGCCAGGCCGCCTGAGCCATGCTGCGGCGCATCATCCCTTCTGCCACCGTGACAGCGGCCTCATAATCTGCATCATGCCGCCTCTCCCGGAGCCTGCCGCGGCAGGTCCCGTCCCCGCAGGCCAGGGACCGCGTGCCGATGAGTTCCTTCTCGCTCTCCGACCTCGAGGCGATCGTCGCCCGGCGCGCGGCGGCGCCGGCGGCCGAGAGCTACACGGCGGCCTCCCTCGCCAAGGGACCGGGCCATTGCGCCCGCAAGTTCGGCGAGGAGGCGATCGAGGCGATCATCGCTGCGACCGAGGGCGACCATGACGGCCTGGTGGCCGAGAGCGCCGACGTGCTCTTCCACCTCCTGGTGGTGTGGAAGGCCCGCGGCATCGCCCTCGACGAGGTGATGGCGGAACTCTCCCGCCGCACCGCGCAGTCGGGCCATGCCGAAAAGGCATCGCGCCCCAAGTCTCCCTGAAATGAACGAGCGCCCGATGCCCGCAAGCCTCGCCGCCGCCGCCCTGGTCGAACCCCCGAACGGCAATCCCTCGCCGTACCGCGTCTTCTCGCGCGCCGAATGGGCCGAGAAGCGCGCCGACACGCCGATGACGCTGACGCCGGAGGAGGTGGTGAAGCTGCGCTCCTTCACCGACCAGCTCTCCATCGAGGAGGTCGAGGCGATCTACCTGCCGATCTCGCGCCTCCTGTCCTTCTACGTGGCGGCCCAGCAGAAGCTCTCGCGCGCCTCGCAGTCCTTCCTCGGCGCGCGCGACGTGAAGATCCCCTTCGTCATCGGCGTCGCCGGCTCGGTGGCGGTCGGCAAGTCGACGACCTCCCGCGTCCTCCAGGCGCTGCTGTCGCGCTGGTCCAACACGCCGAAGGTCGACCTCGTCACCACCGATGGCTTCCTCTTCCCCAACGCCCATCTCGAGCGCGAGGGGCTGATGAAGAAGAAGGGGTTCCCGGAGAGCTACGACACCAAGGCGCTGCTGCGCTTCCTCGCCGCCGTGAAGGCCGGCGAGCGCCACGTGCGGGCGCCGGTCTATTCGCACCTCGTCTACGACGTGGTGCCGGGCGGCACGGTGGAGGTCGACCGGCCGGACATCCTCATCGTCGAGGGGCTGAACGTGCTGCAGACCGGCCGCGCGCCGCGCGAGGGCAAGGCCATCCCCTTCGTCTCCGACTATTTCGACTTCTCCATCTTCATCGACGCCGAGGAGGAGGTGCTGGAGCGCTGGTATCTCGACCGCTTCATGCGGCTGCGCGAGACCGCCTTCCGCGATCCCCAGAGCTATTTCCGCCGCTATGCCGAGAAGTCGGATTTCGAGGCGATGAAGACGGCAACCTGCGCGACAACATCCTGCCGACCCGCCACCGCGCCAAGCTGATCCTGAAGAAGGCGGACGACCACAAGATCGAGAGCGTCAGCCTGCGGCGGGTGTGAGGCACGCGGTTCGGCCTTCGGCGCTGTCCTGTCCGTTGTCGCTGCCGAAAACCTCCGCCCGTCATGCCCGGCCTCGTGCCGGGTATCCACGGCTTCTGGCCTTGGCGTCCGCGCGATATCGCTGCAGATCACAAGTGCGTCCTTCGAGGCTCGCCCTGGACGATGCTGCGCATCGCTGTGGGCTCGCACCTCAGGATGAGGAGGGTGGTGCGTGGCAGAACCGGTCGACTGTCCTTGAGCCGGCGTGTTCAAGTCGTGGATGGCCGGGACAAGCCCGGCCATGACGGACACGACGGTTGCTCGCATCCCAGCAGAGCGCCAAATCGGCGCTCTGCTCCCCATTCCCCCACCGGACGAGATGACAGCCCGGCTGGCCTCCGCTAGCTCTCCTCGCCAGCCCCATCCCCCAACGAGGACCGTCCATGGCCACCTACGAGACCATCATCGTCGAGACCCGCGGCAAGGTCGGGCTGATCACGCTCAACCGTCCCAAGGCCCTGAACGCGCTGAACAGCCAGCTGGTCGGCGAGATCAACAGCGTCCTCGACGGCTTCGACAAGGACCCGGCCATCGGCTGCGTCGTCATCACCGGGTCCGAGAAGGCCTTCGCGGCCGGCGCCGACATCCTGGAGATGAAGGACAAGACCTATCCGGAGAGCTACCTCGAGGACTTCATCACCGCCTGGGACCGCGTCGCCCAGCGTCGCAAGCCGATCATCGCGGCGGTGGCGGGCTTTGCCCTCGGCGGCGGTTGCGAGCTCGCCATGATGTGCGACTTCATCCTCGCGGCGGACACGGCGAAGTTCGGCCAGCCGGAGATCAAGCTCGGCGTCATGCCGGGCGCCGGCGGCACGCAGCGCCTCACCCGCTTCGTCGGCAAGTCCAAGGCGATGGAAATGTGCCTCACAGGCCGCATGATGGATGCGGCGGAGGCCGAGCGCGTCGGCCTGGTGTCGCGGGTGGTGCCGGCGGCCGACCTGGTGGAGGAGGCGGTGAAGGTCGCCTCCCAGATCGCCGACATGTCCATGCCCACCGTCATGATGACCAAGGAGTCGGTGAACCGCTCCTACGAGACCACGCTCGCCGAGGGCATCCGCTTCGAGCGGCGGGTGTTCCACGCCATGTTCGCCATGGACGACCAGAAGGAAGGCATGGCTGCCTTCGCGGAGAAGCGGAAGCCGGCCTTCAAGAACCGCTAAACCGGCATGGCTGCCGGGCCCTGCGCTCATGCGCAGGTGCCCTGCGGCGGGGCGGGGTGCAAATCCTCCGGCGATCGGCGCCAATCAGGACTTCATCGAGGTCGTCCCCGGAGGTCCTGATCATGCCGGTATCGCTGGCCGACATCGCGACGGCACATGCCAGTCGCTATCTGCAGCAGCTCTGCAAACACTGGAGCCACAAGTTCGCCGTCACCTTCGACGAGCGCTCGGGCACCGTCCCCTTCAACGACGAGGCGGCGCTGACGCTCTCCGCCAACGGCGACGTGCTCAGCCTGAAGCTCGACGCCTCCGCCGACCGCTTGCCGACGCTCGAGGAGGTGGTCGCCGAGCACCTCAAACGCTTCGCGTTCCGCGAGGAACTGCACATCGACTGGCAGCCGGTCGGCTAGGCACCTGCGTCCCCGGAGGGTCTCGCCGCGACGCAGCAATCTGTGGCAGGTCGGTGGCCCGGCGGAGGAGGCTCCCCCATGACCTTCGTCACAGACATGCTGGCGACCGTCTCGCGCCGCAGCCGGGAACTGATCGGCTGGAAGCCTGCGGAACTGCAGCCGCGCCGTGCGGCCGACGTGGTGGCCCTGGCCCGCGCCCTCCTGTCGCGCCGCGGCGAGGCCTCGGGCACGGCGCTGGCCCGTGACATCCTCGACGGTTACGCCAAGCTCGACGCCGAGCAGCGCATGGCCGTTCTGAAGGACTTCGCCGAGGGCTTCGGCGCCGACCGGGCGAAGCTCGAGGCCGCCATCGCCGCCTACCAGTCCGAGCCGACCGCTGCCGCCGCAGCCAGCCTGCACGCCGCCGCCGAACCGCGCCGCCAGGAGCTCATCCGCCGCCTGAACCTCGCGCCGGGCGGCACCGCCGCGCTGGTGCGCCTGCGCGACGACCTCCTTGCGGCGCTGCCCGGCCAGGCCGATCTGAAGGTGCTGGACGACGACCTCGTCCACCTCTTCTCCTCCTGGTTCAATCGGGGGTTCCTGGTCGTGAGGCGCATCGACTGGTCGACGCCGGCCAACATCCTGGAAAAGATCATCCGCTACGAGGCGGTGCACGAGATCCGCGACTGGGACGACCTGAGGCGGCGGCTCGAGCCGGAGGACCGGCGCTGCTACGCCTTCTTCCACCCCCGCCTCGACGACGAGCCGCTGATCTTCGTCGAGGTGGCGCTCACCGCCGAGATCCCGGCCGCCATCGGCCCCCTGATCGCCGAGGGCGGCACGGCGCTCGCCGCCGACGAGGCGCGGGTGGCGGTCTTCTATTCCATCTCCAACTGCCAGACGGGCCTCGCCGGCATCTCCTTCGGCTCGCTGCTGATCAAGCAGGTGGTGGAGGAGCTGAAGCGCGAGCTGCCGAAGCTCACCACCTTCGTGACGCTGTCGCCGGTGCCGGGCTTCGCCAAGTGGCTGGCCAAGGAGCGCAAGACCGAGACCGGCTTCCTGCTGGAGGAGGAGCGCGACCTGCTCACCGCCCTCGACGAGGCCGACTGGCGCGCCGACCGGGCGCGCGTGGCGAAGCTCGACAGGCTGCTGGCGCGCTGCGCGGCGCGCTACTTCCTCACCGCCAAGACCACCGGCAACAGGCCGCTCGATCCGGTGGCCCGCTTCCATCTCGGCAACGGCGCGAGGCTCGAGCGCATCAATGCCGGCGCCGACCTGTCGGACACCGGGCTCGCCCAGTCGCACGGGGTGATGGTCAACTACCTCTACGACCTCGGCCGCATCGAGGAGAACCACGAGGCCTATGCCGAGCGGCGCGAGATCGTGGCGAGCCCGCCCGTCCGCAAGCTCGGCGAGGCCCGCAGCTGAGCGGTTACAGGGTTACCTGTCTCACCGACCTGTGTCTTTGTCGGCTCGCCGCCTGTTCCTAGGCTCGCGCCAGATGCCGGGCCCTGGAGCCTGACAAGGCATCGACAGGGCGAGGACAACACCAATGGCTATTCGTTTGACGGCGGCGCTGATGGGCGCCGCGGCGCTGGCATGCCTTGCGGGGCCGGCGGCGGCGCAGCAGGCCCCCATGGGCTTCTTCATCACCTCCGCGCCGCTGGACGGCGGCAATCTCGGCGGCCTCGCCGGCGCCGACAGGCACTGCCAGGCGCTCGCCGCGGCGGCCGGTGCGGGCAACCGCACCTGGCGGGCCTATCTGTCGACGCAAGGGGCGGGCGCGGTGAATGCCCGCGACCGCATCGGCTCCGGGCCCTGGGCCAATGCCCGCGGCGTGGTGATCGCCGCCTCCGTCGCCGAACTGCATGGCACCAACAACCTCACCAAGCAGACGGCGCTGACCGAGACCGGCGCCGTGGTGAACGGGCGCACCGGCAGCCAGGCCGACGGCACGGCCTTCACGGGCGATGCCGACCGCACCTGCGGCAACTGGACGAAGAACGGCGAGGGCTCGGCCATGGTCGGCCACCACGACCGCATGGGGCTCAACACCGAGCCGCCGGCGCTGTCGTGGAACACCTCGCACCCCTCGCGCGGCTGCGACATGCCCTCGCTACGGGCGACTGGCGGTGACGGCCGGTTCTACTGCTTCGCCGCGAACTGACGGGGCGGCGTCCCGTCACGAGGGGGTGAGCGCTGCAACCGAACGGGCCCGTGGCGGGTTACCTGCCACGATGACCCGAGCAGGAGCCTCCGCATGACCCTCGTCCCCTCGCGCCGCGCCGTGCCGGCCCTTCTCGCCGGCGCGGCCGCAGGCCTCGTGCTGCCCGCCGCGCCGGCGCTCGCCCAGGGCCTGCCGACGCGCGACGTCGCCTTCGGGCCGGACCCGCGCCAGCGTCTCGACATCTACCTGCCGCGCAGCGGGGCGTCGCGGGCGCCGGTCGTGGTCTTCATCTATGGCGGTTCCTGGTCGAGCGGGTCCAAGGGCACCTATGGCTTCGTCGGCGACGCCTTCGCCGGCCGCGGCTACGTCACGGTCATCGCCGACTATCGCCTCGTTCCCGAGGTGCGCTTTCCGGCCTTCATCGAGGACGGCGCGCGGGCGCTCGGCTTCGTCCGCCAGAGCATCGCCCGCTACGGCGGCGATCCCGGCCGCATCTTCCTCGCGGGCCATTCGGCGGGGGCCTACAACGCCATGATGCTGGCGCTCGATCCGCGCTATCTCGCCCGCGCCGGGGTGCCGCGCCAGGCGGTGAGGGCGGTGGCGGGCCTTTCCGGCCCCTACGACTTCCTGCCGCTGGAGGGCCGCGTGACCCAGGCCGCCTTCGGCAATGCCCGCAATCCCGCCGAGACCCAGCCGATCAGCTTCGCCCGCCGCGGTGCCCCGCGCATCTTCCTCGGCACGGGCACGGCCGACACCACCGTGCTGCCGCGCAACACCGATGCCCTCGCCGCCCGCCTCGCCGCCGCCGGCGCTCCGGTGACGGTGCGCAAGTACGACGGGGTGGGCCATGCCGGCACGGTGCTGGCGCTGGCGCCTCTGTTGCGCTGGTCGTCGCCGGTTCTCGACGACGTCACGGAGTTCTTCGGGGCCTGACGCGAAACGAAAAAGGGCGGCCCGAGGGCCGCCCTTTCCGATTCCTGGAGCCGTGAGGCCGAGGATCACTCCGCGGCGTCGCCCTCTTCGGCGGCGGCTTCCTTCTGCTTCTTCTCGAGGTCCTCGCCGGTCGCCTGGTCGACGACCTTCATGGACAGGCGGGTCTTGCCGCGATCGTCGAAGCCGAGCAGCTTCACCTTCACCTTGTCGCCCTCCTTGACCACGTCGGTGACCTTGCCGACGCGGTTGTTGGCGAGCTGCGAGATGTGGACGAGGCCGTCGCGCGAACCGAAGAAGTTCACGAAGGCGCCGAAGTCGACGACCTTCACCACGGTTCCCTCGTAGATCATGCCGAGCTCGGGCTCCTGCGTGATCGACTTGATCCAGTTCACCGCGGCGCGGATCTGCTCGCCGTTGGCGGAGGCCACCTTCACGGTGCCGTCGTCCTCGATGTTCACCTTGGCGCCGGTCTTCTCGACGATCTCGCGGATGACCTTGCCGCCGGTGCCGATCACTTCACGGATCTTGTCGGTGGGGATCTTGAAGCTCTCGATGCGCGGGGCATGCTCGCCGAGCTCGGCGCGGGCCGAGGTGAGGGCCTTGGCCATCTCGCCGAGGATGTGCTCGCGACCGCCCTTGGCCTGGCCGAGGGCGACCTTCATGATCTCCTCGGTGATGCCGGCGATCTTGATGTCCATCTGCAGCGAGGTGATGCCCTCGGCGGTGCCGGCGACCTTGAAGTCCATGTCGCCGAGATGGTCCTCGTCGCCGAGGATGTCGGAGAGCACCGCATAGCGCTCACCCTCGAGGATCAGGCCCATGGCGATGCCCGCCACCGGACGCTTGATCGGCACGCCCGCATCCATCAGCGCCAGCGAGGCGCCGCAGACGGTGGCCATGGAGGAGGAGCCGTTCGACTCGGTGATCTCCGAGACGACGCGGATCGTGTAGGGGAACTCGTGCTTCTCCGGCAGCATCGGATGGATGGCGCGCCAGGCGAGCTTGCCGTGGCCGATCTCGCGACGGCCGGCGCGGCCCATGCGGCCGGCCTCACCCACCGAGAAGGGGGGGAAGTTGTAGTGAAGGAGGAAGTTCTCCTTGTAGGTGCCGGTCAGCGAGTCGATGAACTGCTCGTCCTCGGCGGTGCCGAGCGTGGTGACCACCATCGCCTGGGTCTCGCCGCGGGTGAACAGCGCCGAGCCATGGGTGCGCGGCAGGATGCCGACCTCGGAGACGATCGGGCGCACCGTGACGAGGTCACGGCCGTCGATGCGGCTGCCGGTGTCGAGGATGTTCCAGCGGACGACCTTGGCCTCGAGCTCCTTGAAGACGCCGGCGGCGACCTGCTTGTCGTGCTTGCCCTCGCCCTCGCCGGTGAAGGCCTCGAGGGCCTTCTTCTTCACTTCGCCGACGGCGGTGTAGCGGGCGGTCTTCTCGCGGATGGCGTAGGCGGCGCGCAGGTCCTTCTCGACCAGGGCCAGCATCTCCTTCTCGAGCGCGGAGTGGTCCGGCGGCGTGAAGTCGCGCGGCTCCTTGGCGGCCTTGTCGGCCAGCGAGATGATGGCGTTGATGATCGGCTGGAAGTACTTGTGGCCGAACATGACGGCGCCGAGCATCACGTCCTCGGAGAGCTCCTGGGCCTCCGACTCGACCATCAGCACGGCGTCGGCGGTGCCGGCGACGACGAGGTCGAGCTTCGACTCCTTCATGTCGTCGACATAGGGGTTCAGCACGTATTCGCCGTCGATGTAGCCGACGCGGGCGGCGCCCACCGGGCCCATGAAGGGCACGCCGGAGAGGGTCAGTGCGGCGGAGGCGGCGACCATGGCGAGCACGTCGGGATCGTTCTCCATGTCATGGGAGAGCGTGGTGATGATGACCTGCGTCTCGTTCTTGTAGCCCTCGACGAAGAGGGGGCGGATCGGGCGGTCGATGAGGCGGGAGATCAGCGTCTCGCGCTCGGTCGGCTGGCCTTCGCATGCGGCCCGCGGCGAAATACTTCTCCTGGTAGTTGACGGTCAGCGGGAAGAAGTCGATGCCGGCCTTCGGCTCGTAGTTGGAGACGACGGTGGCGAGCACGGTGGTGTCGCCGTAGGTGGCGAGCACGGCGCCATGGGCCTGGCGGGCGACCTTGCCGGTCTCGAGCACGAGCTTGCGACCACCCCAGGTGATCTCCTCGCGATGGGTTTCGAACATCTTGTTTCCTTTCTCGGACGGATCGGACGGCAGACGGCCATGCGCAAGACGGCGAGAGGCTCGATCTCAGGATCTAGTGATCCCGAGCCCCTTGCGATCCTGCCATGGCGGTCGACTGGTCCAGTGGATTGGCCTTGTTGGCGCGCAGGTCGCGCGGGTCGCGACCTGCCGGGGTAGACGGGCGTTTCGGTGACCTCACGCCCGGAATGCGGCCCGCGGCGAAATACTTCTCCTGGTAGTTGACGGTCAGCGGGAAGAAGTCGATGCCGGCCTTCGGCTCGTAGTTGGAGACGACGGTGGCGAG
>LNFH01000335.1 GCA_001464235.1 Rhizobiales bacterium Ga0077556 | reverse complement strand
GCGGCCGGCGCCGGGATGTCGTCCAGCGCGGTCGGATGGCCGTGGAGCGCGAAAGGCGCGGGCACGGTCCGGCTTCCCCGAGGGAGGCCGAAGGCGCGGCTTATACACGAAAATGGCAGCAAGGGAAGCAGGCGGCGACGTTCCCGTTTCATTCCCGGTCCGGCTGCGGCATGATCGGGCCATGTCCGGATTCGCCGCAAGCTCCCTCGCCCCGCCGGTCGACGGCCGCCAGTCGCAGCGGGCGCTCGCCATCGCGCGCGGGACGACGCGGCTCCTCGCGGCGATGGACTTCGCCGTGGTGCCGGAACTCGCGCTGCCGTCCGGGCGGCGGGCCGACCTGACCGCGCTGTCGCGCAGTGGATCGTCGAGATCAAGTCGTCGGTCGAGGACTTCCGTGCCGATCGCAAGTGGGGCGACTATCGCGCCCATGCCGACCGGGTGCTGTTCGCGGTGGCACCGGACTTTCCGACGGACCTTCTGCCGGAGGACGCGGGACTCATCCTCGCCGATGCGCACGGGGCCGAGCTGGTGCGTGAAGGCGAGGCGGCCGCTCTGCCGGCGCCGACGCGCAAGGTGATGATGCTGCGCTTCGCCCGCGCCGCGGCCGGGCGCATGACGCTGCTCTGCGACCCGCAGGCGCGCGGGCTGACGGACCTCTGAAGGGTAGCTTTCACCCGGGCCTGACCCCCGGGGGCGTACTGCACCAAAGCAGTGCGTCCTTCGAGGCTCGTCTTCGCCTCGCACCTCAGGATGAGGAGGGTGGCGTATTGCACCGGCGCACCAGGGGCACCGCGGTGTCCCGTCTCATCAGACGCTGATGCAGGTCACCCACGCACCTCATCCTGAGGTGCGAGGCGAAGTCGAGCCTCGAAGGACGCACTTGGGCCGTGCAGTCCTGTTCTCGGCCCTGATGCAAACCGATCAGCGCGGCGCGCGCTTGGCCAGGATGCGCTGCAGCGTGCGGCGGTGCATGCCGAGGCGGCGGGCGGTCTCGGAGACGTTGCGGCTGCACAGCTCGTAGATGCGCTGGATGTGCTCCCAGCGCACCCGGTCGGCCGACATCGGATTCTCCGGCAGGTCGGCGGTCTTGCCGGCGACCGCGAGGAGCGCGGCGAAGACCTCGTCCGCATCGGCGGGCTTGGCGAGATAGTCGACCGCACCGAGCTTCACCGCGGTCACGGCGGTGGCGATGTTGCCATAGCCGGTGAGGATGACGCCGCGGGCGTCGGGGCGCGCCTCGTTGAGGGCGGAGATGACGTCGAGGCCGTTGCCGTCGCCGAGGCGCATGTCCACCACCGCGAAGGCGGGCGGACGGGCGGCGACCGCCGCCAGGCCGTCGGCGACGCTTTCCGCGGCGGTGACCTGGAAGCCGCGCGCCTCCATGGCGCGGCAGAGGCGCTGCAGGAAGGGCTTGTCGTCGTCGACCACCAGCAGCGTCCGGTCCGCGGGCAGGGCGGCCTGCGGCATCTGCGGTGCGGACTCGGTGGGAAGCATCGGGTCACTCCTGGAGGTGTCGAAAACGGACGTTCTGCCGCAGATGTAGGGTCGCGCAGGCGTTCCCTCAAGTCATCGGCGCCGGGAGAGGCCGCGACGAACCGCCGCCACCCGCGGTGGCGAAGGCACTGCGCGGCCAGGTGACCTCGACCACGGCGCCGGTCTCGAGGCCGGGCCGGTTGCGGTAGAGGATGCGCGCGCCGGAGCGCTGCAGCAACGTCTTGGCGATGAAGACGCCGAGGCCGAGGCCCGTCTTCTCCTCGCCCGGCTCCTCGGTCCGGTCGGCGCGCCGGCTGCGGCCACGGCCCTTGCCGCGGCGGGTCAGATAGGGCTCGCCGACCCGTTCGAGGATGTCGGGCGCGAGGCCCGGCCCGTCGTCGATGATGGTGACCGTCACCACCTCGGAGTCCCAGCGGGCGGCGATGACGACCGAGGACCGGGCGAAGTCGACGGCGTTCTCGACGATGTTGCCGAGGCCGTAGAGGAGGCCGGGATTGCGGGCGATGAGCGGCTCGCCCTCGCGCTTGTCGGGCAGGTCGACGGTGATGGCGATGCCGAAGAAGCGGTGGGGCTGCGCCACTTCCTCGATCAGCTGGGCGAGCGACATGGTGTCGAACGGGGCATCGCCGCTCGACAGGCTCTTCAGCTTGGCGAGGATGTCGCGGCAGCGCTGCACCTGCTCGCGCAACAGCGTCATGTCCTCGCCGATCGGGCCGTCCTTGGGCAGGACGCCGGCGAGTTCCTTGGTGACGAGGGCGATGGTGGCGAGCGGCGTGCCGAGTTCATGGGCGGCGGCGGCGGCGAGGCCGTCGAGCTGGGAGAGGTGCTGCTCGCGGGCGAGCACGAGTTCCGTCGCGGTCAGCGCCTCGGTGAGCTGGCGCTGTTCCTCCGCCACCTGCCAGACGTAGAGGCCGATGAAGGAGAGGCAGATCAGCAGGGCCACATAGACGCCGATGAGATAGAGCGGCGGCAGCCTCAGGTCGTTCGTCCACTCCCAGGGCAGCGGCATGTGGATGTAGCCGACGAAGGTGGCGCAGACGACGGTGAGAAGACCGAGCAGCAGCGTCGTACGCGGCGGCTGGGACGTGGCCGAGATCAGCACCGGGCCGAGGAAGAGGAAGGAGAAGGGGTTCTCCAGGCCGCCGGTGAGATAGAGCAGGATCGCGAGCTGGATGATGTCCCAGGCGAGCGAAAAGCCCGCCTCCAGCGGCGAGAGACGGTGGTTCGCGGGATAGCGCAGGCGCAGGGTGATGTTGATCCAGGCCGAGGCGGCGACCGCGAGCAGGCAGAGGTCGAGCGGCAGTTCGGCGTTCAGCCCCCAGTAGACCGCGACGATCGCGGCCGTCTGGCCGACGACGGCGAACCAGCGCAGCCGGATCAGCGTCTCGAGCCGGAGGCTGCGCAGTGCCGGGGCCGCTTCGAACAGGGAGGGGATGAGTGCATTCGCCATGGAGGGAAACTAGGCGGTTCGGCGGCCAAAGGCCATGGACCGGAGCGCCCGGGACCAGCGGCGGCGTGCCGCGCCCCCAGTGCGGAACCCGGCGGGGGCTCGCCTGTTAGGCTGGCGCATGGCCGCCCGCATCGCCCGCCTCCTCGTCCTGCCGCTGGTCCTCGGCCTGCTCTTCACGGCGGCGCTGGTCGCCTCGGGGCAGATCGTGCTGCCGCCGCGCTTCGACCCCTTCGCGCCCTTCGACATCGGCGAGGAGCCGGGCTTGCTGACACGCTTCAAGTTCGCCCGCGCCCGCGGCGACGGCGACCTCTGCCGCGCGGCCCTCGCCCGTGGCGGGATCGCCTTCGAGCCGGTTCCGGACCGCACGACAGGGGAGGGCTGCGGCTTCACCGATGCTGGCCGCACGCCGCTCGCCGGGGCGACGCGCCTGTCCTCGCCCGTCATTTTGACCTGCCGGGCGGCGCTCTCCCTCGCCATGCTCGACCGCCACGCGCTGGGAGCGGCGGCGCGCACCCATCTCGGCGCTCCGGTGACGCGCGTCGAGCATCTCGGAACCTATGCCTGCCGCAACATCAACCACGCCGCCTCAGGGCGCCGCAGCCGCCACGCCACGGCCGACGCCATCGACATCAGCGGCTTCGTGCTCGCCGACGGCCGCCGCCTGACGCTCACCGCCGACTGGTCGTCGGCGGAGGCGGGCCGCGCCGCCTTCCTGCGCGCCGTGCGGGATGCCGCCTGCCGCTGGTTCGACGTCACCCTGTCGCCGGACTACAACCCGCTGCACTACGACCATTTCCACCTGGACGTCGGCGGCGGCCGCGCCTGCCGCTAGTCCACCTGCGCGAGGTCCGCCACCACCGCGTTGAGGACCGGGAAGCCCTCCGGCGTGACCTTCAGCCGTCCGCCGGGCAGGCGCCGGACGAAGCCCTCGCCCTCCAGGAAGGCGATGCGTTCGGGGTCGAGCGGCCGGCCGGACAGCGCCTCGTAGCGGGCGAGGTCGATGCCCTCGGCGAGGCGCAGGCCCATGACCAGGAACTCGTCGGCATTCTCGATCTGGACGAGGTGCTCTTCCGAGACGATGCCCGAGCCCTGCTCCTCCACCCGCTTCAGCCAGGTCTCCGGATGCTTCTCGGTGGCGGTGGCGATGCGGCCGTTGCCGAGGGTGAGGCGGCCGTGGGCGCCGGGGCCGGCCCCGACGAAATCGCCGGACCGCCAGTAGATGAGGTTGTGCCGGCATTCGGCACCGGGGCGTGCGTGGTTGGAAATCTCGTAGGCCGGCAGGCCCGCCTCGGCGCAGACCGCCTGCGTCAGGTCGTAGAGCACGCGGCCCATGTCGTCGTCGGGCATGGCGAGCTTGCCGGCCCGGTGCAGCGCCTCGAACATGGTGCCGGGCTCGATGGTGAGCTGATAGAGCGACAGGTGTTCGGCAGCCTCCGCGATGGCGCGGCGGAGCTCGGCCTCCCATCCCGCCGCGGTCTGGCCGGGGCGGGCGTAGATGAGGTCGAAGGAGTAGCGGTCGAAGTGCCGGCGGGCGACGTCGACGGCGCGCAGGGCCTCGTCGGCCGAATGGGTGCGCCCGAGGCTCTTGAGGTCGGCGTCGTCGAGGGCCTGGACGCCGAGCGAGACGCGGTTGACGCCGGCGGCGCGGAAGCCGCGGAAGCGCTCCGCCTCGACGCTGGTGGGGTTCGCCTCCAGCGTCACCTCGCAGTCGGGCGTCACCGTCCAGAGCCTCGCGATGGCGTCGAGGATGGCGCCCACCGTCGTCGGCTCCATGAGCGAGGGCGTGCCGCCGCCGAGGAAGATCGAGGACACCGTGCGGCCGGGGGCGCGCCGCGCGGCGGTCGCGAGTTCGCGGCCGAAGGCGGCGACATAGCGAGCCTGGTCGGGCGCCACGTGGCGCACGTGGCTGTTGAAGTCGCAATAGGGGCACTTGGAGGCGCAGAAGGGCCAGTGGACGTAGATCCCGAAGCCGGGATCGTCCGGGCCCCCGGTGCCGGGCGGGGCGGTGGTCATCGGCTACGGGTCTCGGCGCCGGGCGGAGGGTCCGGCGGTTCATGCCGTGAGGTAGCGGTCGCGGGGCCGGATGGCTAGGGGCGGGAGCGTGGAGCTGCAGAACCGGAGTGCGTCCTTCGAGGCTCGCCACCGACGATGCTGGCGCATCGCCGTTGCTCGCACCTCAGGATGAGGACGATGGAGATTGGCCCGACGGTGACCTTCGCCGCGACGTCGGCGTGGCTGACGCCCCGGATGCAACTCACGACCTCCCTCATCCTGAGGTTCGGGCGGCAGCGAGCCTCGAAGGACGCACTTCGCTGATGCAAGGCGCGCGGAATCCAGCCCTCAATCCCCCGCGGGCTCGAGCGCCAGCCATTCGCGCACGCGGGTGTCGGGGTCGTCGGCGTTGGCGATGTCGGAGACCACGGCGATGGAATCGGCGCCCGCCGCATAGACGGCCGGTGCGCGCTCCAGGGTGATGCCGCCGATCGCCACCAGCGGAATGGCGCCGATCTTCTTCTTCCAGATCCCGATGCGGTCGAGGCCCTGGGGGTCGAAGCGCATGGGCTTGACGGTCGTCGTATAGATGGGGCCGAGCGCGATATAGTCCGGCCGGTGGGCGAGGGCGGTCTCGAGCTCCGCCTCGTCGTGGGTGGAGATGCCGAGGGTCAGGCCGGCTGCGCGGATCGCCGCGACGTCGGCCGTCGCAAGGTCTTCCTGGCCGAGATGGAGGTGGCGGGCACCGCCCGCGATGGCGGCGCGCCAGTAGTCGTTGATCACCAGCCGCACCGACAGGCCCTCGACGGATTCCACGGCCTCGCGCACCAGGGCCGCCGCCTGGGCCTCGCCGAGGTCCTTCACCCGGAGCTGGATGGTGCCGACGCCGAGGGCGACGAGGTCCATCAGGGTGCGGATGCTGTCGACGACGGGGTAGAAGCGGTCGGGATAACGCGTCATGGCTC
>LNFH01000334.1 GCA_001464235.1 Rhizobiales bacterium Ga0077556 | reverse complement strand
AGTCAAGGCGGCCGCCCGGCTCAGCCGATCCGGCGGCGTTCCTCTTCCATCATCCGCTCGGCCCGTTCCATCATCTCACCCGACTTGAGGCCGGGAGGGAGCGGCGGCAGGCACGAGACGGTGATGGTGCCGGGTCGCTTGGCCGGCCGGCCGATGCCCCAGAAACGGCCGGAATTGACGACGACGGGCAGGACGGGAACGTCGAGCCGGCCATAGAGGAGCTCGACGCCGCGCTTGAAGTCGATGGGCGCGTCGGGGTCCTTGCGGGTGCCCTCGGGGAAGAGGAGCACCGGGCGACCCTCGGCCAGCGCCGCCTTGGCGCCTTCCACCATGCGGCGCAGGGCCTGGGTGCCGGACTCGCGGTCGATGGTGATCATCGGCGAATGGCGCAGGTACCAGCCGAAGACCGGGATCTTCAGCAGCTCCTCCTTGGCGACGATGGCGACGTCCGGGAAGAGGCGGATGAAGGCGATGGTCTCCCAGGTCGACTGGTGATTGCAGACGATGAGGCAGGGGCCGGCAGGGCGGTTGTCGCTGCCGATTTCCACGTGGTCGAGACCGACGACCCCGCGCAGCAGGCCCATGACGCCGGCGACCCAGAGGCGCGAGACGTGGCGCAGGCGGCGGGCGTCGGACCAGAGCAGGGCGGGGATGATCGCACCGAACAGGGCGGTCCAGCCGCCGAGAAGCACGTCGAACGTCCTGGAGCGGAGTGCGGTCATGGTCTCCGATCGCAGCATCTGTGGCCAAGGCTCCGCGAGCCGGCCCTTGGGCGAGCCATAGGCCGTGTCGTCGCCCCTGTCACCCGCCGCGATCATCGACGCCGATCATGTCGACCTCATGGCGCACGGACGCGATGCTGTTTGGCGCTTTCGCCCCCTCGGCCAAATCGGCTAAGACCCTGCCACCGTCGCGCCGGGTCGCGACACGAACGACGCGATCTGCCGGAGCCGCTCATGTCGCATACGCCCCTCGACGCCCAGGACATCGGCCGCGTCCTCAACGAGGCGCTGCCCTACATGCAGAAATACGACGACGAGATCGTCGTGGTGAAATACGGCGGCCACGCCATGGGCGACGAGGGCGGTGCGCGTTCCTTCGCCCGCGACATCGTCATGCTGGAGCAGTCGGGCATCAATCCGGTGGTGGTCCACGGCGGCGGGCCGCAGATCGGCCAGATGCTGGCGAAGCTCGGCATCAAGAGCGAGTTCGTCGACGGCCTGCGCGTCACCGACAAGCAGACGGTGGAGATCGTCGAGATGATCCTCGCCGGCTCGATCAACAAGCAGATCGTCGGCTTCATCAACGCCGCCGGCGGCAAGGCCATCGGCCTGTGCGGCAAGGACGGCGACATGGTGAAGGCGTCCAAGGTCAGCCGCGTCACGCGCGACCCGGATTCCAACATCGAGAAGGTCGTCGATCTCGGCTTCGTCGGCGAGCCCGACAAGGTGGACACCAAGGTGCTGGACACGGTGCTGGGCAAGGACCTCGTCCCGGTCCTGGCCCCGGTGGCGACCTCGGTGGAGGGCGACACCTACAACGTCAACGCCGACACTTTCGCCGGCGCCATCGCCGGCGCGCTGAAGGCCAAGCGCCTCCTCCTGCTCACCGACGTGCCCGGGGTCCTCGACAAGAACAAGAACCTCATCAAGTCGCTGTCGGTGGAGGATTGCCGCCGCCTGATCGCCGACGGAACGGCGACGGGGGGCATGATCCCGAAGATCGAGACCTGCATCTACGCCATCGAGCGGGGCGTCGAGGGCGTCGTCATCCTCGACGGCAAGACCCCGCACGCCGTTCTCGTGGAGCTCCTCACCGATGGCGGCGCCGGCACGCTCATCCATGCGTGAGGCGCTGGCGGGCCTCGCCGCGACGCTCTGCGCCGTGGCGTCGCTCGCCGCTCCTGCCGCGGCCGAGACGCGCCTGTGCAATCGCACGAGCGTGGTCACGGAGGCGGCCATCGGGGTCGTCGTAGCCGATACCGCGGCGACCCGCGGCTGGTTCAGGCTCGATCCCGGCCAGTGCCGGGCGATCCTGCAGTCGGCGGAGTCGCCCGGCCGCCTGTTCCTGCACACCCGCCCGCTCGGCGAGGCGCCGGGCGCGAGCCTCGGCCAGCCGGAACACCTGCAGCTGTGCATCGGCGAGGGCGACTTCCTGGTCCCGGCCGCCCAGAGCTGTCGCCAGGCCAATACGCGCCTCGCCGGCTTCGTGGAGGTGAAGCCGACGGTCGCCGAGGGCATCGGCGTGCTCTTCCTCTCGGAAGAGGCCGACTACGACCTGCCACAGGCGCGCAAGGCCGGCATCCAGCGCCTTCTCACCCGCATGGGCTACGACCCCGGGCCCATCGACGGGCTGGAAGGCCCGAAGACCGACGCGGCGCTGCGTGCCTTCCTCACCGACCTGAACCTGCCGGCGGACGCCGCTGTGCTGCCCGGCATCTTCGACCGGCTTCTGGCAGCGCTGCGGGCCGGCGAGGGGCCGGGATTTGCCTGGTGCAACGAGACGGGCCACCGGATCATGGCGGCGCTCGGCACGGAGGAGGGGCGGCAGGTCGCGACGCGCGGCTGGTTCCGTCTCGAGCCCGGCGCCTGCCTGAAGCCGCCGGTGGAGGGCCAGCCGGCGCGGGTCCTGTCCTTCGCCGAGGCGGTGGACGCGGAGGGTCGTCCCGTGCTGCGTGGCGTCCAGGCCTGCATCCGCACCAGCGAGTTCGAGATCACCGGGACGGCGGACTGCGCCGCCCATGGCGGCACCCTCGCCGGGTTCGCCGCCGTCACCTTCGACGGACGCCGCCGCGCGTCCCTCCGCTTCCGGGAGCCCCGATGACCCGCGCCACCGCCATCCGCGAGGCCTTCTCCCACGTCGAGGCGTGGATCTTCGACCTCGACAACACGCTCTACCCCGCGCACCTGTCGCTTTGGGAGCAGATCGACGGGCGCATCAAGTCCTATGTCGCCAAGCTCCTCGACATCTCGACCGACGAGGCCTTCGTCCTGCAGAAGGACTATTACCGGCGCTACGGCACCTCGATGCGCGGGCTGATGATCGAGCACGGCATGAGCCCGGACGATTTCCTCAGCTACGTGCACGACATCGACCATTCGCCGCTGCAGGCCAATCCCGAGCTCGGCGCCGCGATCGCCGCCCTGCCGGGCCGCAAGTTCGTCTTCACCTCGGGCACCCATTCCCACGTCGCCGCGGTGACGCGCCGGCTCGGCATCGAGAACCATTTCGACGGGGTGTTCGACATCGTCGACGCGGGGCTGCTCCCGAAGCCCCACCGCGAGACCTACGAGAAGTTCCTCGCCGACCACGGCGTCGCCCCGACCCGCGCGGCGATGTTCGAGGACCTCGCCCGCAACCTCGAGGCGCCGCATGCGCTCGGCATGAAGACCGTGCTGGTGGTGCCGGAACGCACCCGCGAGGTGTTCCGCGAGGCCTGGGAGTTCGAGGGGCGCGAGGACGACCACGTCGATTTCGTCACCGACGACCTGACCGCCTTCCTGGTGATGCTGCGGCTGTGAACGGCGCCGCCTAGAACCTCCCGCCGGTGTCGAAGCCGTCGCCACCGCCGGACGACCCGCCTCCGGACGAGCCGCCACCGCCCCATGACCCTCCGCCGGAGGATCCGCCTCCGCCGCCCCAGGAGCCGCCGGACGATCCGCCGCCGCCCCACGAGCCGCCACCGCCCCAGGAACCGCCGCCGCCCCACGCGCCGCCGCCGCCACCGCCCCAGGAGCCCTGGTCGGAGCGGCTGCTGCGCCGGCCCTGTTCCATGCGCGACCAGTAGTCGGCGCCGGTGATGACGCCGGTGACGAGGCCGCGCAGCAGCGCGCCGACCACGTCGTTGGAGAAGACCGAGCCGTCGGCGTCGTAGCGGCGCTGGCGGAACCCCGACGCCACCTGCGACACCTCGGACCGGCGGCGCGACAGCTCCGCCAGCTCGCCGCGCAGGCGGCGCATGTCGATATCGGCGCGCTCCTGGGTGTCCCGCAGGGCGCGGATGCGGCCGACGATGGCCTCGTCGTCCGGAGCGGGGGTCTTCAGCGCCTCGGCATAGAGGCGGTCGATGTCTTCCCGCCGCAGCGTCTCGGCGAGGAGCGCGACAGCCTGGGCGTAGCGGCCGTCCTCGCCGCGGGCGAAGGCGGCGGCGCGCTGGTCGAG
>LNFH01000333.1 GCA_001464235.1 Rhizobiales bacterium Ga0077556 | reverse complement strand
TAGTTCGGCCGGGCGTCGGCATAGCGGACGATGCGGGCCACCCAGCCGTCGAGGAGACGGGCGATGTTGCCGGCCTCGTAGGCCTGGGTCGCATAGCCGCGGGTCCACAGATACATGAACAGCGCATCGTCCTCGTAGGGCTTGCGCTTCTCCTCGAGCTCCTGCTCGGCGAGGGCCGCCTTCTTCTCCGATTCCTGGGCGACCCGGACGGCGTCGTCCGCGGCGGTGCGGGCGGCGACATAGTCGGGCCGGCCGGCGAGGCCGATCTGGGCCTCGTTGGCGACGGCGTCGCGGCGCTCCTCGGCCTCGTCGAGGCGCCGCGCGAAGTCCTGCCGCTCCGTGGCGACGCGGGTGATCTCGGCCTCGACGGTGGCGATCTCCTCGTCCAGCCGGTTGCGGTCGTTGAGGCGCAGCGCCAGCAGGGCGCGCACCTCGGTCGCGACCTGGGTCAGCCGACCGCCGAGGCCGGTCTCGGACTTCAGGCGGAAGGCGGCGAGATCGCGGAAGGCCTCGGCCTCGCCGGTGCGCGCCTCGGCCTGGCTGCGGTTGGCCTGGTCGAGCCGGCGGTTGACCTCGTTCTCCGCCTGGCGGATCTCGGCGAGGGCACCTTCGATGCCTCCGAGCGCGGAATGTCCGGGGATCATGCGGGATGCTCCTACCAGCTCGTGATGGCGCCGCCCGGCAGGGCCTCGCGCCAGGTCGGGTCGAGCTGGCCGCGCTGCTTGCGGCCGAGGATGGCGTTCTGGACGATGCCGTCATCGCGCTTGTCGGCCTCGACGACCCGGTAGAGGCTCTCGGGCACGCGGATACCCCACCTGGTGACGACCCGCGTCGTGCCGTCCTCTTCCGACGTGACGGAGCGCGACAGCGGCCGCCCGTCGCGGCCAATGGCCTCGACGATCAGGTAGTAGTTCATGGCGTTGGGGTTGCGCCGGGGCCGGCGCCAGACGCCGGTCGACTCGCCGGGCCGCGAGACGATGCGCACGTCGTACTCGGTGCGGATGTCGTCGCGCAGGCGCTCGAGGTCGGTGACGGCGGCGCGCGCCGCCTCGGCCTTGCCGTCGCGCGCGGCGATCCGCCCGTCGGAGGCGAGGGCAGCGACGCGGGTGCGCACGGCGTCGGCGGTCGCCTCGCGGGTGATGTCGCCCGAGAGGCGCTCGATGGCGGCGGGAATGGTCTGCGTCAGCTCGACCTGCCGGGAATAGCCCTGCCAGGCGAGCGTGCCGGCTCCGATGGCCAGCGCCGCAAAGGCAGCCAGCGCCCATTTGCCCCAGCGGCCGCGGGTGACGTAGAGCCGCGCCAGCTTCACCGAAAGGCTCTCGCGCGGCGGCTTGTAGACGAAGCGCTCCTCGCGCAGGGCCTTGACGCCCTGGCGCAGGATCTCGTCGGGCACGTCGATGCCCTGGTTGCGGTAGATGACCCGCAGCCGTTCGATCAGGTCCTCCTCGCGGTCGCCCTCGGCGAGTTCGCGCTCGGTGATCTTGCGGTCGTGGCGGAGGGTGTCGACGACATCCATGGCGAGCATGATGTCGTCGAGCTTGGCGGACTGCGCCTCGGCGGGGGGAGCGGCCGGAGGGGCGGCGACGGCGGTATCGGTCATCGGATGACCCTCCGGTCAGGATGCGAGAGGCGCGCGGTGGTCACGGGGGGCTTAGCCCTCACATGCCGAGGGCGGCACCCTTCTCGGCGAGGGCGGCGAGGCGCTTCTTGCCGTCCTCCACCGCGTCGCGGATCTCCTTGGAGTTCTGCGTCGAGAGCTTGCGCATCTCGTAGATGATCTCGCCCGACTTCTCCTGGAAGGAGACGACGCTCTCGACCAGCTTCTTCACGGCGTCGGCGCGGATGGTCGGGCCGTAGCCGGCGCGCAGCGCCTCCTCCTGCACCTTGTCGCCGATCTCCGAGAGGGTCTCGAGCGACTTCGACACGCCCTCCTTCATCTCGTTGAGCGTGCGGGTCGATTCGTGCAGCCCCTGCAGGCCGGTGAAGGAGGCCTTCAGCGCGGTCAGCACGGCATCGTTGGTGGAGAAGAAGGAGATCGCCTGCGCATAGACCCGCTCCTTGGCGTTGGTCGTCTGCATCAGGCGGGCCATGATGACCTCGGACGTGTTGTAGCCGATGGTCAGGTTGTCGGAGAGGTCCTTGGCGATCTGGAAGCGCTTCTCCTCGTCCTGCATCTCGCGCAGCTTGGTGTCGCGGATGAGTTCGAGGTTGGCGCGCTCGGCCGGCACCGTGCCGGTGTAGGCGGCGACCGCCTCGGAGGCGGCCTTCAGCTCGGCCTGCTTGGCCTGCAGCTTGTCGTTCGCCTTCTCCAGCACCTCGAGGGCCTGCACCTCGGCCTGCTTCAGCGCGCCGCGGAAGTCGCGGTAGGCGTCGAGGATGGTGACCTCGCGCTGGATCTGGTCCTTGGTGGCGCGTGCGACGTCGAGATAGGTGGTGCGGATGGCGTCGAAGCGGGTGGCGATGTCGCCGCGGCGCACCTTGGTCCAGACGTTCTCCAGCCGCTCGAAGGTGGAGAGCTTGCCGTCGGAGAGCTGCTCGACCATGCGCTTGGCGTCGTCGCGGATGGAGTTGAAGCCCTGGGTGATCAGCTCGTAGCGCTCACCCACCTCCATGCCGGCGACCTGGTTGCGCACCACCTCGTTGAAAACGCCGACCTGGTTCAGGGTGCGGGCGATCATCGTCACGCGGTCCTGGTCGAGGTCGGAAATCTTCTGCAGCAGCGGGATGATCGGCTGCTCGTCGATCTTGGCCGGCATGAGGCCGAGGTCCCTGAGCACGCCGGTGGCGCGGTCGAGATACTGCATCGGAGAGGGCACGACGGTGGTGGTGGTCGTCGGCGTGGTGGTGGTGTTCATCGCTACGCTCTTGTGGCCAGAACCGGCCCGCCGCCGGCGCCGTCAATGTGGTGGCCACATGCCGCAAAGGCAAGACGCCCGGCCGCGTCTCAGCGACGGGCGGTGCGCAGGATCGTGCCGGCCACCTGCTGGGCCATGCAGTCGTGGCCGGCGGAGGTCAGGTGCAGGCCGTCGAAGGAAATCAGGCCGTCGAACGCGCTGCGATTGGAATTGGCCAGCTGGAACATGGCCTGGTAGCGGCGGACGACGGGCACGCCGGCCCGGGCGCCCTCGCTGGCGATGATGGCGGCGAATTCGGCGGTCCGCGTGCCGCCTTCGGCCCAGCGGGAATATTGCGGGTCGACCAGCAGCGCGTCGGCACCGGCGGCGCGGATCGCGGAAAGGCCTGCGGCGACCGTGGCGCGGAAGGCTTCGGCGGAGACGCCGAAATTGGCGTCGTTGGTGCCGAGCTGCCAGACCACGAGGGTCGGCTTGTGCTGGGCGAGCTCGCGGGTGAGGCGCCCGGCCGCGCCCGAGGCGGTCTCGCCGGAGACGCCGGAGACGACGACCTCGATGACCTTGTCCGACCAGCGCTCCTTGATCATCGGGCCGAGGCGGTGGGCGAAGCCCGAGCCGCCGGCGCCCACTCCCGCGGTGGTCGACGAGCCGATGGCGAGGATGCGGACCGGGTCGCGTGTCCTGAGCTGCGCCGAGGTGCGCGGCAGCGCGCCGCCGGACGACGCCTCGGCGACCGAGGGCACCGTGCAGCGGGCGTTGGCGACGACGGAGAAGGGAGTGAGCGCGAATGCCGCCGAGAGGGCGACGGCTGCGGCATGCGGAAGGCGGAGGGGGAGCATGCACGGTCCTCGGGATCGCTGGCACCCTATGGATAGCGGAAGAAAATGGCTTTTTGCAACGCCTGCGCCGCCTCAGGCACCCCGGTCCGGCCCGAGGACGAGGCGTGCCGCCAGCGGCAGCAGCAGCGCGATACCGACGAAGCGGACGATGTGGTGGGCGCCGACGAAGGCGGGATCCATGTCGAGGACGAAGGCGAGGATGGCCATGGCCTCGATGCCGCCCGGGGCATAGGCGAGGATGACCTTGCCGAGCGGCAGGCCGGCGATGAAGGCCACCGCCACCGCGACCACGAGCGTCACCGCGATGCCGGCGATGAAGGCGCCGACGGAGGCGCGCAGCAGGCGGCGCAGCTCGGCGAGCGACGTGCCGGCGAAGCGGGCGGCGATCAGCACGCCGATGACGATGAAGCCGACGATCATCACCGGTTCCGGCACGAGGGCGGTGACCACGCCGGTGGCGTGGAGCACCGCGCTCGCCAGCATGGCGCCGACAGTGGCGCCGCCCGGCACCTTCAGCCGCTCCATGGCGAGGCCGAAGCCGGAGGAGACGACGAGCAGGAGGAGGAGTTCCGGCCAGGGGCCGAGCCCGGCCACGCCCGCGGGCGGTGCCTGCGTGCCGCCGATGCGGGCGAGCGACAGGAGACCGGGGAGGGCTGCGACCAGCAGGACGAGGCGGAAGCTCTGGATGACGGCGACGCTGCGGGCATCGGCGCGCGAGGACAGCGTCATGGCCATGACGTAGCTCAGCGCACCGGGGATGGAGGCGAAGAAGGCCGTCTGCCGGTCGAGCCGCTCGATGCGGACGAGATAGACGGTGATGGCGGCGACGATGGCGGGGACGAGCACGGCGAGGCCCGCCATCGAGATGGGCCAGGACATCATCAGGCGGAGGGTCTGCGGGGTGACCGCCGAGCCCATCACCGTGCCGAGCAGCAGGAAGGTGGCGGTCGCCACCGGCTCGGGCACCATGACCCTGGCGCCACCGAGGGCGAGAAGGGTGGCCACAACCAGTGAGCCGGACATCCAGGCGGCCGGCATGCCGAGGAGGTGGAAGACATAGCCGCCCGCCCCGCCGACGAGGCAGGGCAGGGCGAAGCGCTTCAGGAGGTCGGGCAGGAAGGCGGCAGCGGGCATGGCGCCCCGCTTCGCATGAAGCGCCGCCGCTGGCAAAGCCGCCCGGGCATGCCTGCCGAGACGGGATCGCCGGGCAGCACCTCACCCCTTGCCCCGATCCGGTCCGCCTCGCCCGGCGGCTTGTCCCAGCGGATGCGGGAGATGCGGGGAAAGCGCATGGCGATGCCGGACTTGTGCCGCGTCGAGCGCTGCAGGCCCTCGAAGGCGATCTCCAGCACCAGCCCCTCGCGCGCGGTGTGCGTCACCTCGCGCACCGGGCCGAAGCGGTTGGTGGTGTGGTTGCGAACGAAGCGGTCGAGCTGGCCGAGCTCCTCGTCGGTGAAGCCGAAATAGGCCTTGCCGACGGGCACCAGCTCGTCGCCGGCGGGGCTGTCGCGCCAGACCCCGAAGGTGAAGTCGGAATAGAAGCTCGAGCGCTTGCCGTGGCCGCGCTGGGCGTACATCAGCACGCAGTCCACCACCATCGGGTCGCGCTTCCACTTCCACCACGGCCCCTTGGGCCGGCCGGGCAGGTAGGGCGACTGGCGATGCTTGATCATCAGCCCCTCGATGGCGTCGGCATCCTCGCCGGCGTCCGCGGACGCGGGGTCGAGGCGGATGGCGGCGAGGCCCTCCCAGGTCTCGAAGGGCACGAGGGGCGAGATGTCGATGCGCGGATTGGCCATCTGCGAGACCATCTGCTCGAGGATCGCGCGGCGCTCCGTGAAGGGCCGGTCGCGCAGGTCCTCTCCCCCGGCGAAGAGCAGGTCGTAGGCGCGGATATGGGCAGGGAATTCGGCGAGCAGTGGCACCGTCACCTGCTTGCGGTTGAGGCGCTGCTGCAGGACGTTGAAGCTCTGCACCCGGCTCTCGCGCAGCACGAGAAGCTCGCCGTCGATGGCGCCGT
>LNFH01000332.1 GCA_001464235.1 Rhizobiales bacterium Ga0077556 | reverse complement strand
GAATTGCCGCGCTTGCCGAACATGCTGCCTCAGATGATTGCGGTCGACCCTCAGGCCTTCTTGCGGAGCTGGGTGAGCTTCTCGAGGAGAGGCGAGAGAGGGCCGAGGAGCCCGGGCCGCGCCCGTCTGGTGTCGTGACGGCCGGTCAGCGCCAGGGCGAGATCGGTGAACTGCTGGGCGACCCGGTGTCCGGGCTCCATCTCGGCGATCATCTGGCCGTTGTTGGCGGCGGTGCCGAAGAGCTGCGGCTCGAAGCCGATGACGGCGATGGGCTCGGCCTCGAGGGCCTTGGCGAAGTCGGCCGGCTTGATCTCCGGGCGCTTGGAGAGGCCCGCCTGGTTGAGGATGTAGCGCGGCGGCGTGTCGTTGGGCCGGGAGGCGCGCAGGAGATCCATCAGGTTCTTGGCGTTGCGCAGGTTGGCGAGGTCCGGCGCGGCGACGACGAGGATGTCGTCGGCGGTGACCAGGCAGCGCCGCGTCCAGCCGGTCCAGGCGTGCGGCAGGTCCATGACGATGGAGGGAACGCTCGCCTTGAGAATGTCGAAGAGCGGGTCGAAGGCCTCGGGGCCGAGGTCGCTGACGCGCTCCAGCGTCGCCGGCGCGGCGAGCAGCGAGAGCCTGTCCGAGCAGCGCGACAGCAGCCGGTCGACGAAGGCGGTGTCGACGCGGTCGGGCGAGAACACCGCGTCGGCGATGCCCTGCGGCGGATCCTGGTTGAAGTCGAGGCCGCCGGTGCCGAAGGCGAGGTCCATGTCGGCGATGCAGGTGTCGACGCCGATGTCGCGCGAGATGGCCCAGGCGAGGTTGTGGGCGATGGTGGAGGCGCCGACGCCGCCCTTGGCGCCGATGACGGCGATGGTGCGGCCGACGGGCTTGGCGCCCTCGCTGGCATAGAGGCCGGACACCGACCGGATGATGTCGAGCACGCCCGGCGCGCCGATCAGATATTCGCTGACGCCGCGGGCCATCAGCTCGCGGTAGAGGACGATATCGTTGACCTGGCCGACGACGATGACCTTGGTCGTGGCGTCGCAGACCTCGGCGAGCTCGTCGAGATGGCCGATGATCTCGCCCTTGCGGCCGACGGTCTCGAGGATGACGACATTGGGGGTCGGGGCCGAACGATAGGCCTCGACGGCGCCCGGGGCGCCGCCCATCTGCACGCGCACATGGGCCTTGTCCATGCGCCGGTCCTCGGCCGCGTCGGCGATGACGGAGGCGAGTTCCGGCGTCTCGCAGAAGGCCTGCAGCGAGATGCGGGGAACCGGCGCGATCTGTTCCGCGCCGCCGTCTGCAACCTGGATGACGTCGTCTGCCACGGCCTCAGCCTCCGCCCCGGACGGCGCTCTTGATGTCGGTGAGCGGCTGGATCGGGGTGTGAACGGTGTGGGGACCGGGCGCGTCGCCACGCCGGTAGCGAGCGATGACCGTCTGGCGGCGCGCGGCGTCCGACTGGCCCTCGGCGCGCGGATGCAGGAGGTCGTTGGGATTGGCGACCATGGCGGCCAGGTTGTGCTGGGTGGCGCAGCCGTGGTTCCAGTTCGGCCGGTTGAGGGCGCTGGTGTTGCCGGGGCCGGCGCCCATGTCCTCGGGCCACTGGCCGCACTGGGAGGTGACGTAGGCGCCCTGCGGCCCCACCACGATCGGATGGCGCAGGCGATAGTCGTGCGGATAGGGGTCGTGCATCGAGGCGACCGACTTGCAGCCGCCGAGCGCGAGAGCGAGGCCGACGAGGGCCAGCTTCGCAGTGGTGCCGAACGACATGATGCTTCCCCTCTGGATGTGCGCGCGGTCAGTCACGGATGAACCCCACCGGGCCGTTGAAGCGGCCACCCGCGGCCGGCGGCTGGCCCGAGCCGTAGATGCGGTTCAGGCGACCGATCAGGATGCCCGCCGGATCGGAGGCGTCCTGCAGATTGTCGTCGGGCCGGGCGAGCTGGTTGGCCGAGGTCGGCCGCACGATGTAGGGCGTGACCATGACCACGAGCTCGGTCTGGCCGCGCTGGTAGTCGCGCGAGCGGAACAGGGCGCCGAGCACCGGCACGTTGAGCAGACCCGGCGTGCCGGAGATGTTCTGCCGCGTCTGCTCCTGCAGCAGGCCGGCCATGACCATGGTGCCGCCGGAGGGCAGTTCGATCGTGGTGTCGGCCCGGCGGGTGCGCAGGCCGCGCACCGTGACGTTGGAGAGCTGCACGGTCAGCTGGTTGTCGATCTCGCTGACCTCGACGCCGACGCGCAGGCTGATGCGGCCCTCCGAAAGGACCACCGGCGTGAAGGCGAGGCCGATGCCGAAGGGCTTGAACTCGATGGTGACGTTGCCGGTGAGGTCGCGGCCGGTGGGCACCGGGAACTCGCCGCCGGCCAGGAACTTCGCCTGTTCGCCGGAGATGGCCGTCAGCGTCGGCTCGGCGAGGGTGCGCACGAGGCCATGCTCCTCGAAGGCCTGGATGGTGCTCGTGAAGACGTTGTTGCCGACGCGCGTGCCGATCACGGCGGAGTTCGCCGGGGACGTGCCGTTGGCATTGTAGCTGCCGGAGGTGAGGAGGCCGTAGACGAAACCGCCGGCGTTGCCGAGGTTGCCGGTGGTGCCCGTCAGGGTGGAGGTCGGGTCGAAGGCCGAGAGGTTGACGCCGAGCTGCTTGATGGCGGTGCGCTGGACCTCGGAGACGGTGACCTTGAGGTGGACCTGGTCGCGGCCGCGGATGGCGATGGCGTTGACCACCTTCTTCTCGTCGCCGACCAGCTTGGTGGCGATGTCGATGGCCTGCTGGGCCTCGAGCGGGGTCATCACCTGGCCGGAGACGACGACGGCGTCGGCGACCGAGCGCACGTCGATGCCGGCGTGCGGCAGGGCGGCGCGCAGGGTCTGGCGCAGGCCGACGAGGTCGCGGCCGACCTCGATGTCGTAGGAGGCGATCTGCCGGCCCTCGGCGTCGAGGAAGAAGACGTTGGTCTGCCCCACCGCGACGCCGATCAGGAAGGCGCGGCGGGCCGAGCGCACCACGGCGTTGGCGATCGCCGGGTTGGCGACGATGACGTCACGGGCATCGCGCGGCAGTTCGACGGGCAGCGACTTGCCGACACCGAGCGTGATGGTGTTGACCGCGCCGGCGCGCTGCTGGCGCTGCACCTGGCTCTGCTGGGCCGCGGCCGGCGGCGCGGCGAGGGCGAGAGCCGCGAGGGAGGCCAGGGCGAAGGCCAGGGGGCGGCCGGCCGTGATCGAGCAGCGCATCCGGGCGAACATGGAAGCCTCTTTCGGAACGGGGAGTGTCTGGCGCTGCATGGTCATTCCGGTGCCTGGCCGCCGACGATGGAGCGCACGCCGTGACGGACGATGCTGATGCGGCCCTCGGTGGCGCCGAACAGGGCATCGCCCGTTCCCGCGCCCTCGCCGGCAAGATTGGAGACGGCGGAATCGGCGAGGCTGCGCAGCGACAGGGAGAGCGTGCCCAGTTCGCGGGCGAGAGCGAGCGTCTCGGCCTGTCCGGGGGTGAGTTCGAGCGTGGCGGTGCGGCCGACGATCGTCTTCTCGCCGCCGCGCTCCTCGACCGTCTGGTCGACGGCGAGGACGCGCACGTTGCGCAGCACGGTGGCGGTGGTGTGGGTGAGACCCTCGGTCGCGGCGGCGGCGCCGCTGTTGCGGCGCGCGAGGATCACGTCGACCCGGTCGTTCGGCAGGATGAAGGCGCCGGCGCCGCGCGAGGGATCGTCGATCGGCGCGGCGATGGCGCGCATGCCCGGGGTGAGGATGGCGGACATGAAGCCGCGATTGCCCTTGACCAGCCGGTTCGGCCGGATCGGCTCGCCTGGGACGAAGGTGGTGCGTACGATGGAGCCGATGACCTCGTCCATGGCGGCCGAGCCCGTGTCGCCGTTGCGCCTGACGACGAAGCTGCCGGTGCCGGCCTCCTCGGGCCAGCGGCGCCAGGTGACGTCGTTGGGCAGGATGATCTTGCCGAGCGGCAGGTCGACATTGGCGACCAGGACCTCGACGGTCGGAATCTGGGGGGCGGGTGCCGCCACCTGCTGGGGCAGCGGGGCGGCGGGGCGGCGGCTCCCCATCATCATGGCCGCAAGGCCGCCCGCACCGAGCGCCACGGCGATGACCACCATCTGTGCAGGCTTCAAACGCATCCCACGAACCCCTGACGCGACACGGCGCAACCCGCCTTGTCTCGATCCGGATTCCATCAGGGAAAGGTCAACTTATGGTTAATCGCCGGTGAGCAAGTTGACTTAACGGATCATGACCCGCCGTCCGGCCCCGGATCAGTGGAGGGCGCCGGTCATCCAGAAGCTCTGGGGGTAGACGAGCAGGCCCGCGGCGGCGAGCGCGATGCCGTAGGGAATGCCGGTCTTCGCATCGGTCATGCGGGCGTACCAGCCCTCGCGCAGGAGGAAGGGCGGGTGCAGCGGCGCGCCGCGGAGGGCGAGGAGGGCGACGGTGAGGAGGCCGCCGAAGAGCGAGGCATAGACGGCGTAGTCGAGAAGATGCGTCCAGCCGAGCCAGAGGGCGGTCGAGGCCGCGAGCTTGGCGTCGCCGCCGCCCATCCAGCCGAAGGCGAAGCAGACGAAGCAGATGGCGAGGACGAGGAAACCGGAGGCCAGGTGCAGGCCGATCGCCTGCCAGCTCATGCCGGTGAGAATTGCGAGGACCAGGAAACCGGCCACCAGGATCAGCGACACGCGGTTGGAGATGGTCATGGTGAAGAGATCGCTCGCCGCCGCGAACGCCATCATCGCCGGAAAGATGAGGAGAATGGCGAGCTCGAACATGGTGTCTCTTCCGCAGGGGTCGGAGGACGATGCACCGGTTCCGGTTTCAGGACAGTGAATGGACGAGTCCGACGACCGAGGTCGCGATGGCGACCAGAAGGACGGCGATCACGAGGCGGACGTCGCGGCGCGTCTCCTGGCGCAGATCGCCGAGAGCGGTGCCGTCGAGGGCCGGGCGATCGGCCGGCGGGCGCGGGGCGCGTGGGCCCGTCACTGCGTGCATCGATGGGGCCTTCGGGAATGCCGATGGCCCGCCGCGGGGCGGGCCATCGCAGGGCGAGATTTCGCCGAGGTCACTGACCCTTCATCGTGTTGTTGATGCTGGTGAAGGTGTTGTTGACGGTGCTGCCGAGGTTGTAGACGGCGGTGATGACGACGGCGGCGATGCCGGCGGCGATCAGGCCGTATTCGATGGCGGTCGCGCCCGAGGTGTCCTGGGCGAAACGAGCGAAGAGGTTCTTCATGGCTGACTCCTAGATGTCCACGATGCGCCGTTCGGCTTTGAGGCGCTGTCCGCCGGTCACGTTGAATATGATCCGTTCGAACTGACTGGACCCTAGCAAGCACCCCTTGCCCCTTCGTTAAATCAACTTCGTGAAACGCCAAATTTCGGCAACGTATCTAATATGGTTAAAGCCTCATTTAAGCAGATTTTAAATTGCATTTCGGGCGGAAAAGTATAGTTTATTTCCATTAATACCCGGGATTACCGGCGGATACATCGGGATACAGGCCAAAGTCCCCCAACGATATTCTGAGTAATTACTTAGTTTTCGACTTGTGATACACGTGACGGGAGCGGACCGGAGTCAGAAGATCGCCGGATCGGGCGCGGTCCGGTGTCTGCGACGGGCGGGCGGAACGTCAGTTCGAGGCGAAGTCACGGCCGGCGCAGGTGGGGGACGACCGCGGACCGCCGCCAGCCCGCCATTGGCAATTCATTCACCATTTTCTGTTTGTCTCGGCCCCATAGACAGCACCGTCTTGCCGACGAGAGTTTCGATGACAACGACGATCAGCTCCGCCTCGACGACCGGAACCCGCGCGCGGGCCGGCACGCTCGCCGCCACGGTGCTGGCGGTGCTGCTGCCCCTCAACGTCGCCCTCGCCACCGAGACGCCGCTCGCCGGCGCCACCTCGGGCGATATCGCGGGCGCCGTCGCCCAGGGGATGACCGTCACCATGGATCAGGCGCGGATCATGCGCCTTCCCCCCCATGTCGCCACGCTGGTCATCGGCAATCCGCTGATCGCCGACGCCTCGGTGCAGCGCGGCGGCCTCATGGTGCTGACCGGCAAGAGCGTCGGAGCCACGAACCTCATCGCCCTGGACGCGCGCGGGGAGCCGCTGCTGACCATCCAGATCCGCGTCCGTCCGCAGAACGAGGCGGTCGTGCAGGTCTATCGCGGCGTCGAGAGGGAGACCTATTCCTGCGCGCCCACCTGCGAGCGCACGATCTCGCTGGGCGATTCAAAGGCTTTCTTCGACACGGCCCTCAACAGCGCCCGCACGCGCGACGGCGCGGCCTCCGCGGGTGGCGCCGCCGGCGGAGCGGCTGCGGCGCCGCGCTGACGGCGGGGTGCGCCCGCGCCGTCCATGGCGACAAAATCGGCCGTCGGGGCAAGGGTTCGTCAACGGGTTTCCGCTAAGACAGGCCTTCGGGACGTCCCACGGGCGTCCGGGACGAACGGAGGCTCGGGCATGTCTGCTGCGTCGGTGAGCTGTCGTCGCGCCGGCTTGCGCAAGTCGGGCTGGGCGGGGCTGCTGCGCGCCGCAATGGTGCGGCCGCGCATCGTGCGGCGCTTCCGCCGCGCGGATGACGGCGTGGCCGCGGTCGAATTCGCCCTGGTCGCCGGCCCCTTCCTGTTCCTGCTCTTCGCCATCATCGAGATGGCCATGGTGTTCTTCGCCGGCCAGGTCCTGGAGACCGCGACCGCCAGCGCCTCGCGCCTGATCATGACCGGCCAGGCGCAGACGCGGAACTTCGACCAGGCCGCGTTCAAGAACGAGATCTGCGCCAAGACCAACGCCCTGATGAATTGCGCGGGCATCGCCGTCGACGTCAGGACCTATACGAGCTTCGGCGGCGCCAGCACCTCGAAGCCCGTCTCCTCCGGCGCGGTCAACTATTCCGGCATGGGCTACACCCAGGGCGCGGGCGGCGACATCGTGGTGGTCCGCGCCGTCTACGAGTGGCCGGTCCTGATGCCGACCTTCGGCCTCACCATCGGCGACCTGTCCAACGGCAAGCGTCTCCTGATGGCGACGGCCGCCTTCCGCAACGAGCCCTTCTGAGGAGCCGAGATGACCTTCGCCTCGCCCCTCCGCCGGATCAGGCACGCGGCCGACAAGGTCCGCGACAGCCTGCTTGCGCTGCGACGCGATGCCCGCGGCGTCTCGGCGGTCGAGTTCGCCCTCGTCCTGCCGCTGATGGTGACGCTGTTCCTCGCCACAGTCGAGACGACCCAGGGCCTGCAGGCCGACCGCAAGGTGTCGCTGGCGGCGCGCGCGCTGTCGGACCTCTCCTCGCAGGCCACCACCATCTCCAACACCGACATGAGCAACATCCTGGACGCGACGGCGGACGTCATCGCGCCCTTCGCCATCGGCAATGCGCAGATCGTCGTCACCGGGATCCAGACCGACATCCTCGGCGTGTCGCGCGCGGTGTGGAGCGATGCGCGCAATGCCACGCGCTACACCTGCGGCCAGACGATGAGCGTGCCGACGGAGCTGAAGCCGACGCTCGGCACGACGGGATTTCTGGTGCTGGCCGAGATCAAGTACAGCTACACGCCGACCGTGGCCTATCTGATCTCCGGCTCGATCCTCCTGTCCGACCGGCTCTACACCCGGCCGCGCATCGGCGAATCCGTCAGCCGCACGCCGAGCCAGGGCTCCGGCTGCATCTGATCTACCAGGCCGGGACCGGGTCCCCGGCCATGGGCAGGCCGAGGCGGGCGGCGATGCAGGCCGAGGCCGCGGCCGCGGTGGCGAAGGTCGCCTGCAGCAGATAGCCGCCGGTCGGCGCCTCCCAGTCGAGCATCTCGCCCGCGACGAAGACGCCCGGCATCGCGGCGAGCTCGAACCCCTTCCCCAGCGCGTCGAAGCGCACGCCGCCGGCGGTCGAGATCGCCCGGTCGAGCGGCCTCACGCCCGGGACGACGAGCCTCGCCGCCTTGATCCGGCCGGCGAGGGCCAGCGGTTCGCGCGGCAAGCTGCCGCCCTCCGTCTCGCGCAGCAGCGCGACCGCCTGCGGGGCGAGGCCGAGGCGCTTCTTCAGCACGGCGGAGAGCGAGTCCTTCGGCCGGGCGCCGGCGAGCCGGGCCGCGACCGCGTCCAGGGGGAGGTCGGGCTTCAGATCGACGACGAGCCGCGCGCCGCCGGCCGTGGCGAGCGCCTCGCGGATCGCGGCGGAGAGCGTGTAGATCGCACCGCCCTCGAGACCCTCGGCGGTGATCATCGCCTCCCCGCGCACGATCCGGTCGCCGAGGGCGATCGTCACGGCCTTGAGGGGCTGGCCGGCGAAGCGGCCGGCGAAATCCGCCGTCCAGGCGATCTCGACGCCCATGTTGGCGGGGCGCAGGGGCGCGACGGCGACGCCCTCCCCTTTCAGCAGGGTCGTCCAGCCACCGTCGGAGCCCATGCGCGGCCAGCTCGCGCCGCCGAGGGCGAGGAGGGCTGCGTCGCAGCGAACCTCGACCCGTCCCTCCGGCCCGTCGAAGCGGAGGAGAGGGCCCGGCGCGATGCCGACGAGGCGGTGCCGCATGACGAGGCCGACGCTGAGGCCGGTCAGGCGGGCGAGCCAGGCGCGGACCAGCGGCGAGGCCTTGAAGGCGCGCGGGAAGACGCGCCCCGACGTGCCGACGAAGGTCGGCTCGCCGAGACCCTCCGCCCAGGCCCGGAGCGCGTCCGGCGGAAAGCCGTCGAGGGCCTCCGCCACGGCCGGCGGCAGGGAGGGATAGCGGTCGAGGAAGGCCCGGCGCGGTTCGGAATGGGTGAGGTTGAGGCCGCCGCGGCCGGCGAGGAGGAGCTTTCGGGCCGGCGAGGGCATGCGGTCGTAGACGGTGACGGCGGCGCCCGCCGCGGCGAGGCGCTCGGCGGCGAAGAGGCCGGCGGGGCCCGCCCCGACGACGACGACCGCCGGCCGGGTCATCCTCGGCAATGGGCCGCGACGGCCGCCCGCTGCCCGGCATCGAGGTGGAGGCCGAGCTTGGAGCGCCGCCAGAGCACGTCCTCCGCGGTCACCGCCCATTCCTCGCGCCTGAGGTAGGCGATCTCGGCCTCGGTGAGCCCGCCGCCGAAGTCGAGGCCGAGATCGGCCATGGACCGCGCACCGTCGAGGATCCGGCCGGCGCGGGTGCCGTAGGCGGCGGCGAGGCGGCTGGCGACGGCAGGATCGAGGAAGGGATGGCTGCGCCACAGGCTCTCGCCGGCGCCCACCGGCGCGTCGAGGTCGATGTCGCCGCCGGGGAGCGGCGCGCCGGCGGTCCAGTCGGCCTTGCCGCGCAGGGCCGGCAAGTCAGCCGCGAGGTCGGCGAGGGCGCTGATGGCGAGGCGGCGATAGGTGGTGATCTTGCCGCCGAAGACGGAGAGCAGCGCCGGCACGGCCCCGCCGCCGTCCTTGTGCAGCACGTAGTCGCGGGTCGCCTCCTGGGCGGCGGAGGCGCCGTCGTCGTAGAGCGGGCGCACGCCCGAATAGGTCCAGACGACGTCGGCGGGGGTCACGGGATCGCGGAAATACTCGCTCGCCGCCGCGCAGAGATAGGCGATCTCGGCCTCGCTCGCCTTCACCGCGGCGGGGTCGCCCGCATAGTCCTGGTCGGTGGTGCCGATGAGCGTGAAGTCGCGTTCGTAGGGGATGGCGAAGATGATGCGGTTGTCGGCGTTCTGGAAGATGTAGGCGCGGTCGTGGTCGTAGAGCTTGCGCACGACGATGTGCGAGCCCTGGACGAGCCTGACCCGCGCCGGCGGCGTGGTCTGCGCAGCGCCGGTGAGGAAGCTCTCGACCCAGGGGCCGGCGGCGTTGACCAGCGCACGGGTCGTGACGGTCTCGGTGCCGCCATGGAGGCGGTCCTCGAGGGTGACGTGCCAGAGGCCGCCCTCGCGGCGCGCCGCCACCGCGCGGGTGCGAGTGCGGACGGTGGCGCCACGGTCGGCCGCGTCGCGGGCGTTCAGCACCACGAGGCGCGAATCGTCGACGCGGCAGTCGGAATACTCGAAGGCCTTGCCGTAACCGGCCTTCAGCGGCTTGCCGGCGGCGTCCGTCGCGAGGTCGAGGGTGCGGGTCGGCCAGAGGCGCTTGCGGCCGCCGAGATGGTCGTAGAGGAACAGGCCGAGGCGCAGCAGCCAGGCCGGACGCAGCCCCTCGTGGTGCGGCAGGACGAAGCGCAGGGGGCGGATGATGTGCGGGGCGATGCCCCAGAGCACCTCGCGCTCGATCAGCGCCTCGCGCACCAGGCGGAACTCGTAGTGCTCGAGATAGCGCAGGCCGCCGTGGATCAGCTTGGTGGACCAGGACGAGGTGTGGCTGGCCAGATCATCCTGCTCGACCAGCATGACGGAGGCGCCGCGTCCCGCCGCGTCACGGGCGATGCCCGCCCCGTTGATGCCTCCGCCGACCACCAGCAGGTCGACCGTCGTCTCGGTCATGCCATTCCCCACGCGCGTGCGTCCGGCCCTCCGTCTGACGCCTTTTGGCTTCCGCCGCAAGGCCGGGAGATGGCACAATGGCCGCAATCCGGCAGCGGCCGAGCCGCGCCTTGCATGAGGAAACGCGCATGCCCTCCGATCGGCACCAACCCGTCATCGTCGCCATCGACCAGGGCACGACCTCCTCCCGCGCCATCGTCTTCAGCACCCGGCTGGAGGTGCTGGCCGTGGC
>LNFH01000331.1 GCA_001464235.1 Rhizobiales bacterium Ga0077556 | reverse complement strand
GCCGAATTCATCCTGAAGAACACGCGCCACTGCCACGGCTTCTACGGCGCGTCGTCGATGGAACGCCTGCCCGTCGAGGTGGCGATCCGCGATCAGACGCGCGCCTTCAAGGCGATCAGCCGCTGATGGGACGCGACACCACCAACGACGAGACCGGACAAGAAACGTCGGGAGGAACATGACATGACGGGACAGCTCATCGGAGCCCTGATCCTCTGGCTGATCGTCGCGGTCATCGCCATCGCGATCATCGTCTATCTCGTGAACTGGCTCTACCGGCGATCGTCGAAGGAGGTCTCCTTCGTCCGCACCGGCCTGTTCGGCGAGCGGGTTGTGATCAACGGCGGCGCCTTCGTGCTGCCGATCATCCACGACGTCACGCCCGTGAACATGAACGTTCTGCAGATGGCGGTGACGCGGGCCAAGGACACGGCGCTGATCACCCGCGACCGGATGCGCGTGGACATCGACGCCGAGTTCTACGTGCGGGTGCGGCCCGACAGGCCCTCCGTCGCCATCGCCGCGGCGACACTCGGCCGGCGGACGCTGCAGCCGGACCAGCTCAACACGCTGCTCTCCGGCAAGTTCATCTCGGCACTGCGCACGGTCGCCGCCGGCATGTCCATGGAGGAAATGCACGAGCAGCGCGGCGTCTACGTCCAGCGCGTCAAGGAGGCCGCGGCCGAGGCCCTCGACCAGAACGGCCTCGTGCTGGAATCGGTCGCTATCACCGACCTCGACCAGACGGATCTGCAATATTTCAATCCGTCCAACCGCTTCGACGCCGAAGGTCTCACCCGCATCATCGAGGAGATCGAGGAGAAGCGGAAGGTGCGCAACGACATCGAGCAGGACTCGATGATCCGCATCCGCACCCGCAACTTGGAAGCCGAGCGCCAGGCGCTCGACATCGAGCGGGAGAGCGAGGCGGCCCGCCTCGAGCAGCAGCGCGAGATCGAGATCAAGCGCGCGGTGCAGCGCACCGAGATCGCGCGCGAACGCGCCGCCCGCGACACCGAGGCCGAGCAGGCCCAGATCTCCTCCCGCGAGGAGATCGAGAAGTCGCGCATCTCCAACGAGCGGGCGATCAGCGAGGCGCGCATCGCCTCCGAGCGCGACATCCGCCAGCAGGAGATCGCCCGCACCAAGGCGGTGGAAGCCGCCGAGATCGTCGCCCGCGAGGAGATCGAGAAGGCGCGGATCGCCAACGAGCAGGCCATCCAGGCCGCCCGCATCGCCTCCGACCGGGAGACGCGCCAGAAGGAGATCGAGCGCACCAAGGCCCTCGAGCAGGCCGAAATCGCCGCGCGCGAGGAGGTGGAGCGCTCGCGCATCCTGCAGGAGGCCCAGGTCAGTGCCGAGCGCATCGACCGCGAGAGGGAGATCAAGAACCTCGAGATCGCCCGCAACAAGGCCCTCGACGAGGCGGAGATCGCGGCACGCGAGGCGGTGGAGAAGGCCCGCATCGCCCAGGACATCGCGCTCACCGCCGAGCGCATCGCCTCCGACGAGGGCAAGCGCAAGCTGGAGATCGCCCGCAACCGCGCCCTCGAGGAGGCGGAGATCGCCGCCCGCGAGGCGACCGAGAGCGCCCGCATCGCCCAGGAGAAGGCGACGGCCGCCGAACGCATCGCCTCCGAACTCGCCACCCGCCAGCTGGAGATCGCCCGCACCGAGCAGCTGGAGGCGGCCGAGATCAAGCGCCGCGACGCCGTCGAGCGCCAGCGCATCGCCGCCGAGCTGAAGATCGAGGAAGAGCGCATCGCCTCGTCGCGGACCCGCGAAGTCCTGCAGATCGAGCAGAAGAAGGCGGTCGAGGTGGCGGAGGAGGACCGCGCCATCGTCATGGCCGCCAAGCGCGCCGAACGGACGGACGCCGACAAGGCCCTGCGGCAGACGGAGATCGTCGCCAAGCAGGAGGTCGAGAAGGCCGACGTCGCGCGCGAGCAGGCCCTCGAAGCCGCCCGGCTGGAGCGCAGGCGCGCCATCGAGCAGCTCGAGGTCGCCCGCGCCCAGTCGCTGCAGGAATCGCAGATCGCCTCCAACGAGGAGATCGAGCGCGCCCGCATCGCGGCGGACCGCGGCCTCGACGAGGCACGGGTCGGCCGCCAGCGCGACCTCCGCCGCCTGGAGATCGAGCGCGAGCGCGACGTCGAGAACGCCGCGATGGAGAAGGCCATCGCCCTCTATGCGAAATCGCTCGAGGAGAGCGCCGCCGCCGTGAAGGCCGAGATGGCCAAGGCCAAGGCGGTCGAGGCCGCCGAGCTCGTCCAGACGGTGAAGGAGAGCGAGGGCGCCAAGCGCCGCAAGACCGTCGAGGTCATCAACGCCGAGCGCGAGGCCGAGGAGGTCCGCATCGCTGCCGAGGCCGACAAGCTGCGCAAGGCGGTCGACGCCGAGGCCCAGAAGCTCCTCTACGAGGCGGAGAACGTGCTCACCGACGGCGCCCGCTACGGTCTCTTCCGCCGTCGCCTGCTCGACCGGATCGAGGGCATCGTGCGCGAGAGCGTCAAGCCGATGGAGAAGATCGAGGGCATCCGCATCCTCCATGTCGACGGCCTGCAGGGCATGGGCGGCGTGGGCGGCGGCGGCTCCTCCCGCACCCCCACCGACGAGGTGATCGAGTCGGCGCTGCGCTACCGCGTGCAGGCGCCGCTCATCGACCAGGTGCTGAAGGAGATCGGCATCGAGGGCGGCAACCTCGCCAAGATGGGCGGGCTGATGCGCGAGGCCTCCGACATGCAGCGCGTCGCCAAGGACGCCCAGCCGCCCAAGCCCAAAGACGACGGCGAGAAGAAGTGAGGCAGATCGAACATGGCCCGCGTCTACGTGTCCAGTGTCGTCAATGCCCCCGCCGCCCGGGTCTGGGCCCGGGTGCGCGACTTCAACGGTCTGCCCAACTGGGTCCCCGCCGTGGCGGAGAGCCGGATCGAGAACGGCGAGCCGGCCGACAAGGTCGGCTGCGTCAGGGCCTTCTCGCTCCGCAACGGCGACAAGCTGCGCGAGAAGCTGCTGGGACTGTCGGACTTCGACATGTTCTGCACCTATTCCATCCTCGACAGCCCCATGCCGCTGACGGACTACGTGGCGACCCTCCGCCTCACCCCCGTCACCGACCAGGACCGCACCTTCGTCGAATGGTCGGCCGAGTTCGACTGCGCCCCCGACAAGGAGCAGGACCTCGTCTCCAACATCGGCACCAACGTCTTCCAGGCGGGTTTCGACTCGCTCAAGCGTGCTTTCGGAGGCTGATGTGCCGAAGGTCGTGCGCAGCACCATCATCGACGCGCCGGTGGACCGCCTCTGG
>LNFH01000330.1 GCA_001464235.1 Rhizobiales bacterium Ga0077556 | reverse complement strand
GGCGGCGGCATCCAGGGCTTCAACGTCGACCTCGCCAACGAGATCGGCAAGCGCCTCGGCCGGCCCATCGAGATCACCTCGACGCAGTTTTCCGGCATCATCCCGGCGCTGAACGCGGGCACCTACGACTTCGTCATGGCGCCGGTGACGGCGACGCCGGAGCGCGCCACCAGCATGCTCTTCACCGAAGGCTATCTCGACACCGACTTCCGCCTGATCACCCGCCGGGGCGATGCACCCATCACCGACCTCACCGCGATGCGCGGCAAGGTCGTCTCGGTCAACCGCGGCTCGGCCTATGAGAGCTGGGCGAAGTCCATGGAGGCGAGCGTCGGCTGGCGCGTCGAGGCCTTCGGCACGCAGACCGACGCCGTTCAGGCGGTCATCGCCGGCCGCGCCGTCGCCAACGTGACGGCCGAGACGGTCGCCGCCTTCGCGGTGAAGAACAACCCGCAGATCAAGCTCGACTACCTGCACAAGACCGGCCTCGTCTGGGCCGTGCCGGCGCGCAACGGCGACACCGCCACCCGCGACATGGTCGAGAACGCCATCGAGTGCATCAAGAAGGACGGCACGATGGCGAAGATCTTCGAGAAGTGGTTCGGCATCGCGCCGCGCCCGGATTCGGCCGCCGCCACGATCTTCCCGGGCTCGGGCGTTCCCGGCCTGCCGGGTTATGACGCCACCGCCCGCGAGCCGCGCTGCTGATGTCCGCACTGCTCGATGTCCGGGGCCTGAGAAAGAGCTTCGGCACCACCGAAATCCTGCGCGGCATCGACTTTTCCGTCGCCGCGCGGGAGCTGGTCTTCATCATCGGGCCTTCGGGCTCGGGGAAGTCCACCATGCTGCGCTGCTGCAACAGGCTCGAGGAGCCGACCGCAGGCCAGGTGGTGGTGGACGGCGTCGACCTGATGGCGCCCGGCACCGACATCAACGCCATGCGCCGGCAGATCGGCATGGTGTTCCAGGCCTTCAACCTCTACCCCCACATGACCGCGCTCGGAAACGTGACGCTCGCCCTGCGCAAGGTGCTGGGCAAGAGCCGCGAGGAGGCCGAGGCCATCGGCCTCGCGGCGCTCGACCGCGTCGGCCTCAAGGAGAAGGCGCCGAGCTACCCGTCCGAGCTCTCCGGCGGCCAGCAGCAGCGCGTGGCGATCGCCCGGGCGCTGGCGCTGGAGCCGAAGATCATGCTGTTCGACGAGCCGACCTCCGCCCTCGACCCGGAACTGGTCGGCGCGGTGCTCGGCGTCATGCGCGACCTCAAGGCCGCCGGCATGACCATGGTGGTGGTCAGCCACGAGATGCGCTTCGCCCGCGACGCCGCCGACCGCATCGTCTTCATGGCGGATGGCGAGATCCTCGAACAGGGCACGCCGGCCGAGATTTTCGGCGACCCGCAGCATCCGCGCACCCGGGACTTCGTCGGGGAGCTGTCGCGGTGACCTCCAGCGTCGCGAAACTCTCATGACCGGCCTCGAGCGCTTCCAGGACGCCTTCCTCAAGCCCGAACTCATCGCCCGCTACTGGCCCGACATTCTCTCGGGAATCGCGGTGACGCTGGAGATCGCCGTCGCCGTGGTGATCACGGGCCTTGCCCTCGGCCTCGCCCTGGCGGTGATCCGCAGCTACCGCTCCCGCCTCGCCAATGCGCCGATCATCGTCTTCGTCGACATGTTCCGCGCCCTGCCGCCGCTGGTCGCCATCCTGATCGTCTATTTCGGCCTGCCCAATCTCGGCATCAACATTTCCGGCTTCGCGGTGCTGTGGCTCGTCCTGTCGCTGGTTCTCGCGGCCTTCGCCGAGGAGATCTTCTGGTCGGGCATCGTCTCGGTGCGCAAGGGCCAGTGGGAGGCGGCGCGCTCCACCGGCCTCACCCACTGGCAGACCATGACCTCGGTGATCCTGCCGCAGGCGATCCGCATCTGTGTGCCGCCGCTCACCAACCGCACCATCGCCGTGACCAAGAACACCGCGCTCGGCACGGTGATCGGCGTCGGCGAGATCATGAACCAGGGCACCTCGGCCATGTCGCTGTCGGGCAATGCGACACCGCTGATGATGGCCGCCGTCGCCTATGTCGTGATCTTCGTTCCCGTCGTGGCGCTGGGATCGTGGATCGAGCGCCGCTTCGCCTGGAAGAGGGCGTGATGGAGATCTTCCTCTTCCAGTTCCTGAACTTCGACATCATGCGGCAGGCCTGGCCGATCATCTTCGGCGGCGCGCAGATGACCCTTTTGCTCTGCCTCGCCGTGATCCCGCTCGGCCTCGCCGGCGGCCTGGTGGTGGCGACGGGCTCGATCTCGCATTCGCGGGCGCTGCGGCTCGTCACCAAGGCCTATGTGGACTTCTTCCGCGCCGTGCCGCCGCTGGTGCTGCTGATCGTCATCTATTCCGGCCTGCCCTTCGCCGGCATCCGCATGACGCCGTTCACCGCGGTGTGCATCGCCTTCCTGCTGAACGCCTCGTCGTTCTACGGCGAGATCTTCCGCGCCGGGATCGAATCCGTCGGCAAGGGGCAGTGGGAGGCGGCGCGCTCGACGGGCCTCACCTGGGTGCAGACCTATCGCCACGTGGTGCTGCCGCAGGCGAGCCGCAACGTGTTGCCGGACCTCGTCTCGAACACGGTGGAGGTGATCAAGCTGACCTCCATCGCCTCGGTCGTGTCCTTCACCGAGCTTCTCTACGCCGCCGACATGGCGCGGAGCGTCACCTACAACACCTCCCCCATCGTCCTCGCCGCCTTCCTCTACCTCATCGTCCTCTGGCCCATCGTGCGGCTCGTCAGCCGGCTCGAGCACAGGCTCGGACACTAGAGGCCATTCCCAGGAGACCGTCATGGCCCGCATCGTCACCGTCGCCGCAGCGCAGCTCGGCCCCATCCAGAAGGCCGAGAGCCGCGAGAGCGTCGTCGCGCGCATGATCGCGCTGATGGAGGAGGCGAAGGCGAAGGGCGCGACCTTCATCGTCTATCCCGAGCTGGCGCTCACCACCTTCTTCCCGCGCTGGTACGAGGAAGACCGGGCGAAGATGGACCCCTGGTTCGAATCCTCCATGCCCAATGCCGCGACGCAGCCGCTGTTCGACAAGGCCAGGGCGCTGGGGATGGCGATGAGCTTCGGCTATGCCGAGCTCACCCCCGACGGGCACCATTTCAACACCTCGATCCTCGTCGACAAGGCGGGCACCATCGTCGGCAAGTACCGCAAGACCCACCTGCCCGGCCATGTCGAGTTCGATCCCGGCCGCACCCACCAGCATCTCGAGAAGCGCTATTTCGAGCCGGGCGACACGGGCTTCCCCGTCTGGCGCTTCGAGGGCGGTCTGATGGGCATGGCGATTTGCAACGACCGCCGCTGGCCCGAGACCTACCGGGTGATGGGCCTGCAGGGCGTCGAGATGGTGGTGCTCGGCTTCAACACCCCGTCGGTCAATTCGCAGCGCGCCGGCGAGGGCATGGAGGACAGGCTGTTCCACCATCGACTCTCCTGCCAGGCGGGCGCCTACCAGAACGCCACCTGGGTGGTGGCGGTGGCCAAGGCGGGCACGGAGGACGGCAACCACCTGATGGGCGGCACGCTGATCGTCGATCCCAACGGCAAGATCGTCGGCGAGCTGCCGCACGAGGACGACGGCGTGCTCGTTCATGCCTGCGATCTCGACGACACCGTCTTCGGCAAGGAGACGATCTTCGACTTCAAGCGCCACCGCCGCACCGAGCACTACGGCCTGATCACCGAGCGGGTGGGCGTCGGCGAACCCCTCGGCCGGTAACTGCCCGCGGCCGCGCCAGCGGTGGCCGTTGCCTCGAGGGGAGGCAGACTGCCGCTTCCGAATCCACTCGGCGACAACGGCACATCCGTCGTTTCAAGCGCTCTATCAGATAGATAGCGCATGCCGCCGGCTGGCACATGAATTGTATGCACTGTCTCCAGGTGAGCGAACCCGGAGGCCGTCATGCCGCGCAAGTCCTCTTCGACCAGTGCCTTTTCCCGCCGCACCGTGCTGAAGGCAGGCGCCGCCCTCGCCGGCGCCGCGGCGGTCCCGGATCTCGCGCTCGCCCAGGCGAACGGCGGGCCGCTGCGCATCGGCATATCGCTCTCGGACGTGCCGCGCATGTGGGGCGGCCCGGAGGGCGGCTTCGAGGGCCTGCGCTTCGGCGCCTACATGGTGTTCGACGCCCTTGTGAACTGGGACATGTCGAAGGCCGACCAGCCCTCCGGCCTTACCCCCGGCCTCGCGACGAAGTGGGAGGTCGATCCCGCCAACAAGCAGCGCTGGATCGTCACGCTGCGCGAGGGCGTGACCTTCCACGACGGCACGCCCTTCGACGCCGACGCCGCGCTCTGGAACTTCGATTCCATCTTCAAGTCCGACGCCCCGCAGTTCCACCAGCCGCGGGTGGGCCTCGTACGGTCGCGTCTTTCGTCCATAGCCGGCTACACGAAGATTGACGCGAAGACGATCGCGATCACCACCAACGTCGTCGACGGCATGCTGCCCTACCAGCTCGCCTATCTCTGGTTCGTCAGCCCCGCCCGCCTCGCCGAACTCGGTGGCGACTGGCAGAGGTTCACCCAGCGGCCCGCGGGCACCGGCCCCTACAAGGTCGTCTCCGTCACGCCGCGCGAGCGCGTCGAGCTCGAGGCCAACGCCGCCTATTGGGACAAGGCGCGCGTGCCGAAGACGGCGCGCACCGTGCTGCTGCCGATCCCGGACGGCAATGCCCGCATCGCAGCGCTGCGCGCCGGCACGATCGACATCGCCGAGACCCTGCCCCCCGACGCCATCCCCTCGCTGAAGGCGGCGGGCATGCAGGTGATCCAGAACTCCTATCCACACATCTGGGCCTGGCGGCTCAACGTCAATCCGGGCACGCCCTTCGCCGACGTCAGGGTTCGCCGCGCGGCGAACCTCGCCATCGACCGCGAGAGCATGGTGCAGCTCCTCTCCGGCACGGCCTTGCCAGCCAAGGGCAAGGTGCTGCCGGGCGATCCCTGGTTCGGCAAGCCGACCTTCGACATCCGCTACGACGTGTCGGCGGCGAAGAAGCTGATGACGGAAGCCGGCTATGGACCCACCAAGCGGCTGGAGGTCGTTTCGGTCATCGCGTCAGGCGGAGGCGGACAGATGGTGCCGCTGCCGATGAACGAGATGATCCAGGAGAACCTCAAGGAGATCTGGATCGACGTGAAGTTCGAGGTGGTGGACTTCACCACCATCATCAACATGCTGCGCGGCGGCACCCGCACCGACCAGCAGAAGGGGTTCCATGCCCTGAACATCGCGATCCCCTCCATCGATCCGACCACCGGCTGGGTGATCTACGACTCGACGCTGACGGCCCCGCGCGGCGTCAACTGGGGCTGGTACAGCAACCCGGCGGTGGACGCGCAGATCAAGGTGATGCGCGATGCCTTCGAGCCTGCGGCGCAGAACGAGGCAAGCTCCACGCCCTGCTGGTCGACGACGCCGCGGCGCTCTTCGTGGTCCACGACCTCAATCCGCGCGGCCTCTCCGCCCGGGTGAAGGGCTTCGTCCAGGCGCGGAACTGGTTCCAGGACTACACGCCGGTGACGGTCGGTCCGGCGGCTTGAGGATCAGCCGCCCCGCGGCGATGACGGGTGGGTTGTCGCCCGCGTGCGTCGCTGGCGCCCGCCGCTACACCCGCATCCGCCGCAGATGCGCCAGCAGTCCGGCGGTGGAGGAATCCAGCGCCTCCTGCCGTTCGCCCGTGCCGGCGACGAGCGGCTCGAGCGCTGTGGCCAGCTCCTTGCCGAGCTCGACGCCCCACTGGTCGAAGGCGTTGATGCCGAGGACGGCGGCCATGACGAAGACCTTGTGCTCGTAGAGCGCGACGATCATGCCGAGGGTGGCAGGATCGAGCTTGCGGTAGAGGAAGGTCGTCGATGGCCGGTCGCCGGGAAAAACGCGGTGAGGGGCGAGACGCTCGGCCTCGGCCCGGCTCATGCCGCGGGCGATGAGCTGGTCTCGCGCCTCCTCGAAGGTGCGGCCCTTCATCATCGCCTTGCTCTGGGCCAGGCAGTTGGCGATGAGGAGGTCGTGGTGCCTGCGGCCCCGCTCGTGCGGCGAGGCGGCGACGAGGAAGTCGCAGGGCACGATCTCGGTGCCCTGGTGCAGGAGCTGGAAGAAGGCGTGCTGGCCATTGGTGCCGGGCTCGCCCCAGATGATGGGCCCGGTCGGCCGGGTCACCGCCTTGCCCTCCACTGTGACGCCCTTGCCGAGGCTCTCCATGTCGAGCTGCTGAAGATGGGCGGGCAGGCGGGCGAGTCGCTGGTCATAGGGCAGCACGGCGTGGCTGGCATAGGACCAGACGTTGCGGTGCCAGAGGCCGAGAAGGCCCATGATCACCGGCATGTTGCGCTTCAGCGGCGCGGTGCGGAAATGCTGGTCGACGCGCTCGGCCCCCGCGAGGAAGGCAGTGAACTGCCGCGGCCCGATGGCGATCATCAGGGAGAGGCCGACGGCCGACCAGACGGAATATCGCCCGCCCACCCAGTCCCAGAAGCGGAACATGGCGGCCTCGGCGATGCCGAAGGCGTTGACGGCGGCGAGATTGGTGGAGACGGCCGCGAAATGATGGCCGACCGCCTCCTCGCCGAGCGTCTGCGCCACCCAGTTCCGCGCCGTCTGCGCGTTGGTCATGGTCTCGACGGTGGTGAAGGTCTTGGAGACCACCACGAAGAGCGTGCGGGCGGGGTCGAGGCCCTTCAGCGTGTCGGCGATGTGGGCGCCGTCGACATTGGAGACGAAGCGGACGGAGAGGCCGCGGCGGATATAGGGCGACAGCGCCTGGGCGGCCATGGCGGGACCGAGATCGGAGCCGCCGATGCCGATGTTGACGATGGTGGTGAAGCGCTTGCCCGTAGCCCCGCGCAGGGCGCCGGTGCGCACCGCCTCGGCGAAGGCGAAGCAGCGCTCGCGCTCGGCGGCGACCTCCGGCATGACGTCGCGCCCGTCCGTGAGGATCGGCGTGCCGGAGAGGTTGCGCAGCGCCACATGCAGCACCGCGCGGTCCTCGGTGATGTTGATGCGCTCGCCGGCGAACATGGCGTCACGCTTCGCCTCGACGCCGGCGACCTTCGCGAGGTCGACGAGGAGGAGCATGGTCGAGGCGGTGACGCGGGTCTTCGACCAGTCCATCAGCAGCGGGCCGAGCTTCAGCGAGAAGCGCTCGAAGCGGCGGGGATCCTCGCCGAACAGCTCCGGCAGGGACATGACCATCATGGCCCGACGGTTGGCTTCGAGCGCCTCGAAAGCGCGGGTGACGGCATCGGTCATCGGGAGGGGTCCATGGGCATTCGGCAGGCGGCGCGACCTTGGTCGGCCATCGTGACCAGATCATGATCGGAAGGAGCCGGGCAAGGAGCTGCATGCCGTCCGAAGGACGGGGTGTCCGAGATCGGCGAAACCCGCGGCCACCGCCTCGTAGACCGCGCGCTTGTAGGGAACCACGAGGGCCGGAAGGGCGGACAGCCGTTCCCATCGCCAGGCGTCGAATTCGGCGGCGGCTCCCCCTTCCGGCGGCGCCAGGTCGATCTCGCTGTCCGGCCCGTTGAACCGGAAGGCGAACCAGACCTGTCTCTGGCCCCGCCAGCGGGTGAGGCGGTGGGGTGGCCCGTCATAGGGCGGCCAGTCATAATGAACCTCCCGCTCCAGCCTTGCGAGCAACGTCGCGGAGACAACGCCGGTCTCCTCGAAGAGTTCGCGGCGCGCCGCCTCCTCGGGGCTTTCGCCGGGATCGATGCCGCCCTGGGGCATCTGCCACTCGTATCCCGGAGCGATGACCTCGGGACCGTCGTCGCCGATGCGGCGGGCGATCAGCACCCGTCCCTCGTCGTCGAACAAGGCAATGCCGACATTGGGGCGGTAGATATCGTGGGGTTCGTGCGTGATCGTCATGCCTCAGCTCCCCTCGGCCTCGGGCTCAGCGCGCGGCGAGGGCCGGCAGGTCGGCGGTGGTGAGTTCGGCCGTGGCGTAGAGCACCAGCAACGCGAACAGGATCTGGCGATTGCAGGAGGCGCCGAGAGCGTCTCCCGCCAGCACGTCGCCGCGTTCCATCAGGCGCGCGTGGCGGAACCGGCTGGCGAGAGCGCCGAGCACCATCGCGACAACCAGAGCCGTCTTGGCGAGGACCACCCAGCCATAGCCGCTTCTTGGGAGTTGCGCAGGCGAGCCCGCGAAGGCGAGACCCAGGGCAATGCCCGAAGCGACGGCGAGGCCGGCGAAGACCATGGCGTGGCGGGACCAGGCGAGCACCGCCTCCGCCGCCGAGCGCGGGTCGCGGCGGCCTGCGACCGTGCGAAGCGAAAAGAGGCTGCCGAACCAGAAGGCCGCGGCGGCGGCATGGATGACGGCGAGGGCGAGGACTTCCTGGCGGCGCGCGTGGCCCGGGGCATGGCCGGCGAGCGCGAGGCCGATGCAGACGAGGAGGGCGCCGGCCGTGCCGAGGCCGGCCCCCCATGCCGTCCGCACCCGGGCGAAGAGCAGGAGGACGAGCCCGGCCGCCAGCGTGAAGGCGGCATCACCGAAGGGCGAACGGGCGATCTCCGGATAGATCGCGACGCGCGCCATGCCCGCGGTGACGCCGGTCAGGGCGGCGGCGCGGAAGGGCCAGAGCGCAGCGCCGGCGAGGAGGGCGAGCAGGACGAAGAGGAGGAGCCAGCGGCGGGCGGCGCGGGCCTCCTCGACCGTCAGCCGCTCGCTAAGGAAGACCAGGAAGAGGGCAGAGCCCGCCGCGCCGAGCGCGCCGGCCATGGCGACGGCCTGCACCAGAACGGCCGCACCGCGAACGGGATCCCCCGCGCCCTGCCAGAACTCCAGAATCATCGCCACTTCCCCTGCGTCAGATTGGGCTGCGGCGGAACCTCCACGCAAGGGCCGCGGTGGCCGAGAAGGAGACGAGCGAGACGGCGAAGAGCAGCCAGAAGCCGACGACCGGGCCCGCCGCGTCGAGCACCGCGGCATAGGCCGTGGGCGCCGCGGCGGTGACGATGAGGCCTGGCGTCGCGATGGAGGCGAGCACGCCCGCATAGCCGTTCTTGCCGAAGAGGACGAGCGGCACGGCTCCTTTCACGATCGTGGCGAGCCCCACGGAGATGCCGAAGAGCACGTTGAAGGCGAAGAAGTAGGGCACGCCGACGCCGCCGGCCGCGAGCGGCAGGAAGGCCAGCACCATGACGCCGGTGGAGATGTTGGCGAAGATGAAGGGGTCGAGGTTGCGCCCCCAAAGGATTTCCGCGAGGCGGCCGAGCGTCTGGAAGACGCCGCGCAGGGACGAGATCCACACCGCCATGGCGGCGCCCATGCCCATGGCGACGACGGCGGGGATGAGGTGGACCGACAGCGCCGTGGTGATGAACGAGTTTGCGGCGAGGGCGATGGTGAGCATCATCACCGCGAAGGCGCGACGCTCCGCCGGCACCAGCGGCTCGGGGTCCGGGGCGGCTGCGCCGTTGCCGTCGCTGCCGCCGATGGGCACGCCGAAACGCGGCAGCATGAGATGCAGCGGCGTGCAGATGACGAGCACGGAGAGGGCGCAGACCATCCAGGCGCCGCGCCAGCCGATGGCCTCGTTGGCGTAGTGGGAGATCGGCCAGAAGATGCTGGAGGCGAGGCCGCCGAACAGGGTGAGGACGGAAATCGGCCGGCGCGCCTGCATGCCATAGATCTCCACCAGCGTGGCGAAGGCGGCGTCATACAGCGTCAGGCGCGAGGCGAGGCCAAGGACGATCCATGCGGCGATATAGACGACCGGATCATTCACCTGCGAGAGCATGAGGAGACCGGCGCCGCCGACGAGCGAGCCGAGGGTGAGCGTGAAACGTCCGCCGCGGCGCTGGATCAGGCGCGCCACCGGCTTGGAGACGATACCGCCGACGAGCAACGACAGTGAGAAGCCGGCAAAGATGAAGGTGAAGCTCCAGCCGAGCTCGGCCATCATCGGCTTCGCCAGCACCGAGATGCCGTAGAAGATCGTGCCCCAGGAGATGATCTGGGTGAGGCCGAGGGCGGAGATGATGAAGGGGAACGATGCGCGCATGATGATGCCGGAATCCTGGAAGCGGGAGACGGCCCCGGTCAATCCGGGGCCGCCGCGCCTCAGGCCTGCGTTTCCAGCACGCGGGGGGCCGGCGACCCTGCGCCGCAGCAGCCCCCTCCCCGCGCCGGCGCGCCCTCGCTCCTGCGGTCGGTGGAACAGACGCCGGTCTCCGGCAGGACGAGCCTGACGTCGGCCGCCGCCTCCGCGTCGCCGGCGAGATGGGCGACGATGGAGCGGACCTGCTCGTAGCCGGTAGCCATCAGGAAGGTCGGCGCGCGGCCATAGCTCTTCATGCCGGCGATGAAATAACCGGCGTCGGGATGGGCGAGGACGGCATGGCCGTGCGGCCGGACGGTGCCGCAGGAATGCTGGTTGGGGTCGATGAGCGGGGCCAGCGCCACCGGGCATTCGAGCGCCGGATCGAGGGCGAGACGGAGCTCGGCGGCGAGGCCGTGGTCGGGCCGGAAGCCCGTCGCCACCACCAGTTGGTCGACGTCGAGACGGCCGCCCGCATCGGTGTGGATGGCGAGCCCCTCCCCCTCCGCCGCGAGGCGGGCGACGCGCGTGCCGGTGTGGACCCGGACCTCGCCGGCAGCGACGAGGTCGGCGACCTCGGTGGCCAGCGCTCCGCGCTCGGCGAGCTGGTCGTTCTCGCCGCTGCGATAGGCGCTCTCCACTCGCTCGGCGCGCAGCAGCCAGTGGATCGCCGTGCCCGGCGCCTCGTGTGCCAAACGCGCGAGGTCGAGCAGCGTGCCGATGGCGGAATGACCCGCCCCCAGCACGGCGACGCGGCGGCCGGCAAATCGGGCGCGTTCTGCACCGCGCACGTCGGGCATGGCGTAGCTGATGCGGGCGGCGACGGCCGGCGTGTCCTCGCCGAGGGCACCGAGGCCGCCGGAGAGCGTCCGGTTCGGCCGCGACCAGGTGCCGGACGCGTCGATGACGGCGCGGGCGAGCATGTCGGTCTCGCCGCCCTCGCGGCGGACGCGCACCAGGAAGGGCAGCGCCTCGCGGCCGGCGTCCCGGACGCGGTCGGTCCCGGCCCGGGCGACGGCGACCACCTCGGCGCCGCAAAGGAGGTGCGGCGCGATCGCCGGGTGGGCGGCGAGCGGGGCGAGATAGTCGCGGACGAGCTCGCCGCCGGTCGGGTGGACATCGTCGGCCGGGCGCCGCCAGCCCGTGGGGCCGAGGAGCCGTGCGGCCGCCTCGCTGACGTTGAACTGCCAGGGGGAGAAGAGGCGCACGTGGGACCAGGCGGCAACAGCGCCCGCGGCCGACGGTGCCGTCTCGAAGATCCGGAAGGCGATCCGCCGCTCCGCCAGTTCCGCCGCGGCGGCAAGGCCCACCGGGCCGGCGCCGATCACCACGACGGGCAGGGCGTCATGCAGGAAGGGGGTATCGCGCATCGTGATCTCCTTTTATTTTTCCGGAATTTTCGAAATATTGGTCCGAAGTGATGCCTTTTGAACCGGCGTCACCCACAGACCGGGCTGTCGCATTCCTCGCTGGTGCAGGCCGCTGCGGCGTCCACGCAGCATTCGGCGACGAGAAAACCGACAAGCTGGTCCATCACGTCGTAATGGGCGCGGCAGCGCAGCACGGTGCCCTCCCGAGTCTGGCCGGCGAGACCGCAGGCGCAGAGCTTGGCGAGGTGGTGAGAGAGGGTCGAGGCGGGAATGCCGATGGTCTCCTGCAGCTTGCCGACTGGGGTGCCGGCATGGCCCGCCCGCACCAGCGCGCGATAGATCGCGAGGCGGGTGGGATTGCCGAGAGCCTCGAGACGGCTCGCCTGGGTGAGAATGTCCATGAGCCCGAGCATGGCGCCAGCCCTGTCGCGCGTCAACACTTATTTCGACGGTTATCGAAATATGCCCCGCCGGCGTCAGCAACCGTGGAAGCCGGCTCCCGCGATGGGCGCCGGCATGACGATACCCAGGATGCGTGGGGCCGGCACGGGATCGATGACGATCGCGGCGCCTTCGGGAAAGGCCCGACCGGCGACGGCCTCGCCGAAGATCATGATGGCAGGCGTGCGGTGGCCGACCAGGATGCGGTTCACGCCGGCCGGAACAGGCTCGGCCATCAGCCGCCGGTGCTCGGCGAGCACCCAGCCGAGGCGTGAGCCGGCGAAGTCGTCGGCGGTCAGCCCGTCGATCACCTCCACCGCAGCGGCTCCGAAGGCCTCCTCCGCCGTGTCCCGGGCGCGATAGACGGGTCCTGCGAGCACCGGCCGGGCGACGGGGATGCCCTGTTCCCGCAGCGCCGCGCCGATGCGGCGCGACTGCTCCCGCCCACGTTCGGAAATGTTGCGCTGACCGGCGCGGTCGCCGACGCGATAGGAGCTGTCGCACGGCATGCCCGCCGTATCGGCATGGCGGAAGAACAGCACCAGCCCGCCCTGCCGAAGCCTGTCGACCATCGGGCGGGCGTCCACCGCGGAAAGCGCGACCGGTACGAGTTCGCGCGCCGCCACGGGTGGTGCGAGGGCCAAGAGAGCAACGGCGGC
>LNFH01000329.1 GCA_001464235.1 Rhizobiales bacterium Ga0077556 | reverse complement strand
CACGGCGTCGTGATGGCCGACCTGCCGATCAAGGAGCTGGGCGACGAGGCGCCGCTCTATGACCGCCCGCACGTGCCGACCGCGCCGAAGCCGGTGATTGAGGCGGAGACGGTGGCGGCGCCCCTGTCGAACCGCGACGCGCTGCTGAAGCTGGTGGCGACCCCCGAACTCGGCTCCAAGCGCTGGGTCTACGAGCAGTACGACTCGATTATTCTCGGCAACACGGTGCAGCGGCCGGGCGGAGACGCCGCCGTCATCCGCGTCGAGCACGGGCCGAAGGGCCTCGCCATGACCTGCGACGTGACCCCGCGCTATTGCGAGGCCGATCCCGTCGAGGGCGGCAAGCAGGCGGTGGCCGAGGTCTACCGCAACATCTCGGCGGTCGGCGCGCGGCCACTGGCCATCACCGACAACCTGAATTTCGGCAATCCCGAGCGGCCGGAGATCATGGGCCAGCTCGTCGGCTGCATCCGCGGCATCGGCGAGGCCTGCCGGGCGCTCGACTTCCCCGTCGTGTCCGGCAACGTCTCGCTCTACAACGAGACCCACGGCCGGGCGATCCTGCCGACCCCGACCATCGGCGGCGTCGGCGTGCTCGACGATTTCCAGGCGAGCGTCGGCATCGCGCCGAAGCGGGCTGGCTCGGCCAGTCGGTCTATCTGCGCGACGTCTGCGGCCGGGAGGAGGGGGCCCCGCCGCCGGTCGACCTGACCGCCGAGCGCCGCCACGGCGAATTCGTCCGCGCCCTGATCGGCGAGGGCCTTGTCGGCGCCTGCCACGACGTCTCGGACGGTGGCCTCGCGGTCGCCCTCGCCGAGATGGCCATCAGCTCCGGCATGGGCATCACCGTCGAGACCCTGTCGCACGATCTGCCGGCCCACGCCTTCTGGTTCGGCGAGGACCAGGCGCGCTACGTGCTCATCGTCGCCCCCGAGCACATCGACACGCTGGCGACCCGCGCGGCGGGTGCCGGCGTCGAACTGACGCGGCTCGGCGTCGCCGGCGGGTCCGCGTTGACCCTGCCGGGCGAGGAACCCATATTGGTGAGTGACTTGAAGGACGCCTTCGAGTCGTGGCTGCCCGCCTACATGGCCAAGGCGGCCTGAACCGGAGAGTTCATCCCATGCCGATGGCCGCTGCCGATATCGAGCGGATGATCAAGGACGCGCTTCCCGACGCGAAGGTCGAGATCAAGGACCTGGCGGGGGACGGCGACCATTATGCCGCCACCGTCGTGTCCGAGGCTTTCCGTGGAAAGTCGCGTGTGCAACAACACCAGCTGGTCTATGCCGCCCTCAAGGGCAAGATGGGCGGCACCCTCCATGCGCTGGCGCTCACCACCGGCGCGCCCACCTGACGTCTTGAGCGGCCCTTGACGCCGCGAGCGAGAGAACCATGACCACAGCTCACGACAAGATCGATGCCGAGGTGAAGAACAACGACGTGGTGCTCTTCATGAAGGGCACGGCGCAGTTCCCGATGTGCGGCTTCTCCGGCCAGGTCGTCCAGATCCTGGATTATCTCGGCGTGCCGTTCAAAGGCATCAACGTGCTGGACGCCGACGACATCCGCCAGGGCATCAAGGACTATTCGAACTGGCCGACCATCCCCCAGCTCTACGTCAAGGGCGAGTTCATCGGCGGCTGCGACATCACCCGCGAGATGTTCCAGTCCGGCGAGCTCGCCGAGCTGATGAAGACCAACGGCATCGCGGTCCGCGAGACGACGGGCTGACGGTCATCCAACGAAGGGCAGCCGGGAGGCTGCCCTTTCGTCTTCTGCCCGGAAGTTGCCACGATCGGCTGTAAGAGGGATAAGACAGCGGGGGCGACGTGAGTGCTCCCTTCCGTTGCGCGGCATGCCCGCGCTGCCCAGGCCTTCGGGCCAGCCCATGATCCCCGCGGGGGTCGCAAGCCACGGAATGCGTCGCGCCGCATGCCTACCGCCGCTCTCCTCTCGCGTGCCCCCGGACGGCGCGCCCTGGCCGCCACGTTCGGCCTTCTCGTCGCCTCTTCGCCCGCGGCCGTCGGGCAGCAGTCGCTGGGCTTCCAGGCCGGCACCGCCCAGGTCGGCGGAGGCCAGCCGCTGAACCTCCTCTCCCCCACCTTCATCGCGCCCGCCCCGCGCACCGCGGCGCCCCGCGGCGGCCCCATTGCCGGCGCCGTGCCCGCTCCCGCGCCGTCGGCTGCCATGACCGCCCCGCTGCCCCAGCCGCGCCCCGACAGCGCGCCGCGCGCCGTCATCACCCAGGCGAGCGCGCCCGCCGCCGTCGCCGCCTCGCTGGCGCCGGCCGTCGCCGCTCCCGTGCAGGCCCCCCAGGCGGCTTCGCCCCAGCCTGTGGCGCCCCAGATGGCCGAAGCCGCGCCGGTCGGCCCGCCGCTGCTGCGTCCGTCCATGGACGAGTGGCCGCAGGACGAGGACCGCAGCCGCGTCATCATTCCCGGCGCCTACCAGCGCCCCCAGCCGCAGCCGCAGACGGGCATCGAGGCGATCGCCGCCGCGGCACCGCAGCAGCCCGGCCGGCCCCAGGGCGAGGCCGCCCTGCCGCCCCGCGCCGTCGCCTTCCATGCTCCGGTTCCGATGGTGCGCCCCGGCGCCACCACGGTGGTTCCCGTCTCGGCGGGGCCTGCGGCCGTCTCCGCGCCGACGCTGGCGGCAGCCTCCTCGACGCCGGTGACTCTCTCCAGCCAGGGCACGGCGACCACCATGGTGGTGCCGTCGGGGCCCGCCGGCAGCCTGCCCGGCTCGCAGCAGGCGATCATCGTGACGCCGACGCCGGCCCGCGGGCCGGTGCTCGCAGCCCTGCCGCCGGACGGCGGCGCCCGCGACTGGCCGCGCTACGTGCCCGGCGCCCGCGGCGAGGATCGCAACCTCGGCATCGCCGGCGAGCGCGTCATGCCCGATCCGGGCGTGCCGCTCGCCTGCCTGCCGGCGCCGGTGCGCCGCGCCCTCAACGACGTCGCCCTGCGCTTCGGGCCGGTGCTGGTCCGCTCGACCCACCGCGGCAACCGCGCCTTCGTGCGCACCGACGCCTGGCGCGGCTCCTATCACCGCGACTGCCGGGCCGCCGACTTCCGCGTCTCCGGCAATCCCGCGGCCATCCTCGCCTTCCTGCGGGCCCGGCACGAACTCGGCGGCGTGAAGCGCTACCGCAACGGCCTCTTCCACATCGACAACGGCCCGCGCCGCTCCTGGTGAGGCCATGGACGGGCGTCACTCATTCCGGCGCCTGATCGATTCATCAGAAGCCTGAATTTGCCGGCGACGCGGTTCCCGGGCAGCTTTCCGCCAGTCCCACGGATCAGGAGGGCCGGATGCTGCTCGTCGGAATGCTGGACAGTCCCTATGTGCGCCGGGCGGCGATTGCCGGCACGCTGCTCGGGCTCGACTTCGAGCACCAGTCGGTTTCCGTGTTCCGCCACATGGAGCGCTTCCACGCCATCAACCCGCTGATCAAGGCGCCCTCGCTGGTGGCGGACGACGGCACGGTGCTGATGGAATCGCAGCTCATCATCCAGCACATGGAGGACGTCGCGGGGCGCAGCCTCAGGCCGGCCGATCCGGCGGCGCGGCTCGCCGATCTCAGGGCGACCGGCCTCGCCATCGTCACCTGCGAGAAGGCCATCGCCATCGAATACGAGCGCAAGCGGCCCGAGGCGATCCGCCATGCGCCTTGGCTCGAGCGGGTCGGGGATCAGCTGCAGGAGGCGCTGGCCGCCCTCGACATGGTGGCCGGCGAACGCTGGACGTCGCTGCCCGGCACCTGGACGCACGGCGCCATCGGCGCCGCCGTCGCCTGGGGCTTCATCCGCTACACCATTGCCGACGCGGTGGCGGCCGATGCTTTCCCGGCGCTCGCCGCCCACGCGGCGCGCTGCGAGGCGACGGACGCGTTCCAGCACTGGCCGATCGACCGCGAGAGTCCGTGAGGGCGATTGAAACGCCCACGGACGTAGCTTATAAGTTACATCTGCGGTGCAGATCCGACAGACGGAGATCTTTGCGGCCTGGTTCCGCGCGCTCCGCGACCATGCGGTGCGCGGCCGGATCATGGCCCGCATCGACAGGCTCGCCCTCGGCAATCCCGGCGACGTTGCGCCCGTGGGGGAGGGAGTCTCCGAGCTTCGCATTCACGTCGGGCCCGGCTACCGGGTCTATTTCATGCGGCGGGGCGAGGAGATCATCATCCTGCTGTGTGGCGGCGACAAGGGCAGTCAGGTGCGTGACATCGAGGTCGCGAGGCGTCTGGCGCGGGAGGAGCGGAAGGCATGACGATCGAGACCAGGCCCTGGGACACGTCGGAGCACCTCGATACGCCGGAGGCCGTCGCCGCCTATCTCGAAGCGGTGCTCGAAGAGCGCGATCCGGAACTGTTCACGCACGCCCTCGGGCAGGTGGCGCGCGCACGCGGGATGAGCCAGATCGCTGCCGATGCGGGCCTGTCGCGTGAGGCGCTCTACCGCGCGCTCAGCCGCGACGGTGATCCCCGGCTCAGCACCCTCTCGGCCGTCCTGACGGCGCTCGGGGTGAGGATGACGGTTGAGCCGACGGGACAGGCATAGGCGGCCCGTCGGCGCGCCATGACTGTCACGCCGGGGCGGGTGAGGGGGCCGGAGTCCCATCAGCACCCCAGCGAGGCGGCACTGCGCCATAGCTGGCCATGACGGACAAGCCGGCGAGCGCCCGCACCGCCCCAACGCAAAAGGCCGCCCGATGGGCGGCCTTTCCGTCTCTGCCGAGGCAGGGAAAAATCAGCGCGAGTAGAACTCGACGACCAGCGAGGGTTCCATCTGCGTGGCATAGGGAACCTCGGAGAGGGTCGGAACGCGCGACAGCTTGGCGGTGCCCTTGCCGTGGTCGACGTCGAGATAGTCCGGAACGTCGCGCTCGCCCGACTGGACGGCTTCCATGAACAGGATCATCTGGCGCGAGGTGTCCTTCACCTCGACCACGTCACCCACCTTCACCTTGTAGGAGGGGATGTTGACGCGGCGACCGTTGACCTTGATGTGGCCGTGGTTGACGAACTGGCGGGCGGCGAAGACGGTGGGGACGAACTTGGCGCGGTAGACCACCGCGTCGAGGCGGCGCTCGAGCAGGCCGATCAGGTTCTCGCCGGTGTCACCCTTCACGCGCACGGCCTCGGTGTAGGTGGCGCGGAACTGCTTCTCGGAAATGTTGCCGTAATAGCCCTTGAGCTTCTGCTTCGCCTTCAGCTGGGTGCCGAAGTCGGAGACCTTGCTCTTGCGGCGCTGGCCGTGCTGGCCGGGGCCGTATTCGCGGCGGTTGACGGGGCTCTTCGGGCGACCCCAGATGTTCTCGCCCATACGGCGATCGATCTTGTACTTGGCAGCGTGACGCTTCGACATCGCGTGTCCCTTATTCGTTTGCTTATCGATAGGAGACGCGCCCTCCTCTTACCCCTCGCGGGATACGACAGGCAGGCCACAAGAGCCTGCCGCGGGTGCGCAAACCTGCCGCATCGCCGTGAAGCGACCCGTCAGGAAGCGGCGTCCTTAGCCGCGACGCCTTGCGATGTCAATGAAGCGGCAGCGGCTCGACGCGGGTTTCGGCGAGGCCGAAGCGGGAAAAGACCCCGGAGAGGCTCGCCAGGGCCGCGCCGCCGGTGAGGATGGCGGTGGCGGGCGGGGGCTCGGCGGCCGGGCCTGCGGGGCCGAGGATCTGGGTCAGGCGGCGGGCGATGGCGGGAGCCGGGTCGATCCAGTCCACCGGCCAGGGGGCCAGCGCCCGGAAGGTGTCGGCCAGCAGCGGATAGTGGGTGCAGGCGAGGGCGACCGCATCCGTGCGTCTGTCGCCGTCCATCACGAAGCAGGGCGCGATCTCCCGGGCGACGGCGGACAGGTCCGGCGCCTCGCCGCGCATGGTCGCCTCGGCGAGGCCGGCGAGGCGGGGAGAACCGACGAGGGTCACGGCGCAGCCGCCGCCATAGGTGGCCACCAGCGCCTTCGTGTAGTCGCGCGCGACGGTGCCGGGGGTGGCGAGGATGGACACCATGCGGCTCGCCGAGCGCTCGCAGGCCGGCTTGATGGCCGGCACGGTGCCGACGAAGGGCAGGGGAAAGCGGGCGCGCAGGTGCGGCAGCACGAGGGTGGAGGCGGTGTTGCAGGCGATCACCACGCAGTCGGGCGCGTGGGCGGCGATCAACCGGTCCATGACGGCGAGGACGCGGGCGACGAGATGGTCCTCGCTCAAGCCGCCATAGGGGAAGGCGGCGTCGTCGGCGCAATAGACGAACCGGGCGTCGGGGCGGGCGCGCACCAGTTCACGGTGCACGGTGAGGCCGCCGAGACCTGAATCGAAGACCAGGATGGTCGGCGGACGGCCGGCGAGGTCGGCGCCGCGGGAGGAGCTGAGTTTCATGCCGGCCAGGGGATCGAAGGCGATACGCATCACGCACCTTCACGCAGCACTGCCTGTGAGAACCGGCGGAATTCTGGCGGCAAAGCGTTAAGGTTTAGCAAGCGTTCCGGGCGGCCCGGCCCGGGCAACGCAGATGCGCGCGTGGGCGGCGTTGACGCCTCCCGCCATCGCGTCCATTCAATCGATGAAAATCAGGGGAGGGCCCGCATGCACCAGACACCGAAGCCGTTCGAACTCGCCAGGCGCCTGCGCGCGGGCGAGAGCCTGTTCACCGCCTGGATGAGCATGCCGGAGCCGCTGATCGCCGACCACGTGGCCCGCGAGGGCTTCGACGCCGTCACCTTCGACATGCAGCATTCCTCCATCGACCTTCTCTCCGCCATGCGGGGCATCTCGGCGGTCAACCATGCCGGCAAGCCGGCCGGCGTGCGCATCGCGCTGGAGGCCTTCGGCGACGGCGCCCGCCTCCTCGACACCGGCGCCGAGATCATCATCGCGCCGATGATCAATTCGGTGGCGGACGCCAAGCGCTTCGCTTCCGCCGTGAAGTATCCGCCGCTGGGCGATCGCTCCTGGGGCGGCAACCGGTTCCAGGACTATCTGCGCCAGGCCAACGAGATGACGGTCAGCCTCGCCATGATCGAGACGACGGCGGCCCTCGCGGCGGTCGACGACATCCTCGCCGTGCCGGGAATCGACGGCGTCTTCGCCGGCCCCTCCGACCTCTCCATCACGCTGCTGAAGGGCGAGAAGCTCGACCCGAACAATCAGGTGGTGAAGGACGCCTTCGCCAAGATCATGACCGCAGCGAAGAAGGCCGGAAAGCTCACCGGCTGCTACGCGCCGAGCCCGGAGCGGGCCAAGGAGCTCGCCGCCGAGGGCTGGGGATTCATCACGCTGATCAACGACAGCCTGATGGTGCGCGGCGGGGCGCAGAACGCGCTGCAGGTCGTGCGCGGCTGATGGCCGTCGCGATCGATGGCCGGGCTCGGCCCGGCCATCGGGCTCCCTCACGCCGACCCGCCCGTCGTCTCTAAGTCTGATGGCGACGTTCTGCCGGGCCCGGGCGCCCGGCGCCCGGCCTCACCCCAGCGCCTTCAGGAACCCCGCGAAGCGCATCAGCCCCTCCGGCCAGGGACCATGGCCGGAGGCAGCGTTGATGTGGCCGGCGTCTCCCGCATCCGCCACCGCCGCGCCCCAGGCATAGCCGAAGTCCTCGGCCCGTTCGTACGAGCAGTGCGGGTCGGTGCGGCTCGCCACCAGCACCGAGGGGAAGGGCAGGGGATCGCGCGGGATCGGGGCGAAATGCCGCTCGATCTCGGGAATGTCCGGGTGCTCCTCGATGTCGGGCAAGCCCACCAGGAAGCCGCCCGCGACGAGCCCCTGGGGAAAGAGCGGCGCGGCATGGGCGATGGTCACCACGCCCAGCGAATGGCCGACGAGGATGACGGGCCGCGAGCAGGAGGCGACGGCGGTGGCGAGATTGTCGACCCAGCGGGCCTTGTCCGGCTTGTGCCAGTCGCCGAGATGGACGCGCCGCGCCGTCGGGAGCTTCGCCTCCCAGCGGGACTGCCAGTGATCCTCGGCGGAGTTCGTGTAGCCGGGAACGATGAGGATGTCGGCGTCGGCGGTGCGCATGGGTCAGAGAACTTCCACGGATTCGTGGCCGGCGGCCCGGCGCAGTTTCGCATCGAGGGTGGCGAGGGGAAGGCCACGGCGACGGGCCAGCTCGAGATAGCTGGCGTCGTAGGCGGACAGATGGTGCCGGCGCGCCAGATCCGCCACGCCGCCCCACGGAGACGCCGCGCCGTCCTGGTCGACCGAGACCGCGACCTTGGCGAAATCCATCAGAAGCGCGGCGAGCACCTCGCTGTCGAACCGGCCGCGACGGTGTGCCTGCAGCGCGCCGTTGACGACCTCGAGACGCCAGATGGCCGGCACGACGGCCCCCTCCGTCAGGGCGCGGACCACGAGGTCGGCCGCTCCACCGACCATTTCGTCCGGCAGGAAGGCCGCGAGCATGCAGGAGGCGTCGAGGACGACCGCCGTCATCGCCGGCCGTCGTCGCGCCAGGACAGGATCTCGTCGACCGTCACGTCGCCCCCCTTGAGCACGCCGGGTTGCGACAGGCGGGCGCGGATGCGTTCGAGGGCTTCGATACCCGGATTGGCGGCGTCGTCGCGGTCGGGCACCAGCCTGACGACATGCTTGCCGTTGCGCGTGATGCGAATCTCCTCGCCGCGCTCCACGCGGTCGACGAGTTCCGACAGTCTCTGCTTGGCTTCAAAGATGCCGATGGTGGTCACGAGCCTAGTCCTATCCAGTCTGGCTGGATAGTATCACGCCTCGCCGTTTTCCGTCACGCTTCCCCGAAAACCCGGCGGAAGATCGTGTCGACGTGCTTCAGGTGATAGCCGAGGTCGAACTTCTCCTCGAGCTCGGCCTCCGACAGCGCCGCGCGCACTTCCGGGTCGGCCTTCAGCAGGGTCAGGAACTCGCCCTCGCCGCGCCAGACCGGCATGGCGTTGCGCTGGACCAGCCGGTAGGAATCCTCGCGACTGACGCCCTTCTGGGTGAGGGCGAGCAGGACGCGCTGCGAATGGACGAGGCCGCCGAGGCGGTCGAGGTTCTTCTGCATCTGGGCGGGATAGACCAGCAGCTTGTCGACGACGCCGGTGAGGCGGACGAGCGCGAAGTCGAGGGTCACGGTGGCGTCGGGGCCGATCATGCGCTCGACGGAGGAGTGCGAGATGTCGCGCTCGTGCCAGAGGGCGACGTTCTCCATGGCCGGCAGGGCCATGCCGCGGACGAGGCGGGCGAGACCCGTGAGGTTCTCGGTCAGCACCGGATTGCGCTTGTGCGGCATGGCCGAGGAGCCCTTCTGGCCCTCGGAGAAGAACTCCTCGGCCTCCAGCACCTCGGTGCGCTGCAGGTGGCGGATCTCGGTGGCGAGGCGTTCGATGCAGGAGGCCACCACGCCGAGGGTGGCGAAGAACATGGCGTGGCGATCGCGCGGGATGACCTGCGTCGAGACCGGCTCGACCTTCAGCCCCATGGCCTTGGCGACATGCTCCTCCACCCGCGGGTCGATCTGCGCGAAGGTGCCGACGGCGCCCGAGATGGCGCAGGTGCGGACCTCCTCGCGGGCCGCCTCGAGGCGGGCGAGGCAGCGGTCGAACTCGGCATAGGCCTGGGCGAGCTTGACGCCGAAGGTGGTCGGCTCGGCGTGGATGCCGTGGGAGCGGCCGATGGTCGGCGTCATCTTGTGTTCGAAGGCGCGGCGCTTGAGGGCGGCGAGCAGGGCCTTCACGTCGGCGATGAGGAGGTCGGAGGCGCGCACGAGCTGGACGTTGAAGCAGGTGTCGAGCACGTCCGACGAGGTCATGCCCTGGTGGACGAAACGCGAGTCCGGGCCGATGAACTCGGCGAGGTGGGTGAGGAAGGCGATGACGTCGTGCTTCACCTCGCGCTCGATGGCGTCGATGCGCGCGACGTCGAAGGTGACGTCCTTGGCCCGCGCCCAGATGTTGGCGGCGGATTCCTTCGGAATGACGCCGAGCTCGGCGAGGGCGTCGCAGGCGTGGGCCTCGATCTCGAACCAGATGCGGAATTTGGTCTGCGGGTCCCAGATGGCGGTCATTTCGGCGCGGGAATAGCGCGGGATCATGGGACGGGCCTCGGCGGTGTCTCGGATGCGCGCGGCTTAGCAGGGTTGGGCGGGAGCGGCAATCGGCCGGCGCTCAGCGCCGGTGCCAGCGCCAGAACAGGAAGGCTGCGAGCGCGGGCAGGGCGGCGCCCCAGGGCCACCACAGGCGGAAGGCGGTGGTGACGTAGAGGTAGAGCGCGCCGGCGGCGCCGACGAGGTGGTGGAGGACGGACATGTCGCCGTCGTGGTCCTCGGCGAAGGCGAGGGAGCGGGAGTGGACCGCGAAGACGAGGCCCGGCGCCACGAGCATGACGAGGAGCGTGCCGACGAAGGCGAGGCCGATCCAGAGGGCGAGCGGCGGGGCGGCGTAGCGGGCGCGAAGCCGTTCCAGCCCCCACCAGAGCAGCGCCATGCCCGGCAGCAGCGGCAAGGATTGCAGACAGACGACCGACAGGCTGCGCCAGGAGGGCGCGTGGCCCGCCATCAGCGTCACGACCGCCGCAGCGACGAAGGCGACCGCCGTCACCAGGAGCCCGGCGCGCAGCGCCCGCATCCAGACGCGGGGCGTCGCGGGGCGGGGAGAGGGGGCGCGCGCAGACTTCGCCGCCGGCTTTCGCCGGGGACGGGCGGGCGCCTTGCGGGCGGGTTCCGCCGCATCACGGTCGAGAGCTGCGCTGCGATTCGCCATGGCCCGAGACTAGCCCGAACCCGGTTGACGCCTCCTGAATGGCACCGCGCTTATCCCCACCGGACGGGGCGGGGCGATCCTTCGCGAAGAAGAGCCGGCCGGGGTGGCCGGCCCGGGATTTGCGAGGATGTCCATGTCCTTCTCGGTGGTGAATCACAGGCTGTGTCTCGACGGGCGGCCCGTCGCCTTCAGGCAGTCCCCTCACGGGGGGCGGGCGATGAAGCCGCGCCATCTCATCCTGCACTACACGGCCGGGCTCACGGCGCCCTCGGCGGTGGGCTGGTTCCTGGACCCGAAGGCCAAGGCCTCGGCCCATCTGGTGCTCGACCGGGACGGCGCGGTGACGCAGATGATGGCCTTCGACCGCACCTGCTGGCATTGCGGGCAGAGCACTTGGCAGGGGGTGAGCGGCCTCAACAGCCAGTCGATCGGCATCGAGATGGTCAATGCCGGCCGGCTCTCGAAAGGTGCGGGCGGGCGCTGGCGGACCTGGACGGGGGATGCCGTGCCCGACGGGGAGGTGGTCGTCGCCCGCCACCGGCATGAAAGCGTGGAGGCCGGCTGGCACGCCTATCCGGCGGCGCAGGTGGCGGCGGTGGTGGCGATCGGCCGGGCGCTCAGGGCCGTCTACGGCTTTGCCTCGGTGCTCGGCCACGAGGACATCGCGCCGCGCCGCAAGGTGGATCCGGGCCCGGCCTTTCCGCTGGCGGATGTGACGGCGCGGATCCTGGAGCGGGGATAGAGCGGTCGGGGGGAGACTGGATCACCCGGGGGTGGCGGTGAGGAGCGCCGCCGCTTCACCTCTCCCCGGCGGGGAGAGGTGAAGGCGGTGCCACGGCCCCGAAAACTCACACCATGGTGCCGCGGGCGGTCTCGGCCGCCGAGCGGATGGCGCCGATGGCGGTGCCGTACCGGGCCGGGCCGCCCTTGAACACGGCGGAGCCGGCGACCAGCACGGTCGCGCCGGCGGCGGCGACCAGCGGGGCGGTCTCCGGCGTCACGCCGCCGTCCACCTCGATGACGATGTCACGGCCCGCCACCATCTGCCGGATTTCGGCGATCTTCTCGACCTGCGACCCGATGAAGGCTTGGCCGCCGAAGCCGGGATTGACGGTCATGACCAGCACGAGGTCGAGAAGGTCGAGCACATGGGCGATGGTGCTCGCGGGCGTCCCAGGGTTCAGCGCCACGCCGGCCTTCTTGCCGAGGGCCCGGATCGCCTGCAGCGAGCGGTGGAGGTGGGGGCCGGCCTCGGCATGGACGGTGATGAGGTCGGCGCCGGCCTTGGCGAAGGCCTCGAGATAGGGGTCCGCGGGCGCGATCATCAGGTGGACGTCGAAGACCTTGGCCGAATGCGGGCGCAGCGCCTTCACCACGTCGGGGCCGAAGGTGATGTTCGGCACGAAATGGCCGTCCATCACGTCGAGATGGATCCAGTCGGCACCCGCCGCATCCACGGCGCGCACCTCGTCGCCGAGCCTGGCGAAATCCGCGGCGAGAACGGAGGGGGCGATGAGAATGGGGCTGGTCATGGCGGGGTCTCGCAGGAGGGCCGAGGCGCCCGGTAGCATGCGGCAAGGTGCGCGGGCAACGAGGGTCTGCCATCGCTTGCGGTGGGGCGGGCTCCCCGGCAATGTTGCGCCGCCCCCAGACATGTGATGCCCGCGGCGACGGATCAATGACCGACATTCACGACGTAATCGTTCTCGGCGCCGGCATGGTCGGCGTCTCGACCGCGCTCCATGCGCGCATGCGCGGGCTCAACGTGGTGCTCGTCGACCGGCGCCAGCCGGGCGAGGAGACGAGCTACGGTAATTCCGGCGTCATCGACGGCGGCAATCTCTATCCGGTGGCGATGCCGCGCGACGTGCCGACGCTGTTCCAGCACGCGCTGAACCGCCAGACCGCCTCGCATTACCACATCGGCGCGCTGCCGAAGGTCGCGCGGTGGATGTTCGACTACTGGCGCTGGTCCGCGCCGGCCAAGCTCGAGGAGACGGCGCGGGTCATGCGGCCCTTCTTCGCCCAGGCGGTGGAGACCCATCGCGAACTGATGGCGGTGGCGGGCGCCGAGCGCTTCTTCCGCCAGACGGGCTGGCTGGAGCTCTATCGCCGTCCCGAGAGCCTCGCCGCGCAGGATCGCCGCCTCGCCCTGTCGCGCGAATTCGGCATCGACAACGTCAAGCTCACTCACGACGAGACGCTGGAGCTCGAGCCGCACCTGAAGGGCGCCTTCGCCGGCTCCATCTGGTGCAAGGGCGCCGACACCGTGTCGAGCCCTGGCGGCGTGACCAAGGCCTATGCCGAGGCCTTCGTGAAGGCCGGCGGCCGCTTCGCCATCGGCGACGCCATGACGGTGGAGAAGGTCGAGGGCGGCTACCGGGTGCAGACCCATGACGGCCCGGTCACCGCCCGGCAGGTGGTGGTGGCGCTCGGCATCTGGTCCAAGGCGCTGGTGGCGAAGTTCGGCTATTCCGTGCCGCTCTCGGCCAAGCGCGGCTATCACCGCCACTACAAGCCCGCCGGCAACGCCTTCCTCAACCGTCAGGTCTGCGACGAGGACGTCGGCTACGTGCTCTGTCCGATGGAACAGGGCATCCGGCTGACCACCGGCGTCGAGATTGCGCTGCCCGACGCGCCGGCGACGCCGGTGCAGGTGGATCGCGCCTTCCGCTCGGCCAAGGACCTGTTCGACCTCGGCGAGCCGGTGGAGGCGGAGCCCTGGATGGGGCGGCGGCCGGCGACGCCGGATTCGCGCCCGGTCGTCGGGGCGGCGCCGCGTCACGAGGGCCTGTGGTTCGCCTTCGGCCACGGCCACTGGGGCTTCACGCTGGGACCGGCCACCGGCAAGGCGCTCGCGATCGCCATGCAGGGCGCGCCGCAGCCGCTGGATCTGTCACCCTACCGCATCGACCGCTGGTGAGCGCCGTCAGACGGTGACGTCGAGGAGCCGGGCGGCGGGCTGGAACGCCGCGGCACCCGGGGACGAAGGGAGTGCCGCTTCCCCGGCGCGGATCCGTTCGGCGAGGCTTTCCCCGAAGGTCACGGCGGGCTCCGGCACGCGGCCGGCCTTCCTGTCGAGCTGTTCCTGCTTCACCGGATCGCGGGTCGGGTTCTCGGGATCGAGCCCGCGCTTGGCGTTGCTGACGTCCGTGCAGTCGGCGCAGGGATAGCCGTTGACCATCTCGATCATGGGGCGACACGTCCGGTGAGTGACGCCCGTGCTTCGGGGCGCGGGGCAGTGTCGTTACGACCCCGCGCGCCATCCGTCCGGACATGGTGAAGAGGCGGTGAACGCCGCTTCAGACGGTGATGTCGAACATGCGGGCCGAAGGCATGACCGCGGCGGCATTGGGGGATCGGGGGGGCTGCCGCTCCGCAGCCTCGGCGGCGCGGCGCATCTCGGCGATGCGGCTGTCGTAGACGACGGCCGGCTCCTCGGTTCGGGCGGCAGCGGTCGAGGTGGCGACCTCCTCCTCGCGCCTGGCGGTTTCCTCGGCGAGGCGGGCTTCTTCCGCCCGGCGCGCCTCTTCGGCGCGGCGATATTCATCCGCACGCCGGGACGTATCGATCCCTGCGGCGCTGGGGCCTGTCGTGCTCACCATGGGCGGCACCTCCTGGTGTCCACCCCGTCCGGGGCCGAAGAAGACACAGGCGACGACGAGAAGCGAGGGCCGGCTTTCCGCGTGGTGAAGCGGCGGTAAAGTCGCGGCTGTCAGCGGCCGCCGTAAACCTGTCTCCAGGAGGGCAGGGCGCCGGGGAAGGGCAGGGCCTCCGCCTCGTAGACGGCGCGGGCGCAGGCGCGCGCCAGCACCGAGGCGGCGGTGAAGCCGATGGCCGCCATGTCGCGGGCATAGTCGGCGACGGTAACGGCGCCCGTGGCCGCGGCGAAGACCGTGTCGCCGTCGAGGGGGGTATGGATCGGCCGGATGGCGCGGCCGAGCCCGTCCTGCGCCATGACGGCGAGATGGGTCGTCTGGCCCTTGTCGAGCACGGCGTCGGTGACGACGAGGGCGATGGTTGTGTTCTCGGGACGCGCGCCCTTCAGCTTCAGCGCATGGGCGTCCGCCGGCCAGGGGTAGGGCAGGCCGCGGCCGCCGAACTCGCCGCCGACCTCGTCCGTCGCGGCCCAGAAACGGCCCGAGGCGCCGATGGTGGCGCTGCCGACCGCGTTGACGATGACGATGGCTCCGACCCGGTGGCCCGAGGCGGAGACGGCCGAGGCCGAGCCGACGCCGCCCTTGAGGTCGGCGGTGGTGGCGCCGGTGCCGGCGCCGACTGTGCCGAGGGGGACGGGATCCGCGGTGGCGGCGGCCGCCGCCTGGTAGCCGAGGTCGCGATAGGGCGAGAACCGGCCCCAGGCCTTGTCTCCGCCGGAGAGGAGGTCGAAGACGATGGCGCCGGGCACGATCGGCACCAGCATGGAGCCGATGGGGAAGCCCCGGCCGTTCTCGGCGAGCCAGGCGCTGACCCCGCCGCAGGCGTCGAGGCCGAAGGCCGAGCCGCCGGAGAGCACCACGGCGTCCACCGCCTGCACGGTCTTGTCGGGGCGCAGGAACTCGGTGTCGCGGCTGCCCGGCGCGCCGCCGCGCACGTCGACGGCGCAGGTGGCGGGCCTGTCGAAGACGATCGCCGTGGTGCCGGTGCCGCGGGCGATGTCGGTGGCGTGGCCCACCTTGAGGCCGGGAATGTCGGTGAGGCTGTTGAAGGTCATGCTGCACTGCCGTCGTGGGTCATCACGCGGCATCACGCCTCTGCGATTGGGGCAAGTCAACGCTTCCGTCGGGTCCGCCGCACATATAGACAGCCGTGAATGAACGACGTGCGGCGGCG
>LNFH01000328.1 GCA_001464235.1 Rhizobiales bacterium Ga0077556 | reverse complement strand
TTAGTGTGATCCATCAGGGCATTGCGCCCGATTCTCATCCACAGCAAGTTGGCTCCATGTCCGATACCCTCAAGATCAGCTTCGCGCCGCTCTCCGCCTCCGTCACGGGGCTTCTGGTCTGCCTCGTCGGCGACGACATGGCCCTGCCCGAGGCGGCCTCCCTACCGTCTTCGGCCGGTGCCCTTTTCGGGCGCGCCGCAGCCCAGGACGGCTTCAAGGGCAAGTCGGGCAGCTTCCTCGACATCATCGCGCCCGAGGGCCTCGGGGCCTCGCGCCTGATCGCCGCCGGCATCGGCAAGTCCGCCGACTGGAAGGAACTCGACGTGATCAAGTTGGGCGGGGCCATCTGCGCCCGCCTGCCCGATGCCGCCACCGAGGCGAGCGTCGTCCTCGCCACCGCCTCGGGCCCGCTGAGCGCCGACGAGGCGGCCGATCTCGCGCTCGGCCTGCGCCTGCGCTTCTACAGCTTCGACCGCTACAAGACGAAGAAGAAGGACGGCGACACCGGCAGCCGCAAGCGCTCCGTCACCCTTCTGGTCGCGGACGAGAAGGCCGCCCGCAAGGCCTTCAAGGCGCGCGAGGCCGTCGCCGACGGCGTCGATCTCGCCCGCGATCTCGTCAACGAGCCGCCGAACGTCCTCTTCCCCACCGAATTCGCCAAGCGTGCCGGCGATCTCGCCCGCCTCGGCGTCGACGTCGAGGTGCTGAACGAAAAGGACCTGAAGAAGCTCGGCATGGGCGCGCTGCTCGCCGTCGGGCAGGGCTCGGCCCGCGACAGCCACGTCGTGGTGATGCGCTGGGACGGCGGCAAGGACGGGGAGGCGCCTGTCTGCCTCGTCGGCAAAGGCGTCTGCTTCGATTCCGGCGGCATCTCGCTGAAGCCGGGCGAGGGCATGCAGGACATGAAGGGCGACATGGGCGGCGCCGCCGCCGTAGTCGGCGCCATGCATGCGCTGGCCGCCCGCAAGGCGCGCGCGAACGTCGTCGGTCTCATCGGCCTCGTCGAGAACATGCCCGACGGCAACTCCTACCGGCCCGGCGACATCCTCACCTCCATGTCCGGCCAGACCATCGAGATGATCAACACCGACGCCGAGGGCCGGCTCGTCCTCGCCGACGTGCTCTGGTACGCCAAGGACCGGTTCAAGCCGAAGGCCATGGTCAATCTCGCGACCCTCACCGGCGCCATCATCGTCGCCCTCGGCCAGGAGAATGCCGGCCTCTTCTCCAACAACGACGACGTGGCGAAGGGGCTGACGGAGGCGGGCCTGACCACCGGCGAGAAGGTCTGGCGCATGCCGCTCTCGGCCGAGTACGACAAGCTCATCGACAGCCAGTTCGCCGACATGAAGAACACCGGCGGCCGCTATGGTGGTTCGATCACCGCGGCGCAGTTCCTCCAGCGCTTCGTCGGCGACGTGCCCTGGGCCCATCTCGACGTCGCCGGCACGGCGATGAACTCCAACAAGGGCGACATCAACCGCAGCTGGGGCTCCGGCTGGGGCGTCAGGCTGCTCGACAGGTTCGTCGCCGACGGCTACGAGCGCTGATCGCCCGGAGCCATGCAAAAACGACGGAACTCGTGACCGACATCCTGTTCTACCATTTGCAGAACCAGCCGCTCGAGAGGGTCTTGCCGGTGCTGCTCGAAAAATCGGTGGAACGCGGCTGGAAGGTCGCCGTCGAAGCGGCCTCACCCGAGAGGGTCGAGGCGCTCGACGCCCTGCTCTGGACCTATGCGGACGAGAGCTTCCTGCCCCATGGCACCGACCGCGAGGCCGATGCCGCCCTGCAGCCCGTGCTGCTGACGTCGGGGCCCGACCGCGTCAACGGCGCCACCGTCCGCTTCCTCGTGGACGGGGCGGCGCTGCCGGCCGACATGGCGGCCTATGAGCGCATCGTGCTGATGTTCGACGGCAACGATCCCGACGCCCTCGACCAGGCCCGCCTGAGCTGGAAGGCGGCGAAGTCCGCCGGCCATGCCTGCACCTACTGGCAGCAGGACGAGAACGGCCGCTGGGGGAAGCGGGCGTGAACGCCCTGCCTGCGGCCGAGCCTCCCCGCGGATTCGTCGATCTCGCCGCCAGGTCCGAATTCTGGCGCCTCGCGGCCATCATCTTCCTCACCGCCATGACCAACCAGCAGTCCGTGCTGCTGGCGGTGGTCTGGGAGGAGGCGGGCTTCCCGCACCGCGACATCGGCCTGCTCATCGCCGTCTACGGCATCCCGCTGGTGCTGATGAGCCTCTTCTCGGGCCCGCTCGCCAACCGCATCGGCATCCTGCAGACGGTGCGCATCGGCGCGGTGCTCACCACGCTCGGCTTCATCAGTCTCTATTTCACCCACGAGACCTTCCTCGGCTCGCTCGCCTCGCGCCTCATCCAGGGCACCGGCTTCGCGCTGTTCCACGCGCCGGTGATGACCTACGGCTCGACGCGGCTCACCCGCGAGCGCTTCGTCCGGCTCTTCGGCCTGCTCTCGGCCATGGCGCCTCTGCCCTACGCCTTCGGGCCGATCCTGGCGGAGGTGCTCTATCACGCCTTCGGACCCAACGGTTACTTCATCGCCGGCGCCATTCCCGCCGTGCTCGGCCTGCCGCTCCTGTGGACCATCCGCCCGGTGGACCGGACGGAGGGACCGGTGGGCGGCATCGCCGGCCTCCTCGGGAACCCACGCATCTGGCTGCCGCTGCTCGCCGCCGTCGTCTACGGCTACATGTTCGGCTTCATCAGCGCCTATGCGGCGCCCTTCCTGGTCGAGCGCGGCATCATCGTCGGGGCCTTCTTCACCGCCTTCACCATCTCCATCTTCGCGGTGCGCTTCGGCGGCCTCGCCCTGATCGAGAACGTCGACCGCCGCGCCGTGGTCGCCGGCGGTGCCATGCTGCTCGCCGCCGGACTCGTCCTCGTCGCCCTCTCCCAGTCGATCACAGGGGTGGTCGTCGCCGGCTTCGTCTTCGGCCTCGGCCATTCCATCGGCTTTCCGGTGCTGTCGGCCTGGATCTGCGACGGCACCCCGCCCGAGCAGCGCGCCACGCCCATGGCGGTGTTCAACGCCACCTTCTTCGCCGCCATGACCGTCATCGCGCTCCCCGCGAGCCTCGCCATCGGCGCCGTCGGCTACGTCCCGGTCATGATCGGCCTGTCGGTCTCGGCCGTCGGTCTCGCCGTCGTCCTCGTCTACGCCTGGTCGCGCCGGTTCCGCCGCTGAGGCTGGCTCTGTTGCCAGCCTGCTGTCATAACGATGTCAGCAGCGCTGCGGCAGGATGTCGCCATGAGACCTTCAGACCGACTCTTCCAGATCATCCAGATCCTGCGCCGCTCGCGCCGGCCGCTCACCGCCGAGGCCATCGCCTCGGAGCTCGAGACGTCCAAGCGCACCATCTACCGCGATATCTCCACGCTCATCGGCCAGCGCGTGCCGATCCGCGGCGAGGCGGGCCTCGGCTACGTGCTGGAGGGCGGGTTTGACCTGCCGCCGCTGATGCTCACATCCGACGAGATCGAGGCCGCCGCCCTCGGCGCCCGCTGGGTGCAGTCGCGCGGCGATCCCGCGCTCTCGCGCGCCGCCGCCGACCTCATCGCCAAGCTCGCCGCCATCGTGCCGGAGAAGCTGCGCGACGTCGCCCTCGACCCGGTCTCGCGCACCGGTCCCGCCTGGGAGCCGACCGAGGACCGCATCGACCTCGCCCGCGTCCGCGGCTGGATCCACGAGGGCAAGAAGATTTCGCTCGGCTACAGCGACGAGCAGGGCAGGGCGACCCAGCGCATCCTCTGGCCGGTGGCGGTCGGCTATTTCGACAGCGTCCGCCACCTCATCGCCTGGTGCGAGCTGCGCCGCGACTTCCGCTCCTTCCGCACCGATCGCATCGCCTCCGCCGAATTCCTCGACGAGCGCTATCCCGAGCGCCCGAGCGTGCTCAGGGCCAGGTGGCGCAAGACGATCAAGGAGAACTGAGGCCGCGCCTCACCCCGCCGCCTCGAGCTCCCCACTCGCCTCGAGCCAGGCTTCTTCCGCCTCGGCGAGCTGCTTCTCGCGCAAGGCACGCGTCTTCGCCGCCTGGGCCGCGCTGTCGGGGTGCGCCTCGAAGTAGCCGGGCTGGGCGAGGATGCGGTCGATCTTGTCGATGTCCGCGCGCAGCTTCTCCATCGCCGCCTCGATCTCGGCGACCTTCTTCGCCAGCGCCTTGGTCTCGCTGCGCGTCGGCGCTGGCGGCTTCGGCTCGGCCGTCCGCGCGGCCCTTTCGGCCTTGTCGGCCGGCGCCGCCGCCCCCGACAGCACGATCTTGCGGTAGTCGTCGAGATCGCCGTCGAAGGGCTTTACCGTCCCGTCGCGCACCAGCCACAGCCGGTCCACCGTCGATTCGAGGAGGTGCCGGTCGTGCGAGACGATCAGCACGGCGCCCGAATAGCCGTTCAGCGCCTCCACCAGGGCGGCGCGGCTGTCGATGTCGAGGTGGTTGGTCGGCTCGTCGAGAATGAGGAGGTGCGGCCCCTCGAACACCGCCAGGGCGAAGAGGAGGCGCGCCTTCTCGCCGCCCGAGAGCGACGAGACCTTCGTGTCCGAGCGCTCGCCGGAAAAGCCCGAGCGGGCGCAGGCGGCGCGCACCTTCGCCTCCGGGTCGTCGGGCATCAGCCGCCTCAGGTGCTGGTAGACGCTCTCCGCCGGCCTCAGTTCGTCGAGCTGGTGCTGGGCGAAATAGGCGATCTTCAGCTTGTCGGCGCGCACCATGCGGCCGGACATGGCCTTCAGCCTGTCCGAGATGAGCTTGAGGAAGGTCGACTTGCCGTTGCCGTTGGCGCCGAGCAGCCCGATGCGGTCGTCGTCGTCGATCCGGAGGTCGAGGCGCCGGAGAATCGGCTGTCCCTCGGCATAGCCGACCGAGGCGCCCTCCATGGTGATGATCGGCGGCGAGGCCTTGCGCGCCGGCTCCGGAATGACGAAGGGCGGCACGTCGGTGTCGACGATGGTCGTCACCGCCTCCATCTTCTCCAGCATCTTCAGCCGCGACTGCGCCTGCCGCGCCTTGGTCGCCTTGGCGCGGAAGCGGTCGACGAAGCTCTGCAGGTGCGCGCGCTTGTCCTCCTGCTTCTTCGCCGCCTTCTCACGCACCGCCATCTCGATGGCCCGTGACTTCGCGAAGGTCGTGTAGGAGCCTTTCCAGAGCGTCAGCTTCGCCTGGTCGAGATGCAGGATGTGCTCCACCGAGGCGTCGAGCAGGTCGCGGTCGTGGCTGATCAGCAGGACGCTGTGCGGATAGCCCGCGAGATAGTCCTGCAGCCAGAGCGTGCCTTCGAGGTCGAGATAGTTGGTCGGCTCGTCGAGCAGCAAGAGGTCGGGGGCGGTGAAGAGTACCGCCGCCAGCGCCACGCGCATGCGCCAGCCGCCGGAGAAATCCGAACAGGGCCGCGCCTGCGCCGCCGTGTCGAAGCCGAGGCCGGCGAGGATCGCCGCCGCGCGGGCGGGGGCGGAATGGGCGTCGATGTCGACGAGCCGCGTCTGGATCTCGGCGATCCGGTGCGGATCGCTCGCCGTCTCCGCCTCGGCGAGGAGGCGCGCCCGCTCCTTGTCGGCGTCGAGCACGAAGTCGAGGAGGGATTGCGGCCCGCCGGGCGCCTCCTGGGCGACGCCGCCGAGGCGGGCGCGCGCCGGCAGCTTGAACGACCCGCCGTCGGCGGCCATCTCGCCCTGGATGACCTTGAACAGGGTCGATTTTCCCGTGCCGTTGCGGCCGAGGAAGCCGACGCGCGCATTCGGCGGCAGCGTCACCGACGCGTTGTCGATGAGCACGCGGCCGGCCACCCGCACCGTCAGGTCGTTGATCTGCAGCATGGCCGGCTTTTGAAGGAGGCGGCCGGCCATTGCAAGCCGGGCCGGGCGATGGCGTCGCCCGTCAAGCTCCGGGAGACTGCGCATGTCCCCGTTCGCCGCGGTGTTATGATGCCGCGAATCCCCGGCGATCGAGGCGGGGACGACAGCCGGGGAGGGCATGCGCCATGACGGGATCCATGAAGAAATACGTGGCCGAGTTTCTCGGCACCGCCGCGCTGGTCATCATCGGCTGTGGCGTCGTCACCCTCGGCGGCCAGGGCGCCGTCTTCGGTGCCGGCCAGCCCTATTCGGCGCTCGCCACGCTGCCCATCGCGCTCGCCTTCGGCCTCGCCATCGTCGCCATGGCCTATGGCATCGGTCCGGTCTCCGGCTGCCATGTGAACCCGGCGGTCTCCATCGGCGTCTGGGCCGCCGGTCGCATGCCGACGTCGGACCTCGCGGGCTATGTCGCCGCCCAGTTCGCCGGCGCCATCGTCGGTGCGGCCATTCTCTACGTCACGCTGAGCGGCAAGGCCGGCGGTTGGGACGTCACGGCCGCCGGCCTCGGCCAGAACGGCTGGGACGCGGCCAAGGGCTACGGCGTGACCTCGGCCGTCGTCGGCGAGTTCGTCGGCACCTTCCTCTTCCTCGTCACCATCCTCGGCGTCACCTCCAAGGCGGGGTCGCCGGCGGTCGCCGGCCTCGCCATCGGCCTGACGCTCGCCGCCATCCACCTGCTGCTGATCCCGGTGACCGGCACCTCCGTCAATCCGGCGCGCTCCTTCGGGCCGGCACTCTTCGTCGGCGGCACAGCCCTGTCGCAGGTCTGGCTCTTCCTGATCGTGCCGACGGCGGCGGCCTTCGCGGCCGGCGCCCTGTTCAAGGCGAAGATCCTGGAGGCCTGAACGCGGCAAGCCCGCCACCGGATCGCTCCGATGGCGGGCCCGTACCCGCGCTGGCCGGTTCGGGTGGGGCGTTGGACGGCCCGCGCGTGAACCGGTCGGCTAGCGGCAGATTCTCACGTGGCGGATCTCGCGACCCCAGGGCGTCTCCACCCAGCGGCGCTCGCGCCAGCAGGTCGGCTCGACATAGGCCGGGCGATGCGGGCGATAGCCCCAGTGCGGCGGGGGCGGCGGCGGGCGGTGGCCCCAGTGCGGCGGCGGCGGGCGATGGCCCCAGTCCGGCGGCGGGCCGTGGTGGCGGCGCGGACCGTCCCAGCCGGGATGCGGACCCCACTGCACCGGCATCACGCCGGCCATGCCGACGCCCTGGGCCCGGGCATCGCCCGGCGCGGCGGCCACGGCCGCCAGGGCGGCGAGGCCTGCGAGGGTGGACAGAACCAGGCTGCGCATCGTGACCATCTCCAGTCGCTGGATCGCTCCGTTTCGCGATCATGGGAGGATGATGGGGCGGGGGCGCTGAACGCGTTCTGAGACCGTCCTTCACGTGGCGTTCAGCGACCGCACGTCGAGGCGGGAGAGGGGGCGTTGCGGGCGCAACGGGCCGCTGCTAGAAGCGCGCCACCTGATCCCCACATTCCCTCAAGGAACGATCCATGGCCATCGAGCGCACCTTCTCCATCATCAAGCCGGACGCCACCAAGCGGAACCTGACCGGCGCCGTGAACGCGGTGATCGAGGCCGCCGGCCTGCAGATCGTCGCCCAGAAGCGCATCCGCATGTCGCTGCCCGAGGCCCGCAAGTTCTACGCGGTCCATTCCGAGCGTCCCTTCTTCGGCGAGCTCGTCGACTTCATGGTCTCGGCCCCGGTCGTCGTGCAGGTGCTGGAGGGCGAGAACGCCGTCGCCAAATACCGCGAGATCATGGGCGCCACCAACCCGGCCCAGGCCGCCGAGGGCACCATCCGCAAGCTCTACGCCGTCTCCGTCGGCGAGAACTCGGTTCATGGCTCGGACTCGGTCGAGAACGCCGCCATCGAGATCGCCCAGTTCTTCTCGCAGAACGAGATCCTGCCGGCCTGATCGCCGCTTAACGACGGACAGCATGGAAAGGCGGGCTCCGGCCCGCCTTTTTTATTGGCGCCGCACCCTGCAGTTTGGATAGGCTCCAGTTTGCATTGCACACCGGAGCCGCCATGAACGCCCCCGTCAGCGTCCAGCGCCTGAAGTCGACCTGTCCCCACGATTGCCCCTCGGCCTGTTCGCTGGAGGTGGAGGTCATCGACGGCAAGACCATCGGCCGCGTCCACGGCGACCCCGCGCAGAGCTACACGGCCGGCGTCGTCTGCGCCAAGGTGGCCCGCTATGCCGAGCGCATCCACCACCCCGACCGGCTCCTCCACCCGCTGATCCGCAAGGGGCCGAAGGGGTCTGGCACCTACCAGCGCATCTCCTGGGACGAGGCTCTGGCGATGACCGCCGAGAAGTTCCTCGAGGCCGAGAAGCGCTACGGCGCCGAGACGGTCTGGCCGTACTATTATGCCGGGACCATGGGCTTCGTGCAGCGCGACGGCATCAACCGCCTGCGTCACGTGAAGAAGTACTCCGGCTTCTATTCCACCATCTGCACCAACATGGCCTGGTCCGGCTTCATCGCCGGCACCGGCCGCCTCGCCGGCGTCGATCCGCGCGAGATGGCGAAGGCCGACGTGGTGGTGATCTGGGGCACCAATCCGGTCTCCACCCAGGTCAACGTCATGACCCACGCTATGAAGGCGCGGAAGGAGCGCGGCGCCAAGATCGTCGTCGTCGACATCTACCGCACCGACACCGTGAAGCAGGCCGATCTCGGCCTCGTGCTGAAGCCCGGCACCGACGCAGCGCTCGCCTGCGCCGTCATGCACGTGCTCTTCCGCGACGGCTTCGCGGACCGGGATTATCTCAGGGATTTCACAGACGTACCGGCGGAACTGGAATCACATCTTCAGTCCCGCGGCCCGGCCTGGGCCGCCGCCATCACCGGCCTGACGGTCGCCGAGATCGAGGCCTTCGCGAAGCTGGTCGGCGAGAACAGGAAGACCTTCTTCCGCCTCGGCTACGGTTTCGGCCGGCAGCGCAACGGCGCGGTGAACATGCACGCGGCCTCCTGCATTCCCGCCGTCACCGGCGCCTGGAAATACGAGGGGGGCGGGGCCTTCCACAACAACGGCGCCATCTATCATTGGCGGAAATCGCTGATCGAGGGGCTGGACGTGAAGGATGCGGCGGTGCGCACCCTCGACCAGTCCCGCATCGGCGCCATCCTCACCGGCGAGGCCGCGGCCCTGCGCCGGCCCGACGGCTCCGAGGGCCCGCCCGTGACCGCGCTCCTCATCCAGAACACCAACCCGGTCAATGTCGCCCCGGACCAGAGCAAGGTCGTCGCCGGCTTCGCCCGCGAAGACCTGTTCACCGTGGTCCACGAGCAGTTCATGACCGACACGGCGAAGATGGCCGATATCGTCCTGCCGGCGACCCAGTTCATGGAGCACGACGACATGTACCAGGGCGGCGGCCACCAGCACATCATGCTGGGGCTGAAGCTCATCGACCCGCCCGGCGAGTGCCGCTCCAACCACGAGCTCATCACCGACCTCGCCGGCCGGCTCGGCGCCGAGCATCCGGGCTTCGAGATGACGCCGCGCGAGATCATCGACTGGACGCTGCAGAAGTCGGGCTGGGGCACCTTCGCCGAGCTCGAGGCCACCAATTTCCGCGACGTCCAGCCGAAGTTCGAGGAGGCGCACTACCTCAACGGCTTCGCCTATGGCGACAGGAAGTTCCGCTTCAAGCCGGACTGGCCGAACGTCCCCTATGCCAGCATCGGCACGATGGGGCCGGTCGAGTCCATGCCCTCGCTGCCCGACCACTGGGCTGTGACCGAGGAGCCGGACGCAACCTATCCCTTCAAGCTCGCGACCTCGCCTTCGCGCAGCTACCTGAATTCCTCCTTCGCCGAGACCCCGTCCTCCCGCAAGCGCGAGGGCCGGCCGGAGGTGATGGTCAACCCGGTCGATGCCGACCGGCTCGGCATCGCGGCCGGTGCCAAGGTCGAGGTGGGTTCGCCGCGCGGCACGGTGATCCTCCACGCGAAGGTGACCGACCAGACGCGGCCCGGAACGCTGATCGCCGAGGGGCTCTGGGCCAACGCCGACCACGAGGGCGGGCGCGGCATCAACATGCTCACCGGCGCCGACGCCGTGGCGCCCTTCGGCGGCGCCGCCTTCCACGACAACAAGGTCTGGATCCGTCTGGCCTGACGGGTGACGCTGCGTCAAGTATTGCGTTGGTATTGACGTTACGAAAACAGACCGTACCGTATATTCGGCTGAATAGAATCAAGTTTTCATAACGTCTTAAACGCGTGTTCGCGGGGGCGTGGCACAAGCCATGCGATGAGCCCCCGTCCAATGGGTATGCGCCCATGAAAATGCAGACCGTCTTCGCGAGCGACGTCCACGTCGAACGGCGCGCCGAGCCGCGCGTCATCATGAGCCTCGCCGGCACCTGCCAGCTCGCCGCCCACCGCGACGAGACGGGCAAGCGCCGCGAATATCCCTGCCGGGCCATCAACATGTCGAGCCAGGCGCTGATGCTGGCGGCGCCCGCCCGCGCCATCATGGGCGACGGCGCCACCGCCTACATCCCGAGCTTCGGCAAGCTGTCCGGCCGCGTGATCCGCGTGCTCGACGGCGGCTTCGTCATGAGCCTCATGGCGAGCGAGGCCCAGCGGCAGCGGATCGCCAAGCGCCTGGCGTGGATGCAGGACCACCAGGCCCACGACACCCGCGACCTCCGCCAGCACGTGCGCATCGTGCCGCGCGAGCCCTTCGGGCAGATCACCTTCGCCGACGGCAGCTGCCTGTCGTGCCTCGTGATGGACATGTCGGTGACCGGCGCCGCGCTCTCCGCCGACATCGTGCCGGACCTCAACACGCTGCTGGTGGTCGGACGGGTTCCGGCCCGCGTCTGCCGCCATTTCCCGGAAGGGTTCGCCGTCGCCTTTCTCGAGGAATTGCCGCCGGGCAGCCTCGAACAGCTCCTCCTCGCCGGCTGAGCCTGTCGCCGGCCGCACGGGGCGCGGTCGTCAGTAGTAAGAACTGGAACGATTAGTAAAATTCAGAGGCCATCGCGTATCGATTCGGTAAAAAATCAAAAACGGTCGCATTTTTACTTTTGATTGAGCTGGAATCGTCTAGGTTCTCTCCATCAAGTCATTTGAATGCGTTGATTGCCCGCCATGACGTTCGATCCGGACATTGCGGTCGTCGCCGTTGCCGCGCGGAGCGACGACCCGCTCGTCATCATGAGCCTCGACGGCACCTGCTCGCTCGCCGCCCTGCGGGACGAGGCCGGACGCCGCCGCGAACACCCCTGCCGCGCCATCACCATGTCGAGCCGTTCTCTGATGCTCGCGACGCCCGCGAAGGCCCGCCTCGGCGACGGTGCCAGCGCCTATATCCCGAGCTTCGGCAAGCTCGTCGGCCGCGTCGGCCGCGTCATGACCGGCGGCTTCGTACTGACGCTGATGCTCACACCCCGGCAGCGCGAGCGGATCGTCGCCCGCCTCGCCTGGATGCAGGAGCACCAGGCCCACGACACCCGCGACCTCCGCCAGCATCAGCGCATCGTGCCGCGCGAGCCGTTCGGCCAGATCACCTTCGCCGACGGCCGCTGCCTCTCCTGCCTCGTCCTCGACATGTCTGTGTCGGGCGCGGCGCTCTCCGCCGACCGCGTGCCGCCCATCGGAACGCTGCTGACCGTCGGCCGCGTGCCGGCCCGCGTCTGCCGCCACTTCCCCGAAGGCTTCGCCGTGTCGTTCCTCGCGCAGCAGCAGCCGGCCGATCTCGAGCGCCTGCTGCTCGGCCGCTGAGGCTCAGAGCAGGGTGTATTCCGTCGCGATCATCCGCAGCGCCTGCGGATAGATGCGGTGCTCCACCTCGAGCACCCGCCGCGCCAGGCTCTCGGCCGTGTCGCCCGGCAGCACCGGCACCGCCTCCTGCAGGATGGTCTCGCCCTCGTCCATCCCGGGCGTCACGAAATGCACGGTGGCGCCGTGTTCGGTGGCGCCGTCGGCGAGGGCCCGCGCATGGGTGTCGAGCCCCTTGTAGGCCGGCAGCAGGGCAGGGTGGATGTTGATCATCCGCCCCTCCCACCGACCGACGAACCAGGGCGTCAGGATCCGCATGAAGCCGGCGAGGCAGACGATGTCGATCCGCTGCGCCTCCAGCACCGCCTGCATGGCCCGCTCGAAGGCCTCGCGGTCGCGGCCGTAGGCGCGATGGTCCACGGTCGCGGTGGCTATGCCCTCGGCCGCCGCGACGGCGAGGCCGCCGGCCCCCGGCACGTTCGACAGGACGAGCGCGATCTCGGCCGGATAGTCCACAGCCTTCGCCGCCTCGATCAGCGCGGCCATGTTGGACCCGCGCCCCGAGATGAGGACCGCGACGCGCTTCCGGCTCACAGCCCGAGCGCCCCGGTGAAGGTGACGCGCGGCTCGGCCGATGCCGCGGTGATCCGGCCGAGCGTCACCACGCTCTCGCCGGCGAGGGCGCAGGCCTCGCTCACCCGGGCCGCCTCGCCCGCGGACACCACGATCACCATGCCGATGCCGCAGTTGAAGGTGCGCACCATCTCCGCCTGGGCGAGGCCGCCGACCTCGGCCAGCCAGCCGAACACCTTCGGGACGGCGATCGCCGAGAGGTCGATCTCGGCGCCGGTCCCCTCCGGCAGCACCCGCGGAATGTTGTCGACGAAGCCGCCGCCGGTGATGTGCGCCAGCGCCTTGATGGCGCCGGTGCCGCGATGCACCGCCATGATGCTCTTCACGTAGATGCGCGTCGGCTCCAGCAGCGCCTCGCCGAGGCTGCGTCCGGCGTCGAAGGGCGCCGGCGCGTCCCAGCCGAGGCCGGAGACCGCCGCGATCTTGCGCACCAGCGAATAGCCGTTGGAATGGACGCCGGAGGAGGGCAGGCCGAGCACCACGTCGCCCGGCTGCACGTCCTTGCGCGGCAGCAGCGTGCCGCGCTCGGCGGCGCCCACCGAGAAGCCCGCGAGGTCGTAGTCGCCGTCGGCATAGAGCCCGGGCATCTCCGCGGTCTCGCCGCCGATGAGCGCGCAGCCCGCCTGCCGGCAGCCGAGGGCGATGCCCTTGACCACCTGGGCGGCCGCCTCCGGCGACAGCTTGCCGGTGGCGAAATAGTCGAGGAAGAACAGCGGCTCGGCACCCTGCACCACGAGGTCGTTGACGCACATGGCGACGAGGTCGATGCCGATCGTGTCGTGCTTGCCCGTCTCGATGGCGATCTTGATCTTGGTGCCGACGCCGTCGTTGGCTGCCACCAGGACCGGGTCCTTGAAGCCGGCCGCCTTCAGGTCGAACAGCCCGCCGAAGCCGCCGATCTCGGCATCGGCTCCCGGCCGGGCCGTCGCCCGCACCAGCGGCTTGATCATGTCGACCATCCGGTTGCCCGCGTCGATGTCGACGCCGGCCTCGGCATAGGTCAGTCCGTTCTTCGGGTGGGGAGTGTCGGTCACGGCGCTCGTCTCGCTGGAAGAGGCCGGATTAGCCCGAGCGCCGCCGCCCCGCAACGGCCAACGCGCCCTGTGCCATCTTTTCCCGTGCGGCAGGGATGCTGCCCCGCGACGCGGTCTTCCCGCCGTCGCGACAATGCCGGACATTGACGCTGGCGGGTCGGCCGGCGCATGACCGGCCGAGGAGACCCTTGGCATGACAAAGTCGATCACCGACGATCTCAAATCCGGCGCCCTCGTCTATCACCGGCTGCCGCGGCCCGGTAAGCTCGAAATCCAGGCGACCAAGCCGCTCGGCAACCAGCGCGATCTCGCGCTCGCCTATTCGCCCGGCGTCGCCGCAGCCTGCGAGGCCATCGTGGCCGACCCCGCCCAGGCTGCGGAACTCACCATCCGCGCCAATCTCGTCGGCGTCGTCTCCAACGGCACCGCGGTCCTCGGCCTCGGCGACATCGGGCCGCTCGCCGGTAAGCCGGTCATGGAGGGCAAGGCGGGCCGGCATCGACGTCTTCGACATCGAGATCGACGCCCGCGAGGTCGATCACATCGTCGAGGTGGTGGCCGCACTGGAGCCGACCTTCGGCGGCATCAATCTCGAGGACATCAAGGCGCCCGAGTGTTTCGAGGTGGAGCGGCGCCTGCGCGAGCGCATGGCCATTCCCGTCTTCCACGACGACCAGCACGGCACCGCGATCATCGTCGCGGCCGCCGTCACCAACGCGCTCGCCCTCATGGGCAAGTCGATCGAGGACGTGAAGATCGTCGCCTCCGGCGCGGGCGCCGCCGCCATCGCCTGCCTCAACCTGCTGCGCGAGCTCGGCGCCCGGACCGAAAACATCTGGGTCTCCGACATCGAGGGCGTCGTATACAAGGGCCGCGAGAAGCTCATGGACCCCTACAAGGCGGTCTATGCCAAGGACACCAACGCCCGCACCCTCGGCGACATCATCGGCGATGCCGACATCTTCCTCGGCCTGTCGGCGGCCGGCGTTCTGAAGCCCGACATGGTCCAGCGCATGGCGGCCGGGCCGCTGATCATGGCGCTGGCCAATCCCAATCCGGAAATCATGCCGGAGGAGGCGCGCGCCGCCAAACCCGACGCCATGATCTGCACGGGCCGGTCGGACTATCCGAACCAGGTCAACAACGTCCTCTGCTTCCCCTACATCTTCCGCGGCGCCCTCGACTGCGGCGCCACCGCCATCAACGAGCCGATGAAGCTCGCCGCCGTCCGCGCCATCGCCGGTCTTGCCCGCGAGGCGCCCTCCGACGTGGTCGCCCGCGCCTATGGCGGCGAGGTCGGCACCTTCGGCGCCGGCAACCTCATTCCCTCGCCCTTCGATCCGCGCCTCATCCTGCGCATCGCCCCGGCGGTCGCCCGCGCCGCCATGGAGACCGGCGTCGCGACCCGGCCGATCACCGACTTCAAGGCCTACGAGGCGGAGCTGTCGCGCTTCGTCTTCCGCTCCGGCCTGCTCATGAAGCCGGTCTTCGACAAGGCGCGGCAGAACCCCAAGCGCGTCATCTATGCCGAGGGCGAGGACGAGCGCATCCTGCGCGCCGCCCAGGTGGTGGTGGAGGAGGGGCTGGCCTTCCCCGTGCTCATCGGCCGCCCGGCGGTGGTCGAGCAGCGGCTGGAGCGCTTCGGCCTGTCGCTCAAGCCGGGCGTCGACTTCGAGCTGATCGACCCCCAGTCCGATCCCCGTTACCGCGACTATGTCGCCACCTACCACGACCGCACCGGCCGCAAGGGCGTGACGCCCGACGCGGCGCGCACCATCATCCGCACCTCCAACTCCGCCATCGCCGCGGTGGCGCTGGAGCGCGGTGACGCGGACGCCATGATCTGCGGCGTCGAGGGCCGCTTCACCACCCATCTGCGCCACATCCGTCAGGTCATCGGCCTGAAGGAGGGCTCGAACGGCCTCGCCGCCCTGTCCCTGCTCATCACCTCCAAGGGGCCGCTCTTCCTCGCCGACACCCACGTCACCGCCGATCCGAGCCCGGACGAGCTCGCCGACATGGTGTGCACCGCCGCCGAGCACGTCCGCCGCTTCGGGCTCGAGCCGAAGATCGCCCTCGTGTCTCATTCCGACTTCGGCAGCCATGACGACGATCAGGTCGTGAAGATGCAGAAGGCCCTGAAGATCATCCGCGAGCGCGCCCCCGGCCTCGAGGTGGAGGGCGAGATGCACGCCGATTCGGCGCTGCTCCCCGAACTTCGCGAGCGGGTCTTCCCCCAATCGCGCCTGCAGGGCGTCGCCAACGTCCTCATCATGCCGAACATGTCGGCGGCCAACATCGCCTTCCAGGTGATCAAGGTCCTCGCCGACGCCCTGCCGGTGGGGCCGATCCTCGTCGGCCAGGCGCGCCCCGCCCATATCCTCACGGCCTCGGTCACGGCGCGCGGCGTCGTCAACATGACCGCGCTGGCCGTGGTGGAGGCGCAGGAGCAGGAAAGAAACCCGTGACGCTGGGTCAAGAAAGATACCATTAAGCGACGCCCCCTAAACTGCTGAAAATTTTACGTGATCTCGGCTGTTGATCGCCGGTTGCGTGGCGGGCGAAGGGGTGGCCGTGCGTTCGGTCTCGAGGCACAGAGGCCTGGTATGGTTGGTGTCAGCGCTTTTGGTCGCCGGCCTGCCGCTGGTTGCCTATTTCGCTGCCGAGGCCTGGCTCTACCGCAGCGTGAAGTCCCACGTCACCCAGACCGCGGAGATGATCCTCGGGCGGATGAACAACGCCATCGAGCGCGCCACGCTGTCGCTCAAGGAGGCGCAGGGACGGCAGATCGAGGCCTGTGACGCCGGCGATCGCGAGCACCTGAGCGTTCTCGTCTTCGAATCGCCCGTCCTCAAGGAAATCGCCATCATCGGCCCGGACGGCCGCATCCGCTGCAACAACATCGGCAGCCTCGTTCAGATCACCGCCGCCTCGACGCCCTTCGCCACCCGCGATCCCAACCTGTCCCTCGCGATCGCCCTCACGCGCGGTCCTCACGGGCGGGCGCTGCGCATGACGATGGCCCTGCCGTCGGGCGGAATGACCGGAGGCATCATCGCCGTCGGCCTCTTCGTGCCCTACAGCGAGGTGCAGGCATCCAACATCGGCCTGAGCGTCGACATCGAGCTGGTGCCGGGCGGCCGTCTCGTCTCCGTGCACGGCCCGGGCGGGGTCGGCGGCACGCCCGACGTGGCCGCGTCGGTGCAATCGGCGCAATATCCAGTCCGGGTGGAGGTCGCCGCCTCGTCCGGGGCCTGGCGCCAGCAGAAGGGGTGGGTGGTCGGCGCCGCCGTCGGCGGCGGGCTCGGTTTCGGCATCGGCCTCGCCGGCCTCGTCCTGTTCGGCTGGCGCGAGCGCGGCCCCGTAGCCGACATGTACCGGGCCCTTCGCAACGGCGAATTCATTCCGCACTACCAGCCGCTGATCGATCTCGACACCGGTCGGATCCTCGGCTGCGAGGTGCTGGTCCGCTGGCGCAAGCCCGATGGCCGCCTGATCCCGCCGGGCGCCTTCATCGGCGAGGCGGAGCGCTCGGGCTTCATCTTCCCTCTGACGCTCGACCTCATGCGCCAGGCCGCGGCCGAACTCGGCCCGACCTATGCGTCCCGCCCCGACCTCAAGTGCGGCTTCAACCTCTGCGCCGCCCATTTCCGCGACGAGCGGATCGTCGGGGACGTCGTGTCGATCTTCTCCCACTCCGACGTGCAGCTCTCCCAGGTCCTGCTCGAAGTGACCGAGCGCGATCCGCTGCCGGACATGGACGCGGCGCGCGCCATCATCGCCCGTTTCCAGGAGATGGGGGTGAGGGTGGCCCTCGACGACGGCGGCACCGGCCACGGCGGCATGAGCTACCTCCTGAAGCTCAGGGTCGACGTGATGAAGATCGACAAGCTCTTCATCGACGCGCTGGGGGCCGAGCGGCAGTCGACCGCCATCGTCGACAGCCTCATCGACCTCGCCGCGCACCTCAACATGGAGGTGATCGCCGAGGGGGTCGAGACCTTCGAGCAGGTGGAGGCGCTGCGCCGGCGCGGCGTCCGCTCCGCCCAGGGCTATGTCTTCGCCCCGCCGCTGCCGGGCTCGTCCTACTGCCAGCTGGTGCAGGCCATGGAGCCCGCGACCCTCCAGCGCGAACCCCTGCGCAAGTCCCTGCGCGGCTGATCCGCCTCGGGCGGCCCGGTGAGCGCCGGCCGCGCTCCGGGCCCTGTCCCAGGTGAAATGCCGGACCGGGGAGGGCGGTCGTGTGGCGACGGTTTTGTCTGCCCGTCCGCAACCGATGATGCGCCGCCGCTGCCGACATCCTGTGCCGCACGGCGTCCGCCAGGGGCCGTGCGGGCGCGGTCGTCCTCGTGGTTCCCATCGCGCCGCGCTTCCGGCCGGACCTGCGATCGCCGTCACCGCGCCGGTCGGGCCGGGCTGACGGACCCTGCTGAATCGGAATCAGAACTTTCGCCGCCCGGCGCAAGTTACTGGCGGGACTCGGCAACTGGCCCTGAATCGGAATCTGAACGTCAGCGGCCGCTTCAGTTCGGGCGGCCGCGCCGGAGGTCCGCCTCGATGCGCAGGGCCGAGCCGCCGCCGAGGCGGGCACGGTAGACCTGGACGTTCTCCATGACGCGCTGGACGTAGTTCCGCGTCTCGGTGAAGGGGATGCGCTCGACCCAGTCCACGGGATCCACACGGGGATCGCGCGGGTCGCCGTATTTCTCGATCCATTCGCGGGCGCGCGAGCGGCCGGCATTGTACGCGACGAAGGTCAGGATGTAGCTGCCGTTGAACTCGGCCACGAGCTCGCCGAGATGCGCCGCGCCGAGGCGCGCATTGTAGGCGGGGTCGCTGGTCAGCCGGCCCTGGTCGAAGGGCAGGCCGTGGGTGCGGGCGGTTGCGCGCGCGGTGGCGGGCATGAGCTGCAGGAGCCCGCGCGCGCCCGCGTGACTCACAGCCCGGTGGTCGAAGGTCGATTCCTGCCGGGCGATGGCATAGACCACCGCGCGGTCGACCTCCGGCCCGACATGGGCGTAGTTCGGGATTCCGTGGGTCGGGAAGGCGTGCAGGTCGAACGGCAGGCCGCGATTGTTGGCGAGCTTGCCGAGGGTGACGACCCCGCGCGCGTCACGCGCCCGTGCCGCCACCTCCGCGGCCGCGTTGAGCGTGCCGTGGTCGCTCGCGCGCATGCCGAGGTCGGCGAGGATCGCGCGCGCCATGTCGCGCTCGTCGAGGCGGTAGAGCAGGCTCAGCGCGTGCGCGTAGGCGGCGCTCGCGGGAGTGGTGCTCTGCGGCCGGCGGATCGGCAG
>LNFH01000327.1 GCA_001464235.1 Rhizobiales bacterium Ga0077556 | reverse complement strand
GTGGCGGGCATCGTCGTTTTGAGGGCTCAGGCGCGGGTGACGGCGCCCGCAGCGACGGTGAAGAGATCGGCGCGGCCGCCGAGCGCGGCGAAGGCGTGCGGGTCGGCGCCCGTCATCCACACCTGCGCACCGAGCGCCTCCAGCGCGTCGTAGAGAGCCGCCCGCCGCTCGGGGTCGAGATGGGCCGCCACCTCGTCCAGCAGCACGACCGGCGTGAACCCCGCCATCTCCGCCACCAGCCGCGCATGGGCCAGCACCAGGCCGATGAGCAGGGCCTTCTGCTGGCCGGTCGAGCAGCGTTCGGCCGGGGCACCGGAAGGACCGTGCACGGCGAGGAGGTCGGTGAGGTGCGGGCCGACCGTGGTGCGGCCGGCGGCGCGGTCGCGGTGGCGGTTGTCGCGCAGCACGGCGCGGTAGTCGTCCTCCACGGCGAGGGCGGGGCGCTCCAGCACACCCGCCTCCAGCGTGCCGTCGAGGGCCAGCAGCGCCCAGGGGAAGGGCGAGGCGGGGTCCTTGGTGGCGGCGATCAGCCCGGCGAGGCGGCGCACCGCCTCGGCCCGCGCCGCGGCCACCGCGACGGCGAGTTCCGCCGTCTCGTGCTCGACGGCGTCGAGCCAGGCGGGGTCGGGCGAGACCTCCTCCAAGAGGCGGTTGCGCGAGCGCAGCGACCGCTCCAGCGCGTTGACGCGGCTGCCGTGCTCGGCGTCCACCGCCAGCACCAGCCGGTCGAGGAAGCGCCGTCGCTCGCCGGCCGAGCCGAGGAACAGCCCGTCCATGGCGGGGGTGAGCCAGACGACGCGCACATGGTCGGCGAAGGCGGTGGCCGAGCCCACCGGCGCGCGGTCGATGCGGCACTGGCGCGAGCGCACGTCCGGGTCGCCGCCGTCGATGCCGGTGCCGAGCAGGGCCTCGTCATAGGGCCCCTCGACGACGGCGCTCACCGCCCAGCCGCCGTCGCCCTGGTCGAAGGCCGCTTCCGCCAGCGTCGCGCGTCTCAGCCCGCGGCCGGGGGTGAGGAAGGACAGGGCCTCGAGGATGTTGGTCTTGCCGGCGCCGTTCTGGCCGACGAGGGCGACGAGCTTCGCCTCCGGCTCCAGGGTCGCGGCGCGGTAGCTGCGGAAGCGCGACAGCGCCAGCCGCGTGACGCGGCCGCACAGCGGCGCCGCCCCCTCATCCATCAGCCGCCCGGGGCCCTGACTCGTCTCCGCCATGGGATCCTTATGGCGATGCCGCGGATTCGGCGCCACCCCGGATATGGCGGCAGTGTGCGTGGTCGCCTTGGTGGGCAAGACGCGGCGCCCCTCCCAGCACGCTGAAAGGTTGACCGGCGTGGGAAGGATGCCGGGCGCTCCTCCGTCATCCCCGGCCGAGCGAAGTGCGGGGAAGGGGATCCAGGGGTTGCGGGGCGGGGCCTCATGGCCGGGTTCCGGAGCCGGCACGTCCTGGACCCCCTTCCCTCGGCCTCCGGCCTCGCCGGGGGTGACGGCGAGCGGTGGCGGCACGGGCGATGCGTCGCCCTTGAGGTTGTTATCAGGCCCCTCACCCTTCCCTCTCCCTGCTTGCGGGGAGAGGGGGACTTCGACGTCGCGCCTGATCTCAGGCCCGCCATGCCAGGCGCCACGGTTGGCGGACCAAACGTGACGCTGGTCCCCCCTCTCCCCGCCTGCGGGGAGAGGGTGAGGGTGAGGGGCAGCCAATCGCCGGCAGAAACCGCGCCCCCTCACGCCGCCGGCTTGTCGGCCTCGTAGGTGAAGCGGAAGTCGCAGTGCGAGGCGCCCTGCATGATGGTCTGGGTGCGTTCGAGCTTGAGCTTCGGGTCGTAGCCCTCGCAGAACGTGCCGTCGCGCTGGCAGGAGAGCAGCGCGCCGATCTCCCCGAGCCCCATGGCCTTGTACATTTCGGAGTAGCGGCAGCGCACCACGTTGAAGGCGTAGGTCGTCTCGGTGCGGCCGATCTCCTCCACCGTGAGCGCACCCTCCGCAGTCCACAGCGGCTGCATGTCGATGAAGCCCTGGAGCGAGGGCCCCTCCGGCGACTGGGCGGCGAAGCGCGCCGCCTGTTCGAGCGCCGAACGACGCACCGCCTCGCCGATCGTGGAGCGCGCCACCTCGACGCCGTGGCTCTCCTTCAGCTGGTCGTAGACGTGCTTGAGGATTTCCGCCTCGATCCGCCGCTTCTCGATCATCGAGAGGCCGGCGGGATGGGCCGGCGCAGCCGGTGCGGTGGTGGCGGCGGTCATGAATAGGCTCCTTCGAACGGTTCGAAGGAGACAGGGAAGCCGGATCGACGGCGCCTGACAAGAGGCGCGGCCGCGACCCTCCCGCGCCGTCAGGCGACGTTGGCGGGCGGGACGATGCCGCGGGCCCGGAGGCGCGGCTCGACCAGCAGCTTGCGCGGCTCGGGACCGTAATAGCCGTCGAGATGCACCATCGGCCGGGGCTTGACGATGATCGAGATGATCCGCTCCAGCAGCGCCTTGCCGGAGATCGGCTTGGCGACGAATTCGTGCACGCCGAGGCGCGTCGCCTCCATCACCCGCCAGCGCTCGAGATGCGAGGTGAGCATGATGATCGGCACGTCCGGCACGGGGAAGCTCTTGGGGTTGCGGACGATGCGCAGCATCTCCGCGCCGTTCAGCATCGGCATTTCCCAGTCGAGGATGACGATGTCCGGCGCATGGACGCGGATGTGCTCGAGGCCCGCGAGGCCGTCGGCGGCCTCGTGCACGGTCTTGATCCCGATGTTCATCAGGATGTTGCGGACGACCTTCCGCATGAACTGGTTGTCGTCGACGATCAGCACGTCGACGCTCGACAGGAGCTGCTCCGCCTTTTTCGAGATCAGGCCGTTCATGACTTCAACACCCACCCAGTCACCACTGCCCGGCAAACTAGGGGGACCGTCTTGAACCGCGGCTAAGCCAATCGAGTCAATTTGAGTGAAGTTGCATTTTTGCGCGCAGCGCCGTCGAGGACAGCGGCGACTTGATCCCGTGCAGGAAGATCCAGGCCGGCGGCGGGGCGGTCGCGAGCAGCGGCCCCTCCCCCTCGCTGAGCCGATGGCGGGACAGGCTCTGCGCCGCGACGCCGGCCGCCGCCTTCAGGCCCGCGCCGGGCCGGTCGACCACCGCCATGGGCAGCATGGCGGCGATGCCGCGCCAGTTCTGCCAGAGGTGGAACTGGGCGAGGTTGTCGGCCCCCATGATCCAGACGAAGTGGACGCCGCGGCAGCGCGCCTTCAGCTGGGCGATGGTGTCGAAGGTGAAGCGGGTGCCGAGCGCCGCCTCGATGCCGGTGACGTGGATGCGCGGATGGCCGGCGAGCCGGCGTGCCGCCGCGATCCGCTCGTCGAGCGGCGCAAGCCCGCGGCCGACCTTCAGCGGATTGCCCGGGCTCACCAGCCACCAGACCGCATCGAGCCCGAGCCGCTTCAGCGCCGTGAGCGCCACCAGCCGGTGGGCGTCGTGCGGCGGGTTGAAGGAGCCACCGAACAGGCCGATCTTCATGCCCGGCGCATGGGGCGGCATGACGAGGCGCAGGCCGGCACGCGGCCGGCGCGAGGCGATACGGCTGCCGGCAGGCCTCACGGACGCGTCTGTCCCGTGCCGCGGACGCGGTACTTGAAGGTCGTCAGCTGCTCGAGGCCGACCGGGCCGCGGGCATGCATGCGGCCCGTGGCGATGCCGATCTCGGCGCCGAAGCCGAACTCGCCGCCGTCGGCGAACTGGGTGGAGGCGTTGTGCAGCACGATGGCACTGTCGACCTCGGCGAGGAACCGGTCGGCCGCCGCCTGGTCGGTGGTGACGATGGCGTCGGTGTGGTGCGATCCGTAGCGCTCGATATGGGCGATGGCCTCGCCGAGGCCGCTCACCACTTTCACGGCGATGATGGCGTCGCTGAACTCCGTGCCCCAGTCCTCCTCGCTCGCCGGCTTGACCCGGGGATCGACGATACGGGACAGGCTGTCACCGCGGACCTCGCAGCCCGCGTCCAGCAGGGCGGCGACCAGCGGCCGCAGATGCGTGCCGGCGCAGGCCTCGTCCACCAGCAGCGTCTCCGCCGCGCCGCAGACGCTGGTGCGCCGCATCTTGGCGTTGACGACGATCTCCCGCGCCATGGCGAGCGGCGCGGCGCCGTGGACGTAGACGTGGCAGTTGCCGTCGAGATGGGCGAAGACCGGCACCCGCGCCTCGGCCTGAACGCGGGCAACGAGGCTCTTGCCGCCGCGCGGGATGATGACGTCGAGGTTGCCCCCCAGGCCCTGCAGCATGAACCCGACCGCGGCGCG
>LNFH01000326.1 GCA_001464235.1 Rhizobiales bacterium Ga0077556 | reverse complement strand
CGGCGGATGCAGAAGAAGTCGGTGCCGAGCGCCCCGTCGGTGATCTCGGGGGCCGGCGTGGTGCGGCAGGCGGTGGCGTTGACGAGGCCGACGGGCAGGTCAATGCCGTGGCGGCGGCAGAAGAGCGAGGACCAGGCGCCGCCGGCCAGCAGCACGGAGGAGGTGCGGATCGTGCCCTTTTCGGTGACGACGCCACCGACCCTGCCGCCCGCCGTCTCGAGGCCGCGGGCGGCACAGCCCTGGTGGATGGTGACGCCGTGCTTGCGGGCGGCGGTGGCGAGCGCCGGCACGGCCATGGAGGGTTCGGCGCGCCCGTCGCTCGGCGTGTGCAGGCCGCCGACCCAGGTGTCGGCATTGCCGGGCAGGCGCTCCTGCACCTCGGCGGGGGTCAGCACGGTCGAATGGACCTGCATCTCGCGGGCGATCTCGGCCCACTTCTCCCAGGCCGCGAGCTCGGCCGGGTTCTTGGTGAGGAACAGCACGCCGGTGCGGCGGAAGCCGGCGTCGCGGCCGGCGTCGATCTGCATCTCCTCCCACAGGCGCAGCGCCTCGCGCGCCAGCGGGATCTCGGCGCGGGCGCGGCCCTGCTGGCGGCACCAGCCCCAGTTGCGGCTCGACTGCTCGCAGCCGACGTGGCCCTTCTCGACGAGGGCGACCGAATGGCCCTTCTTCGCCAGGTGATAGGCAGCCGAGACGCCGATGACGCCGCCGCCGACGACCACGACGTCGGCGCTTTCGGGAAGGCGGTCGTCACCCTGGATGCGGTCGAGCGGCGGTGACATGGGCGATGCTCCTGGCAGGCGATCGGTCAGTGGATGTCGAGGCGGGGGTCGAGCGCGTCGCGCAGGCCGTCGCCGAGGAAGTTGAAGCTGGTCACCGCGAGGGTGATGGCGACGCCCGGCGCAATCGCGAGCCAGGGGGCGCTGGTCATGTAGATCTGGGCGTTGTTCAGCATGTTGCCCCAGCTCGCGGCGGGCGGCTGGATGCCGTAGCCGAGATAGCTGACATAGGATTCCAGGAGGATCGCCTTGGCGACGTTGAGGGTCGCCGCCACCACGATGGCCGCCATGGCGTTGGGCACCAGCTCCTTGAACATGATGCGCAGGTTGGACGAACCGAAGGCGATGGCCGCGGCGGTGAAGTCGCGCTCGCGCAGGGCTCGGACCTGCGCCTCGACGATGCGGGCGACGCTCATCCACGCGGTGACCGAGATCAGGATCGTCGTGGCGACGATCCCCGGCTCGATGAGGGCGGCCAGCGCCAGCAGCAGGAAGATCGCCGGGAAGCAGAGCACCGCGTCGACGAAACGCATGAGCGCGGCGCCGAAAATGCCGCCGTAGAAGCCGGCGAAGGTGCCGATGACGATGCCGACCGCCATGGCGATGACCATGGCGATGATGCCGATGGTCAGCGACACGCGCCCGCCCATCATCAGCCGCGCCAGCACGTCGCGGCCGAGCTCGTCCGTGCCCAGCAGGTGGGCCCCCGAGAGCGGCGGGGCGAAGCGGTGCATGATGTCGATGAACTTGTCGTCGAAGGGCAGCAGGAAGGGCCCGAAGACCGAGCCGAAGACCAGCAGGGCGATGATCACGGCGCCGGCCATGGCGAGACGATGGCGGCGGAAGCGCTGCCAGGCGGCCCGGGCCGGCGTGAGGTGGACCATGTCGGTGGCGACGACGGCGGTCATGGCTCAGCCCACCCGGATGCGCGGATCGACCACCGCATAGAGCATGTCGGCGATGAGTGAGCCGATCAGCACCATGGTGGCCGAGAACATGAGGATTCCCATCACCACGGGATAGTCGCGGTAGCCGATGGAATCGAGGAAGAGCCGGCCCATGCCGGGCCAGGTGAAGACGGTCTCCGTCACCAGTGCGCCGCCGAGCAGGGTCGGAAACTGCAGGCCGGCGACCGTGATCATCGGCAGCAGCGCGTTGCGCAGGGCGTGCTGGGAGAGAATGCGCCATTCGGGCAGGCCCTTGGCGCGGGCCGTGCGGATGTAGTCCTGGTTGATGACGTCCAGCATGGAGGAGCGCATGAAGCGGCCCCACATGGCCGTCTCCACCAGCGCCAGCACGAGAGCCGGCGCGATCAGGTGGTGCAGCATGTCGAGGAGCGAGCCCTCCTCGCCCACCGTGTGGCGGTTGCCGGAAGGCAGCCAGCCGAGATTGACCGAGAAGACGTAGATGGCGATCAGCCCGAACCAGAAGGTCGGGATCGACAGGGCCACCATGGCGCCGACGGTGGCGAGCTGGTCGAAGATCGAATAGCGGCGGATCGCCCCGAGGATGCCGATCCAGCAGCCCAGCACCACGGCGATGAGCGTCGCGGTCGCCATCAGCTCGAAGGTGGCGCCGAGATGGGCGCCGATGATCTTCAGGACGGGCTCGCCGTCGCGGTAGGAGACGCCCCAGTCGCCGCGCAGCATGCGCCAGAGCCAGTCGGCATATTGCACCGGCAGCGGCCGGTCGAGGCCGAGCTGGCGGGTGATGCGGTCGAGGTCCTCCTGCGTCATCTGCGAGGACAGGGCGAACTGCGACAGCGGCCCGCCGGGCGCGAGGTGCAGGATGGCGAAGCCCAGCATCGAGACGATGAAGAGCAGCAGCACGGCCTGACCGAGCCGGTTGACGACGTAGCGTGCCATGTCAGGCGGGTCCTGCCCGCCGCCGCGTCAGGCCCAGTACCATTCGCGGATGTTCCAGCAGTTGGTGGAGGTGTTGGCGTTGGGGCGGAAGCCGCGGAGATTGGCCTTCATGCCCTCGGCGATGACGCCCTGGAACAACGGCAGGATGGCGAGGTCGTTGCGGATGATGGTCTGCAGCTTGCCGTAGCTCGCCTTGCGCTCGGCGAGGTCGAACTGCCGGGCGCCGAGAGCGAGGAGGCTGTCGGCCTCGGGGTTCTGGTACTGATAGGTGTTGAAGCCCCGCCCGCCCTTGGCGGGAATGGCGCCCGAGCCGAAGCGCGGGGTGACGTCGGGATCCGCGCCGAGCATGAAATTCACCGACACGAGGGCCGAGTTGAACTTCGACTGCTGCCAGAACTCGCCCCACATGACGGCGGGCGGCATGTTCTGGATGCGCATCGCCGCGCCGATGCCGCGCCAGTCCTGCATCAGGAGCTGCTGGGTCTGTTCGCGCACCGCGTTGCCGGAGGTGGTGGAGTTGGTGAACTCGAGGCGCACGCCGCCCTTGGCGCGCACGCCGTCGGAGCCGCGGGCCCAGCCGGCGGCATCGAGGAGGGCATTGGCCTTTGCCGGATCGAAGACGTGGGCCGGCAGGCCCGGCTGGTACGACCAGCCCTGCTGCGGCACGAAGGTCTCGGTCGGCGTCGGCAGGCCGTAATTGAGGGCGTCGATGATCGCCTTCTTGTTGATCGCCATGTAGAGGGCCTCGCGCACCGTCTTGTCGGCGAGCGGCCCGAAGTCGAGGTTCGGCGCGATGTGCTCCACCGAGGAGGTGGAGGAAACGACCACGGTGCGGTCGCGCAGGGTCTTCGCCTCGCGCACGAAGTTCGGCAGGATGCCCTGGATGCCGGTGTAGTCCACCTGTCCCGTGCGGAACTGGGTGTAGAGGACCGTCAGGTCGGAAATGTACTTGAAGATCAGCCGCTCAACGTAGGGGCCCTTGCCGTGATAGGCGGTGTTGGCGGTGAGCAGAATGTTGTCGCCGGGCGTGCGCGAGCCCCAGCGGAACGGGCCGGTGCCGACGGGCGCGTTGTTCATCGGCGAGGTGTTGGGGTCCGCCGCCTTCTCCATGACGTGCTTCGGCACCAGGAAGGTCAGCGACAGGATCGACAGGTAGGGCGAGTAGGGCGTCTCCATCCGCCAGTGTATCTCGTCGGGCGAGACGACGGTGATGTCCTTGACGAGGCTGTGGCCGACGCGGTTGCGGACGCGGAAATTCGGGTTGTTGATCAGCTCCAGGGAGTACTTCACGTCCTCGGCGGTGAAGGCCGTGCCGTCGTGCCATGTGACGCCGCTGCGCAGCTTGATCTTCCAGGTCAGGCCGTCGGCCGAGAGGCCGCCATTGGCCACCGTCGGCACCTCGCGGGCGAGGTCGGGGACGAAGTTGCCCTCGGCGTCGATGTACCAGAGCGTCGAGAAGAGCTGCCACCAGACCGCCTGGTCGACCTCGATGCCGGGCATGAGGGGATTGAAGGCGGTCGGCTCCTGCGACAGGGCCGCGACGATCTGGCCGCGGGGTCGGTCGGGCGGCGTCGAGGGGCGGGCGCCCTGGGCGAAGAGGGTGCCGGGAGCGGCGAGACCCGCGGCGGCGCCGGCGCCCAGCACCATCAGGACACGGCGGCTGGGGCCGGTGGCGGCGGGACGCACTGCTTTGACGCTGTCGGTTTCGTCGCTCATCATCGCCCCCGTGGCTGACGCGCGGCATGGCTCGACCGTCCGCCGGAGGGTGTCCGGCGCCCGGCGGATCCCCGTCCGCGGCGTTCAGTGGTCTTGAATTATCGCGCCCAAACTTCAACACTGCTAAACAGAGCTGTCAATGGCACGGGCTGCGCGTCACGCCTGCCGTGGAAGAAGGTCACCCCTGCATTGCCGCGTGGCAGGATAGGCTCCCTGCCGTCCGGGCAAACGGGAGAAAGTTTGGCATGAGCGGTCGCAGCAGTGCAGGGCGGGCGGGGCCGGTGGTGCCCGAGGCCTCGGCCGTGGCGGAGGCTCCCGGCGCGGCGCTCGCCGACGACGGCGACCAGCGCCTCGGCGAGACCATCCGCCTGATGCGCCAGCGCGCCGGCCTGTCGATCCAGGAGGTGGCGAAGCGGACGGGCCTGTCGACCGGCATGATCAGCCAGGTCGAACGGGCGCTGGCGACGCCCTCCGTCCGCACGCTGCGGCTGCTCAGCATCGCCCTCGGCGTGCCGATCTCCTATTTCTTCGAGGATCACGAGCCCGTCTCGCCTGCCCGCTACATCGTGCGCAAGAACGACCGCCGGCTGCTGCGCCTGACCGCCAGCGGCGTCGTCAAGGAGGCGCTGACGCCGGCCGAGACCGGCGAGATCGAGTTCTACGAGCTGACGCTCAATCCCGGGGGCTCGTCCGGCACCGACTTCGTGCGCCACACCGGCGAGAAGGCCGGCTACGTGCTGGCGGGCAAGCTGCGGCTCTGGCTCGACCACGAGGCCCATGTGCTCGAGCCCGCCGTGCCGCACATGTTCGACAACCCGACGCAGCAGGTCGCCCGCGTCATCTGGGTGACGACGCTCGGGCCGCGCTGAGGAGCCCCGTCACGGCGCGAGTTCATGGATGCGCACGCCGGGGACGGTGCGCAGCGCGATGTCGCAGAGATGGCGGTGGTGGGTGAAGTAGATCACCTGCCCGATGGCCGCCATCCGCCCGAAGAGCCGGAAGGCCTCCTCCGACCGCATCTCGTCGAAGGTTTCCATGATGTCGTCGGCGATGAAGGGGACCGCGGGCCTGACGGCCGCGAACTCCTCGTAACCGGCGAGGCGCAGGGCAAGATAGAGCTGGAAGCGCGTGCCCTTCGACAGGTCCTGCGCCGCCTTGGAACCGCCCTGGCGCGGCAGGGCGATCAGCACCTCGCGGTCCTTGTCGGCGCGCGTGGTCAGGCCGAGATAGGCGTCGCGGGTGATGAGGCGGAAGGCCTCGGAGGCGCGCTGCATCATCGAGCTGCGGTGCCTGTCGCGATAGGCGGTGAGCGCGTGGTCCGCCAGCAGGCGCCCGGCGCGCAGGCGCAGGAAGCGCAGCGCGAGATCCTCGATTTCCAGCAGCACCACGCGACGCTCGGCCTCGATACGGGCGACGGCATCGTCGCCGCCGATCGCCTGGAGCTTCTCGGCGGCGAGGCTGCGCTCGGCATAGAGGTCGCGGGTCCGCGCCTCGCCCTGCGCCAGGGTGGCATCCAGTTCGCCCGCCTCGGCGGCGATGGCCTCCGCGTCGATGCGGTCGAGGCGCTCCAGCGCCTCGTCGAGCCCGCCCGCCTGCAATTCGGCGGTGATCCTTTGGGCGAGATCCGCGGCCTTGCCGGCGAGGTCGTCGCGGCGGGCACAGGCCTGCAGGCAGCCCGCGACCGCCACGAGGTCGTCGACGCCGAAGAAGGCGAGACGGGCGTCCCGCTCCGCCTCATGGGCCCAGACGTCGGCCAGCAGCGCCTGCCGGTCGGCGCGCAGCGCCTCCAGCCTCGCGGCGGTGTCCCGCTGCATCTGCTGCTCGACCCGCGCCACCTCGTGGCGGCGCATCAGCGCCTCGGCCGCCGCCAGCGGATCGTCGGTGCCCGCAGGCTCGCCCAGCGCCCCGTGAATCCGCGCGAGTTCGGCGACGAAGCCGGCGCAGTCCTCCTCCATGGCGGCGATGCGGTGGGCGATGTCGTCGCGGGCCTTCACGGTGGCGGGCAGACCCGCGACGCGATCGAGGATCTCGCGGACCGCGCCGATGCTGCCGCCGCGATCGGCGAACCAGGTGCCGGCGAGCGCCGCCGCCCAGGCCTCGTTCCACCCGTCCATCGCGGTGCGCGCCGCCTTCGCACGGCGCAGCCGGGCCTCGAGGTCCCTTGCCCGCTCCCGTACGGCGGCGGTCGCCGCCTCGACCTCCCGTGCCCGGTCGGCGCCGTCCTTCAGCGCCGTCTCCGCGGCCTGGGCGAGGGCGGGGAGGGGAAGGTCGCCGGGTTTCAGGCCGACGGCGGCGAGCGCTTCCGAGAGGTGGCGGCGCGCCGTCGCGGCCTCGGCCCGGGTGGCGGCGAGGGTCGTCTCGGCCTCCTGAAGGCGGCGATGAGCCTCGAGCGCCTCCTCGCGCCGGCCGGCCCAGCGCTCGGCTGCGTCGAGCCAGGCATCGAGGGGCGCGTCCTCGGGCAGCGCCGCCGGGACGGGATGGCGCGCCTCGATCTGCGCGCGGAGATCGTCGAGGGCGTGCCGCGCCGCGGCGAGCGCCGCGGCCTCCCGCTGGACGGCGGCCTTGCGCGTCGCCGCGGTCACCGCGAGCGTGCGCATTTCGGCGAGGCGGTCGGCATAGGCGGCACGGGCGTCGGCCACGGCGTCGGCGGCGCGCATGGCCGTCTCGAAGGCGGCCGCGGTGTCGCGCCGGAGGTCGCCGAGATGGGCGGTCCAGGCGGCCTCGCGCTCCGCCCTCAACGCCATCGCCGCGGCGTCGTCGACGAGGCCTGCGACCGAGCGGAGCGCATCGAGGGCCGCGAGCGCCTGGTCGCGCTCCGCCGCGACGACCTCCATCTGGCGGCGGCAGCGCGCGGCTTCCGCGTCGCGTTCGCCGGCGGCGCGGCGCCAGGCCGCGATCTCGGCGCGCTCGGGGACGGGCAGCCGCGCGAGCGTGGCCACATCCCCGGTCCAGGGCGCGAGGGCGGCCAGGGCCTGTCCCAGCGCCTGTCGCTGGCGCTCTACCTCGCGGTCGTGCAGGGCGAGACGCGCCGGCAGGTCGCCCTGCCGGAGGGGCGCGAGCGCCGCCTCCAGCGCCGCTCTGCCCTCGGGCGGGAGCAGGCTGCCGTCCGCCACGAGGCGGCGGTGGTCGTCCTCCGCGCGGGCCAGGGCCTCGCGGGCGTCCTGCATCTCGCGCTCCGCATTCGCGGCGGCCGCGGCGACGCCCGAATGCCCTTCGATGAGGTCGCGCAACTGGCCGACCCGCCCGGCCGGCACGGCGAGCGCGGCAGGGTCGGTCTCGTCCGGCCGGCCGAGGGTGGCGGCGGTGGCTGCGAGGTCGCGGTCGGCGTCGGCGAGGGCGCGCCGTCGCTTCGGCAGGTCCTCGGCGGCGGTCCGGTAGCGGGCGGTGGCCTCGGCGAGGCGGGCGAGGCGGTCGCCGAGGCGGTGGAGCGCGGCGTCGGGAGCCGGCCGGTCCAGCGCCTCCGCGAGGGCGGCGATCTGCGCGTCGAGCCCGCGCGCGCGGGCGGCGAGCTCTGCCTCGCGCGCGAGCAGCGCGGGCATGTCCGCGGACCAGTGCGCGGGCGGGCGCGGCAGGTCGCCGAGCGGGCTCAAATCGGCGAGGAGGCTCTCCCGTTCCGCGCGCAGGGGCAGCGCGCGGAGGATGCGCCTGAGCTCGTCCGCGCGGGCGCGTGCGACGCCGAGGTCCCGCGCCGCGCCGGCATAGGATGCTTCCGCGCGCGCGAGGCTCTCCGCCAGCCGGGCATGTTCGGAGGCCTGCACGTCGACCTCGTCGCGCTTCGTCTTCAGCTCGGCGAGCCGCCGTTTCAGGGCGGCGATGCGGGTCGTGCTCGCCCGCTTGCGGAAGATGTCGTCGGCTTCCCGCGTGACCGCGTCGAGCTTGCGCGACAGTTCGGCGAGGCCGCTGCTGGCGGAAAAGAGCAGCTCGCCGATATCGCCCTGGCTGTCCAGGATGGCCTCGCCGCCGAGCTCCAGCGTCTCGTCGTCGAGGGAGAACATCGTGCGGTAGCTGTCGCGGGTGAGGCCGCCGAGCGGGCCCGCCAGCAGCGCGGGGGCCAGCACCTCGCCCCTGGCGTTGCGCAGGGAGTGGGTGCGCTGCTTGATCCGGCGGACCTCGTGGACGGCGTCGTCGAACTCCAGCGCCGCGCCCACCTCCATCGATGCGTAGGGATGGAGGAAGGCGTAGCGGCTCTGTTCCTGGATGCCGAAGAGCACGTCGAGATAGCCGTTGAGCGAGGTGGACTTGCCCGCCTCGTTCGGTCCGTAGACGACGTGCAGGTCCGGCCCCTCCGCCGGCTTCGCGCCGAAGTCGAGGACGCGGTCGGTGAACCGGCCGTAGCGGACGAGGTCGAGGCGCTGCAGCCGCATCAGCCCTCGCCCCCGGCGTCCGCCTCGAGCCTCGCAAGCACGTCCTCGCCCGCTTCCGCCAGCAGGGTCTTCACGAAGGCCTCGAATTCCTCCTCCGAGCCGCCGGAGAAGGCGCGGGCATCGCCCGGCAGGTCGTCGCTGACCTCGCGGACGAGGTCGCGCACCGCCTCGCGCAGGCCGTGCTGGCCGGCCGCCCCGGCGCGCAGGAGGTCGGCGAGCTCGCGGACCGGATCGGCGGTGCCGGCATCGCGCGGCGCGGCTGGCGTCTCCACGGTCAGCTCGATCTTGTCGATCCAGGTCCGTCCGCCGGACTCCATGCGGTGCTCGATCTCGGTCGTCAGCAGGTCACGGTCGCGCCGCAGCCGCCAGGCGAGCGGCGTCGCGCCGGAGAGCATCAGTCGGCCGACGAGGTGGGGCGCCTCGGTGCGGTCGCGCTCGCGGCCGATGGCCTGCTCGATGGCATCCACCGCCTCCCGCCAGGAGGCGATGCCCGTGAGGTTGACGGGGATGCGCTCGAACTGGGCGATGCTGGTCGGCCATTCCTCCACCGTGATGCTGCGGTCGTCGCCGACGGTGACGAGCGAGACCGTCTTCAGGCCGGCCTCGTTGATGTCGCGGCCCTGCGGCATGCCCGGCATGACCACGGTGCGGGCGCCGGCATGCTGCGTCCGCGCATGGACATGGCCGAGCGCCCAGTAGTCGAAGCCGGAACCGTGGAGGTCATTGAGGGCGCAGGGCGCATAGACGTCGTGGCCCGGCGCGCCGGCGAGGCTGGTGTGCATCACGGCGACGTTCACCGCATCGGCCACCGGCTGGCGGAACTTCGGCACGAGGCTCTCGGGCGCATGGGGCCGCGAGAAGCTGATGCCGTGGACGGCGATGCCGACACCCTTGCCGGCGATCTCCACCGTCTCGCCGCGGCCGCCGAAGACCTTCACGCTGGGTGGCAGGATCAGCTCCTGGGTGATCTTCGACAGGGCGTCGTGATTGCCGCGCACCTTGAACACGGCGATCCCCGCCTCGTGGAGCCTGCCGAGCTGGGTGGCGAGGAAGCGCGCCGTCTTCATCGAGGTCTGGTCGCCGTCGTAGAGGTCGCCGGCGATGACCAGGGCGTCCACCCTCTGGTCGAGGCACAGGTCGACGATGGCGACGAGAGCCTGCCGCGTGGAATCGCCGATGAGGGTCGCCAGTGCCGGATTGCGCAGGGCGAGCGATCGCAGGGGCGAATCGAGGTGGATGTCCGCGGTGTGGACGAAGCGGAATGGCAATGCGGTGGGTCCTCGGGGCCGGCGCGGAATCGGCCCCCGACCTTGCCCCTTTGCGCCGGGCCGCTCAACTGCGCAGGTGAGGCTCTGCCGGGTGGCCCGGGACGTCCTGCGGCGCAATGTCGCCGCCGCGCGCCATGGGGGGAACACATCCGCCGGTCACCTGTTGGAGAGGGTCGGACAACCCCGTGCCGGGCGCCCGACGCCTCCTGCTCGCCGATGGCCGAGGCCGTCGCCGGCGCGACCCCTTCCCGCCCGATGCGGTCGCGCAGACGCTCCCCACCGAGAGGACTTCATGACCGTATCGACCTTGCGGCGATCCGCTCTCGCCCTGTTCCTCCTCGCCGCGGTCGCGGCCGGCCTGTGGTGGACCCAGCCCGCCTTCCTCGCCCGCCTCGGCCTTGCCGGTGGACCCGCCGAGACGGCGCGGCCGGGCCGTCCCGCCGGCGGCCCCATGCCGGTCGAGGTGGCGCGCGCGGCGCGCGAGCGCGTCGCAGACCAGGTCGACGCCATCGGCACGCTGGCGGCCAACGAGCAGGTCAACATCGCCCCCGAGGTCGCCGGGCGCATCGTCGCCTTCCATTTCCGCGAGGGCCAACGGGTGGAGTCGGGTGCCAAGCTCGTCGACCTCGACGCGACCATCGCCACGGCGGAACTGCGACAGGCGGAGGCGAACCTTTCGCTGGCGCAGGACGTCTATGACCGCAGCCAGACCCTGGTCCAGCGGGGCGCCGGCACGCAGGTCGCCCTCGAGCAGGCGACGGCGCAGCTCGCGGTGGCGCGGGCCAACGTGGCGGCGGCCGAATCGAAGCTGCGGCAGCTGACCCTGACCGCCCCCTTCTCGGGCGTCGTCGGCCTGCGCAGCATCAGCGTCGGCAACATCGTGCCGGCCGGGCAGGCGATCACCACCCTGACCCAGCTCGATCCGATCAAGCTCGACTTCTCGATCCCCGAGCTGTTCATCGGCGCGGCGACGGCCGGCCAGACGGTGGACGTGCGCGTCGACGCCTTCCCCGACCAGCGCTACAGCGGCGCGGTCTATGCCATCGACCCCGTGATCGACGCGTCGGGCCGGGCGCTGCGGCTGCGGGCGACCATTCCCAATGCCGACGGGGCGCTGAGGCCCGGTCTCTTCGCCCGCGTCTCCCTGACCACGGCTGTGCGCGAGGATGCGGTCGTCGTTCCCGAGGCGGCGCTCGTCGCCTCGGCGTCGGGCCGCGACCTCGCGGTCTACGTGGTGCGCGAGGGCCGCGCGTCCATGGTGACGATCACCGCCGGCCGGCGGTTCGACGGCAAGGTGGAGGTCACGCAGGGCATCGCGGCGGGAGACATGGTCGTCACCGCCGGCCAGATCCGCCTGCGCGACGGCGCGGCGGTGAACGTCATCGAACCGCCCCCGGCGCCGGCCACGGCGCCGCCGGCGGGCGCCGGACCGACCGCCTCCGTGCGGCCGGAGCGCCGGCCATGAACCCCTTCGCGGTCTTCGTCCAGCGCCCCGTCTTCTCGACCGTGCTCAGCATCCTCGTGGTGCTGATCGGTGCGGTCTCCTATTCGCGCCTGTCGGTGCGGCAGTTTCCCAACATCGACGAGCCCATCGTCTCGGTGCGCACCACCTACCAGGGGGCGAGCGCCGAGATCATGGAGACGCAGGTCACCCAGGTGCTGGAGGATTCGATCGCCGGCATCGAGGGCATCGAGATCATCACCTCGGCGAGCCGCCAGCAGACCAGCAACATCTCCGTGCGCTTCCGCCCCGAGATCAATCCGGACGTCGCCGCCTCGGACGTCCGGGACCGCGTGTCGCGGGTGCGCGGGCGCCTGCCCGACGAGATCGAGGAGCCGATCATCGCCAAGGTGGAGGCGGACGCCCAGCCGGTGATCTACCTGTCGCTCACCGGCGATGGGCTGAGCGCGCTGGAGCTGACCGATTTCGCCAGCCGCTTCATCGTCGACCGGCTGCAGACGGTCACCGGCGTCTCCGAGGTGCGCATCCAGGGCCAGCGCACCTATGCCATGCGGATCTGGATCGACCGGGCGCGGCTCGCCTCCTACCAGCTCACGGTGCAGGAGGTGGAGGCGGCGCTGCGCGCCCAGAACGTCGAGATTCCCGCCGGCCTCATCGAGAGCCAGTCACGGGAGTTCACCGTCCTGACCCAGACGGGTCTCACGACACCGCAGCAGTTCCGCGCCATCGTGCTGCGCGAGCAGAACGGCGCGACCGTGCGGCTCGGCGACGTGGCGAAGGTGGAGATCGGCCCGCGCGACCAGCGCAGTTCGGCCTGGTTCGGCGGCGTGCCCTCGGTGACGCTCGGCATCGTCAAGCAGGCGACCGCCAATCCGCTGGACGTGTCGGCGGGCGTCACCCGCGCGCTGCCGGCGATCTCCGAGGACCTGCCGCCGGCCATGCGGCTCGCCTTGTCCTTTGATTCCTCGGTCTTCATCGCCCGCTCGATCAGCGCCGTCTACGTTACCATCGCCGAGGCGGTGGTGCTGGTCGTCCTCATCATCCTCCTGTTCCTGCGCTCGTTCCGCGCGACGTTGATCCCGCTCGTCACCATCCCGATCTCGCTGATCGGCGCCTTCGCGCTGATGCTGGTCTTCGGCTTCTCGGTGAACACGCTGACGCTTCTGTCGCTGGTGCTCGCCATCGGCATGGTCGTGGACGACGCCATCGTCGTGCTGGAGAACATCTACCGCCACATCGAGGAGGGTATAGAGCCCGTCGCCGCCGCCATGCGCGGCATCCGCGAGATCGCCTTCGCCGTGATCGCCATGACGCTGACGCTGGTGGCGGTCTATGCGCCCATGGCCTTCGCGACGGGTCGCATCGGCAAGCTCTTCGTCGAGTTCGCCCTGACGCTCGCCGGTGCCGTGGTCGTCTCGGGCTTCGTCGCCCTGACGCTGACCCCGGTCATGTGCGCCAAGCTGCTGCGCCGGCAGGAGACCCACGGGCGGATCTACATGATCCTGGAGCGTGGCTTCGTCGCCATGACCAACGGCTACCGCCGCTCGCTGCAGGCGGCCCTCTCCGCCCGCTGGCTCGTCATCCTGATCGCCTTGGGGTCCGCCGGTGTCGGCGTCTGGTCCTTCACGCTGCTGCGCTCGGAGCTCTCTCCCGTCGAGGACCAAGGGTCGATCCGGGCCCAGGGCACGGCGCCGGAAGGCGCGACGCTGAGCTTCACCGCCGACCAGGCGCGGCGGATCGAGCCGGTGCTCGCCGCCCATCCCGACGTGCAGGCCTATTTCACCATCGTCGGCTTTCCCGACGTGACGCGCGCCATCGTCATCGCCCGTCTGAAGCCCTGGGAGGAGCGCAACCGCTCCCAGCAGGAGATCGTCACCGAGATCAACCGCGAGCTGGCGAAGATCCCGGGCGTGCGCATGTTTGCGGCCAATCCGCCGGCCCTGGGCGGCGGCCGGCAGGGCAGCCCGGTGGAGTTCGTCATCCGCACGTCGGAGCCCTACGCGAAGCTGAAGGACTATTCGGACCGGCTGCTGGAAGCTGCCGCGGCGTCGCCGGCGCTCGCCAATCTCGACAGCGACCTCATCCTCAACAAGCCGCAGATCCGTGTCGACATCGACCGGCAGCGCGTCGCCGACCTCGGCCTCTCCATCGAGGTGATCGGACGGACGCTGGAATCGCTCCTCGGCGGACGGCAGGTGACCCGCTTCACCCAGAACGGGGAGCAGTACGACGTGATGGTGCAGGTGGCGGATGCCGAGCGCGCGACGCCGGACGTGCTCAGCGCCATCTACGTGCGCTCCTCGCGCGGCGAGATGGTGCAGCTCTCCAGCGTGGTTACGGCGACCGAAACCATCGCCCCGCGCGAGCTCAACCGCTTCAACCAGCTGCGCGCCGCCACCATCACGGCGACCCCGGCGCCCGGCTACACGCTCGGCGACGCCCTCGCCGCGCTGGAGACGGCGGCCGCCGAGGTGCTGCCGCCCACCGTGCAGATCGACTATGGCGGGCAGAGCCGCGAATTCCGCCAGACCGGCGCCAGCATCGTGCTGGTCTTTCTGCTGGCGCTCGGCTTCATCTACCTGGTGCTGGCGGCCCAGTTCGAGAGCTTCGTCGATCCCTTCGTCATCATGGTGTCGGTGCCGCTGTCGATCACCGGCGCGCTGGCGACCCTCGTCCTCACCGGCGGCTCGCTCAACATCTACAGCCAGATCGGCCTGATCACGCTCATCGGCCTCATCACCAAGCACGGCATCCTCATCGTGGAATTCGCCAACCAGCTGCGCGAGGAAGGCCGCGAGAAGGGCGAGGCGCTGGTGGAGGCGGCAATCCTGAGGCTCAGGCCCATCCTGATGACGACCGGCGCCATGGTGCTCGGCGCGGTGCCGCTGGCGCTCGCGACGGGGGCGGGAGCGGAGAGCCGCTCGCAGATCGGCTGGGTCATCGTCGGCGGCATGACCTTCGGCACGCTGCTCACCCTCTACGTGGTGCCGGTCGCCTACAGCCTGCTGTCGCGCAGCCATGCGGCGCCCGCCCCGGCGGAGCCGGCCGTGCAGCCGGCGGAATAGGGCGCCGGCCTCGGACGGACGGCCGGGGCGACCGCTCGCGCGGCGGCGTGCTAGGTCTCCTCTCTCCAGCCCCCGCAGCAGGACGGACAGGACCCATGAGTGAGGATCATCAGCGCGTCGCGCTCGTCACAGGCGCGGCCCAGGGCATCGGCCTCGCCACGGCCGCCCGCTTCCTCGCCGACGGCTGGTCGGTGGCCATGCTGGACGTCAACGCCGCCGTGCTGGCAGCGGCGGCAGCCAGTCTCGGCGCCCCCGACCGCATTCTCGCCCTGACGGCGGACGTGTCGAAGCCCGCCGATGCCGACGCGGCGCTCGCCGCCGTCGCGGAACGGTTCGGGCGGCTCGACGCGCTCGTCAACAATGCCGGCATCGCCCATTTCGGCCCGCTGATGGAGACGTCGCTGGAGGCCTGGAGCGAGGTGATGGCGGTCAACCTCACCGGGCCCTTCATCATGACCAAGGCGGCGGTTCCGCTGATGCGCGAGACCGGCGGGGCCATCGTCAACATCACCTCGATCTCGTCGCTGCGCGCCTCGACGCTGCGGGTCGCCTACGGCACGTCGAAGGCCGGGCTCGGCCACCTGACGAAGCAGATGGCGGTGGAACTGGCCAGCTACGGCATCCGCGTCAATGCGGTGGCGCCGGGTCCGGTCGACACCGCCATGGCGAAGAAGGTGCATTCGCCGGAGATCCGCGCCGACTATCACGACGCCATCCCGCTCAACCGCTACGGCCTGCCGGAGGAACTGGCGGACGCCATCGTCTATCTCTGCGGCCCCGGCGCCAGCTACATCACCGGCCAGACGCTGGCGGTGGACGGCGGCTTCGACGCCGCCGGCATCGGCCTGCCGACGCTCAGGCGCAGCCAGAACGGCTAGGAGACGCGGGCCCGCGCGCCCGGCGCGATGGTCGGCGCCGCGGCGTTGAGCTGCTCGACGGCAAAGCCGGCGGCGGCCTTGTAGCCCGCCATGAAGGCGGTGCGCTCGGCGGCGGGAACGACGGCGTCGATGTCGTCGAAGGTGCCGCCGCAGCGCTCGTCGACGAGGTTGAGGAGACCGAAGGGGCCGGCGCCGCGGTTGCGCAGCACCACCTGCGAGATCGGCCCGCAGAGCTTGTCGTCATAGGCGGCGAGCGCTTCCGGGGTCACCCCGTGGACCACCATGGCCGCACCGAGGACGCGGGCGTCGACGATGGCCTGGCTCGCGCCGTTGGAACCCGTCGGATACATGGCGTGGGCCGCGTCGCCGAGCAGCGCCACCGGCCCGTCCCGCCAGGTCGGCACGGGGTCGCGGTCGATCATCGGGTTCTCGTAGACCTTGTCGGCGCCGCGGATCAGGGCGGGGACGTCCAGCCAGTCCCAGCGCCAGTCGGCGAAATGGTGGGCGAAATCCTCGATGCCGACCTCGCGGAACCAGCCGCGCTGCTTCCAGCCCTCGGAATTGTCGACCACCACCTCGGCGATCCAGTTGATGGTGGCGAGGCCGTCGGCGTCGGGCGGCGAGATCGGATAGACGACGACGCGGTGGCGGTGGGTGCCGAGGCCGATGAAGGAGGCGCCGGTGCGGATCGGCCGGCCCCGGCTGGTGCCGCGCCACATCAGTGCGCCGCCCCAGTGGATCGGCGGCTGGTCGGGATGCAT
>LNFH01000325.1 GCA_001464235.1 Rhizobiales bacterium Ga0077556 | reverse complement strand
GGCCACGAGCCGGGCGAGGCGCTCGCCGCCGAACTCATGGCCTTCTGCCGCGCGCATCTGTCGGTGCAGAAATGCCCGCGCTCCATCGACTTCATGGACGCCCTGCCGCGCCTGCCGACGGGCAAGCTCTACAAGAAGGTGCTGCGCGACCGCTACTGGGGCGACCGCAAGGTGCGCATCGTCTGAGGCGGCTGCCTGACGCTTGCCATACAGGCGCGGGCGCGGTTGGCTGACGCTTCAGTGAGAAGGCGCCAGCGGCGGCAGGGATCATGAAGCGTCAGGTCATCGAGGTTCCCGTCATCTCCGAGGCGATCCGCCGCCTCGGCGCGCCCACCTCCGCCCTCGTGCGGGCCGGCGACCTCCTCTTCACCTGCGGCATGCCGCCCGTCGACCTCCGCACCGGCGACATCGTCCGCGGCGACATCGCGGTGCAGACCCGCGCGGCCCTCGACGCGCTGGAGGCGACCCTCGCCTTCGCCGGCTCGTCCCTCGCCATGGCGGTGAAGACGACGGTCTTCATCACCGATCCCAAGCTGATGGGCACGGTCAACGCCCTTTACCGCGAGCGCTTTCCCGACGGTTTTCCAGCCCGCACGAGCGCCGGAATCAACCCCTGGCCGGCGCCCTTCGACATCGAGATCGAATGCATCGCCGCGATCCCGTGACGCGATCTTGCGCACGTGTATAAAATATGCACGGATGCGCGCCGACAGAACGCCGGTACTGCGCCACTGGCGAAAATGAGGATAAGCTGGTCGTTCCAGCCACCACCGCCGGCCGCTTCTTCCGGCGGCCGGGAACGCCCGACGGACCGCCTGCCCGCGTGAGGACGCCGCCATGAGCCTGACCCTGTTCCGCAACTTCCGCCTGCTGGATCCGGCCGTCGCCGACGAACTCGTCGAGGGCTACGAACTGCTGGTCGAGGGCGACAAGGTCAAGGAACTCTCCGACAAGCCGATCAAGGCCTCGAAGGCCACCGTCGTGAACTGCGGCAAGCGCACGCTCATGCCCGGCCTCATCGACTGCCACGTCCACGTCATCGCGACCATGGTCAACATCGGCCAGAACGCGCTGGTGCCCGACGCGCTCATCGCCTACCGCGCCGCCCGTATCATGAAGGGCATGCTCGACCGCGGCTTCACCACCGTGCGCGACCTCGGCGGGGCCACCTATCCGCTCGTCGAGGCGCAGGAGCAGGGCCTGATCGAGGCCCCCCGCCTCATCATTCCCGGCAAGGCCCTCTCCCAGACCGGCGGCCACGGCGACTCGCGCTCGCGCTACGACCGCCGCGACCCCGAGACCTGGACCCGCACCCTCGGCTCCCTCGGCCGCCTCGCCGACGGCGTCGACGCCGTGCGCCAGGCCTGCCGCGAGGAGATCAAGCAGGGCGCCCACTTCATCAAGATCATGGCGAACGGCGGCGTCGCCTCGCCGAACGACCCCATCCACTTCCTCGGCTATTCGCGCGACGAGATCAGCGCCGCCGTCGAGGAGGCGACCAATGCCGGCACCTATGTCGCCGCGCACCTCTACACCGACGAGGCGATCCGCCGCGCCGTGGAATGCGGCGTCCACAGCCTCGAGCACTGCAACCTCATCCAGTCCAAGACGGCGAAGTTCGCTGCCGAAAAGGGCGCCATCGCCTGCCCGACGCTCGTCACCTACGAGTATCTCGGCGTCGAGGGTCCCGCCCTCGGCCTCGACCCGATCTCGGTCGCCAAGGTCGACACCGTGAAGATCGCCGGCATGAAGTCGCTGGAGATCATGCACAAGGCCAAGCTCACCATGGCCTACGGCTCCGACCTCCTCGGCGAGATGCACCGCCATCAGTCCGAGGAATTCGTCATCCGCGGCCGCGTTCTCCCCGCCATCGAAGTGATCCGCTCGACCACCATGCACGCGGCGAAGCTCTGCCGCCGCGAGGGGAAGATCGGCACGCTGAAGGCCGGCGCCTATGCCGATGCCGTGCTCGTCGACGGCAATCCGCTGAAGGATCTGTCGCTGCTGACCAAGCAGGGCGCGCATCTGGCCCTGATCATGCAGGGCGGACGCATGCACAAGAACCAGCTCTCCTGATCGGACCACGATGACGGGATCGCCGGCATGACCTTGGACGGGCGCATATGGGGCCGGCTGGCGCTCTACGGCGTCGCCTGGGCGACGCTCGGCTTCATCCTCCTGCCGCTCATCTTCGTCACCTGGCTCGCCTTCTTCGCCCAGGAAATCCCCTCCTTCCCGCCGGAGGGCTATTCGCTGAAGTGGTTCGGCGCCATCGCCGCCAACCGCAACTTCGTCACCGGCTTTTCCACCAGCCTGCAGGTGGCGGTGGCGGCGACCGCCATCGGCCTCCTGATCGCCGTGCCGGCGAGCCTCATCCTCGCCCGCCGGCAGTTCACCGGCAGCGCCGCCGTGAACCAGTTCCTGCTGCTGCCGCTGGTGGTGCCGGGCGTCGTCATGGGCACCTCTATCTACGTCTTCCAGATCGAGACCGAGATCGCCACCGGCCTGCCGATCCTCGGCTCACTCGGCGGCCTCGTCGCCGGCCACACCCTGCTCGTGATCCCCTGGACGGTGCGCCTCGTCACCGCGAGCCTTGCCGGCCTCGACCGCGCGGCGGAGGAGGCCGCCCAGAGCCTCGGCGCCAACCAGTGGACCACCTTCTTCCGCGTCACGCTGCCGGCCATCCGGCCCGGCGTCGTCGCGGGCGCCCTGTTCGGCTTCGTCACCTCCTTCGGCAATCTGGAGATGAGCCTCTTCCTCGTCGGGCCGGGGCGCATCACCCTGCCCATCGCCATCCTGCAGTACCTCGAATGGAAGATCGACCCGACGGTCGCCGCCGTCTCGGTCCTGCAGATCCTCGTCATCGCGGTCGCCATGGTGATCACCGACCGCTACGTGAAACTTGCCCGAGTCGTCTGATCCATGGCCTCCCTCTCCCTCGACGGTCTGACCAAGCGCTACGGCGACCACCCGGTGGTCCGCTCGGTGACGCTCGACGTCCAGGACGGCGAGTTCCTCGTGCTGCTGGGGCCCTCCGGCTGCGGCAAGACCACCACCCTGCGCATGATCGCCGGCTTCGTGCCGCCGAGCGGCGGATCGATCCGCATCGGTGAGGCCGACGTCACCAGCCTGCCGCCCTGGAAGCGCAATGCCGGCCTCGTCTTCCAGAGCTACGCGCTGTTTCCCCATATGACGGTGGCCGAGAACGTCGCCTTCGGCCTGGAGATGCGCAAGGTGCCGAAGGCCGAGATCGGCCCGCGCGTCACGGAGGCCCTCCGCCTCGTCCGCCTCGACGGTTTCGGCGAGCGCTACCCGCGCCAGCTCTCCGGCGGCCAGCAGCAGCGCGTGGCCCTCGCCCGCGCCCTGGTCATCCGCCCCGACGTCCTCCTCCTCGACGAGCCGCTCTCCAACCTCGACGCCAAGCTGCGCCTCGAGGTTCGCCTCGAGATCCGCGCCCTGCAGCAGCAGCTCGGCCTCACCACCGTCATGGTCACCCACGACCAGGAGGAGGCCCTCACCATGGCCGACCGGCTGGTGGTGATGTCCGACGGCGCGGTGCGCCAGGTCGGCACCCAGTCCGACCTCTACGAGCGCCCCGCCGACCTCTTCGTCGCCGATTTCGTCGGCCGCTCGACCATGATCTCCGGCGCCGTGACCGGGCCCGGCGCCTTCCGCTCCGACGGCGGCCTTACCCTCTCCTGCCCCGCCGCCGCAGAAGCGGGCCCCGCCACCGTCGCCCTGCGCCCGGAGCGCCTGACGCTCGGCGCCGCCGCCCAGGGCCTCGACAACCACGCGGCCGGCACCGTCACCTTCGTCTCCTATCTCGGTGCGCTGCTGGACGTGCACGTGCGCCTCAACGCCGCCGACCACGTGGTGGTGCAGATCCCCAACCGCTCCGACGGGCACGTGCCCGCGGTCGGCGACACGATCGAGGTCGGCTGGCCGGCCTCGGCCTGCCTCGTCTTTCCACGCGAGGCTGCATGAACCCGCGGCACCGCCGCCAACTGGGAATCCAGAAGGGAGACATCGACATGACGAAGTTCACCAAGGCAATCGACCGGCGCACCACGCTGAAGGGCATGGGCCTCGCGGCCGCAGGCGCCCTGCTGCCCGCCGCCGCCGGCTCGCCGGCCTCCGCCCAGGCCGCCGGCCGGGTCGTCGTCGGCACCTGGGGCGGCGACTACGCCCGCCTCCTCGCCAAGAACGTCGAGGAGCCGTTCCTGAAGTCCAAGGGCTTCGAGGTCGTCCAGGACCAGGCCTCCGACGCCCCGCGCCGCGCCAAGATGGTGGCCGAGCGCCGCCTGCCGCGCGGCACGACCGACATCCAGGGACTTTCCGCGGCCCAGATGTTCGAAATGAACGCCGCGGGGGTCGCCGAACCGATCGACTATTCCAAGCTCAAGAACGCCGCCAACCTCATTCCAATCGCCAAGTATCCCTACGGCGTCGGCCACATCATCTCGGGCAAGGTCGTGGTCTACAACCCGAAGCTCGTGACCCCCGCGCCGACCTCCTACAAGGACTGCTTCGATCCGAAATACGGCAACAAGCTCGGCTTCATCGACATCCAGTACCAGTTCGTCATGCTCGCCGCCGGCCTCGCCGCCGCCGGTGACATGACCGCGCTGGAAAAGGGCAAGGAGCTTCTCCTCGCCGCGAAGCGCGGCGGCGCCCGCATCTATCCTACCAACGAGGCCTTCGCCCAGGCGATGAAGACCGAGGAAATCTCGATCGGCATGATGTGGAAGGCGCGCGCGGTGCAGTGGCAGAACGCCGGCATCACCGTCGAGGCGGCGGCGCCGAGCGAGGGCACCATGGCCTATGTCTCCGGCTTCATGATCCCGAAGAACGCGCCCAACAAGGCCGGCGCCTACGCCTACATGGACGCCATGCTGGAGAAGGGTGCGCAGGAGAACTTCGCCATCGACATGGGCTTCGGCCCGACCGTCACCAACGCGGTCGTCGCCCCGGACCTGCAGAAGCGCATCGGCTTCACCGAGGACGAGAGCAAGAAGATGAAGGACCTCGACTACGACTTCCTCGCCAAGAACGACGCGGCGATGAAGGAGTGGTGGGACAAGGTCTTCAAGGCCTGATCGGAGGCCGGGGGGCTCGCCATGGCGGCAGTTTCAACGCGTCCGGTCGGCGAGCCCGGCAACCTCACGGCGGCGGGCCTTCTCGTGCCCGCCACCCTCTTCGTCGCGGTCGGCCTCATGGTGCCGATCGCGATCCTCTTCCGCTACAGCCTGAACGCCTTCGTGCCCGGACAGCTGATGGTCGATGCGCTGACCATCGCCAACTACGTCAAGTTCTTCACCGACCCGTTCTATCTGCAGGTGCTCTGGCGCACGGTCCGCGTCGCGGTGGCCTGCACGGTCTTCTGCCTGATCTTCGGCTTTCCGCTGGCCTATGTGCTGGCGCGCACCCAGTCGCGCTACAAGAACCTGCTGGTCATGGCGATCGTGCTGCCGCTGTTCGTCGGCAACGCGGTGCGCGCCGCCGGCTGGATGGTCGCCTTCGGCTCCAAGGGCTTCGTCAACGCCACGCTGATGGGGATGGGCGTCATCTCCCAGCCCATCGAGATCATGTACACCGAGCTCGCCGTGGTCATCGGAATCATTGCGGTGAACCTGCCCTTCATGGTGCTGACCCTGCAGAGCGTCATCGAGGGCATCGACCGCAACGTGGAAGAGGCCGCCTTCTCGCTCGGCGCCCCGCCCATGACCATGGCGACGCGCGTGCTCTTTCCCCTCGC
>LNFH01000324.1 GCA_001464235.1 Rhizobiales bacterium Ga0077556 | reverse complement strand
CGAGTTATAAAGACTTACAAACCATCGACCCATCCCCGCCCACCTTAAATGTCAGCTCCATAAGGCATGTTTTCAAGGTACAGGCTGATGGCATAGATTTTCTCGTCAAAATTTACGGCCGAACACCAACTGTTACAAGGTTCCAACCGCTGCGTGATACCGGACCCTGATAACTTGACACCCCTCCCCGCCCTCCCCTATGGTTCGCGCCTCTCTCAATCGGAGCCGCACGCCGTGCGTTTCATCCTTATTGTATCCGGGGCGCCATCGACGGACGTGTGATCACTCACACGGCGGCCGAACGGTGGCGCTCAACACAAGGTCCCTCACGGGGCCTTTTTTGTTGCCCTGAACGACCCCGTCCCCTAACGCCTCGCTGCAACAACGACATCAGACGACCCAAAAGGAAACCGACCCATGTCCCGCGAGATGACCGGCGCCGAAATGGTGGTGCAGGCCCTGATCGACCAGGGCGTCAACACCCTGTTCGGCTATCCCGGCGGCGCCGTGCTGCCGATCTATGACGCGCTCTTCCAGCAGGACAGCGTCAAGCACATCCTCGTCCGCCACGAGCAGGGCGCGGTGCATGCGGCGGAAGGCTATGCGCGCTCCTCCGGCAAGGTCGGCGTGGTGCTGGTCACCTCCGGCCCCGGCGCGACCAACGCCGTCACCGGCCTCACCGACGCGCTGATGGATTCGATCCCGCTCGTCTGCTTCACCGGGCAGGTGCCGACCCATCTCATCGGCTCGGACGCGTTCCAGGAGGCCGACACGGTCGGCATCACGCGCCACTGCACCAAGCACAACTACCTCGTGAAGAACATCGAGGACCTGCCGCGCATCCTGCACGAGGCCTTCTACGTGGCGCAGAACGGCCGGCCGGGGCCGGTCGTCATCGACATCCCCAAGGACATCCAGTTCAAGAGCGGCAAGTACGAGAAGCCGCGCGACAACCAGCACAAGACCTACCGGCCGCAGATCAAGGGCGACCTCTCCAAGATCAAGGCGGCGGTGGAGCTGATCGCCAAGGCCAAGCGCCCGGTCTTCTACACCGGCGGCGGCGTCATCAATGCCGGCCCGCAGGCGGCGCAGCTCCTGCGCGAGCTCGTCCGCGCCACCGGCTATCCGATCACCTCGACGCTGATGGGCCTCGGCGCCTATCCGGCGCATGACCCGCAGTGGCTGGGCATGCTCGGCATGCACGGCACCTACGAGGCGAACCTCGCCATGCACGGCTGCGACCTGATGGTGAACATCGGCGCGCGCTTCGACGACCGCATCACCGGCCGGCTCGACGCCTTCTCGCCGGGGTCGAAGAAGATCCACATCGACATCGACCCCTCGTCCATCAACAAGAACGTCAAGGTGGACATCGGCATCGTCGGCGACTGCGCCCACGTGCTCGAGGACATGGTGCGGCTGTGGAAGGACGTGGCGGGCCAGGTCGACAAGCCGGCGATCAAGGCCTGGTGGCTGCAGATCGAGGGCTGGCGGGCGCGGAAATCGCTCGCCTATACGAACTCGGAGAGCATCATCAAGCCGCAATATGCCCTCGAGCGGCTGGAGGAGCTGACCAAGGGGCGCAAGCGCTTCATCACCACGGAGGTCGGCCAGCACCAGATGTGGGCGGCGCAGTATCTCCACTTCGACGAGCCGAACCGGTGGATGACCTCCGGCGGCCTCGGCACCATGGGCTATGGCCTCCCCGCCGCGGTGGGCGTGCAGCTCGCCCATCCGAAGGATCTCGTCGTGTGCGTCGCGGGCGAGGCCTCGGTGCTGATGAACATGCAGGAGATGTCGACGGCGGCGCAGTATCGCTTACCCGTCAAGATCTTCATCCTCAACAACGAGTACATGGGCATGGTGCGCCAGTGGCAGGAGCTGCTGCACGGCGGGCGCTATTCGGAGAGCTATTCGGCGGCGCTGCCGGACTTCGTCAAGCTCGCCGAGGCCTATCACGCCAAGGGCATCCGCTGCGACGACCCCTCCAAGCTCGACGCCGCCATCATCGAGATGCTCGACTATCCCGGCCCGGTGATCTTCGACTGCCTGGTGGCGAAGGAAGAGAACTGCTTCCCCATGATCCCCTCGGGCAAGGCGCACAACGAGATGATCCTCCCCGACTTCGCCGGGCAGACCTCGGACATCATCGACGCCAAGGGCAAGCAGCTGGTGTGAGGCGTCAGCGCCTCACCTCCCGCTCATCACAAAGATCAGACAATGACCCAGTCCCAGTCCGCCTATTTCCTCTCCGACGCCATCCACGCCGAGCGCCGCCACACGCTCGCCGTGCTGGTCGACAACGAGCCCGGCGTCCTCGCCCGCATCGCCGGCATGTTCTCCGGCCGCGGCTACAATATCGAGAGCCTGACGGTCTCGGAGACCGAGCACGAGAAGCACGTCTCGCGCATCACCATCGTCACCACCGGCACGGAGAAGGTGATCGAGCAGATCAAGACCCAGCTCGACCGCCTGGTGCCCGTCCACCGGGTGGTGGACCTGACCGTGCAGGGTTCGGCGCTGGAGCGCGAGCTCTGCCTCGTCAAGGTGCGCGGCAAGGGCGACGCCCGGGTCGAGGCGCTACGCCTCGCCGGGGCCTTCGGGGCGCGGACGCTGGACGCCACCCTCAACTCCTTCGTCTTCGAACTGACGGGGACGACGGAGGAGGTCGAGCGCTTCATCCGCCTCATGGGCGTGGTCGGCCTCGTCGAGGTGTCGCGCACCGGCATCGCCGCCATGAGCCGCGGCGCGGAAGGCATGCAGGAAGCGGCCTTGCCGGACGGCGCTCAGGGACGCTGAACTGGGAGCATTGGCAAGCGAAGTGGGAACCGGTTCGCGTGATGCCAATGCGACCCACGAAGACCAATTCCGCTCCTTCGTAGCCGACCCGAAAGCCGCGCCCATGCCGACGCATCTGTCCGTCAACGTCAACGCCATCGCGCAGCTGCGCAACCGGCGCAACCTGCCCTGGCCGAGCGTCACGGCTCTCGCGCGCATCGCGCTGGAGGCGGGTGCGGCTGGCATCACCGTGCATCCGCGGCCGGACGAGCGGCACATCCGCCGGCACGACGTCTTCGACCTCTCGGGCCTGCTGCGTGCGGACTTCCCCGAAGCCGAGTTCAACGTCGAGGGCTATCCGGACGAGCGGTTCCTGGCGCTGTGCGAGGAGGTGAAGCCCCATCAGGTGACGCTGGTGCCGGACGATCCGGCGCAGGCGACCTCGGACCACGGCTGGGACGTGCACCGCGACGCCGACCTCCTGAAGCGCGTCATCGCCCGGCTCAAGGCCGGCGGCATGCGGGTGTCGATCTTCCTCGACGCCGACCCGGCCCTCATTCCCGCGGCCAGGGCCACCGGCACGGACCGGATCGAGCTCTATACCGGCCCCTACGGCCATGCGCGCGACGCGGCCGTGCAGGCGGCCGAGCTCGACAAGCTCGCGGCGACGACGGAGGCGGCCACCGCCGCGGGCCTTGCCGTCAATGCCGGCCACGACCTCACCCTCGACAACCTGCCCCCGCTCGTCGCCCGCGCCCCCGCCATCGCCGAGGTGTCGATCGGCCATGCGCTGACCGCCGACGCCCTCATCCACGGGATGGCGGAGACCGTCCGGCTGTACAGGAAGGCCTGCGGCGGCGGCTGATCGGCCTGCCCCTCTGCACGCCGGCTGCGTCCACGTTTACGCCTTGTCCCGCGTGGGATATACGTCGGATATCCGAGACGGGTGATGGAGGTTCGACCGTGCGCGCCAAAGCCGCTCAATGGGGCAACAGCATTGCCGTCCGGGTGCCGCGTTCCGTGGCCGAGACGATCGAACTGAAGCCCGGCGATGAACTGGATATCTTTGCCGTGCCGGGCGGGCTGAACATCCGCCGGCCGAAGTCTCCCCGCTATCCGTCCATGAGCCTTGCCGACATGGTGGCGGAGATGGACCGCCTTGGACCGGACAGCCGGCCGGATGTCGTCGACTGGGGACGGGATCGCGGAGACGAGATCGTCGATGACGCGCGATGACGGGCGTCCGCTGATCCACGCGGGCGACATCGTCTGGGTCGACTTCGACCCGACGAAGGGCAGCGAACAGGCTGGGGCCCGCCCCGCGCTGGTCATCTCCGATGTCGAGTACAACCGGCGATCCGATCTCGTCGTCGTTTGTCCGATCACGCGCAACACGCGGCCATGGCCGACCAAGGTCGTCATGGTCGATGAACCCGATATCGAAGGGGCCGTCCTGGTCGACCAGATCCGCAGCCTGCACCGTGCATCGCGTGGCTTCCGGTTTGCCGGGCGTGCCTCGCCGGAACTGCTGTCGGCCGTCCGGGCCAAGCTCTGGGAAATCATCGGCCCGGGTTGGAAGGATACCGACTGACGGTACCGTTCGCGCATCGCGCGAATGTGCCGTCATGCGTCGCGGGATCGATGCGGGATGCGCTTGCGTCGGACACCACGCTCGGCTAGAGAACCGTAACGTACGGTACGGTTCCTTTCCCCGCCTGTCGCCAAGCATGACCTCCGCCGCCAAGACACTCGCTCCCGAGACGCCGGGCCTCGATCCGGCCGAGCCGACCGCCCGCCAGGCGGCGGTGCTGGACGCGGTGCTGGCGCTGATGCAGGAGGAGGGCGGCCAGCTCACCATGGCGGCCGTCGCCCGGCGGGCGAGCTGCTCGAAGGAAACGCTCTACAAGTGGTTCGGCGACCGCGACGGCCTGCTGACCGCGACCGTGCAGTGGCAGGCCTCCCGCGTGCGCGCCGGCCGCTACGACCGCCAGAGGCTCGACGCGTCCAGCCTGCGGGACAGCCTCCGGGATTTCGCCGCCAACTGGCTGTCGGTCATTTCCAGCCCGACCTCGATCGCCCTGAACCGCCTGGCGATCTCCCACGCCGCGTCGAAGCAGAGCAATCTCGGCCAGATCGTGCTCGAGAACGGCCGCTTCGCCATCGGCAACAGGCTGAAGCCCGTGCTGGAGGAAGGGCGGGCCGCCGGCCTGCTGGCCTTCGACGACACCGAAGCGGCGTTCCGGACCTTCTTCGGCCTCGCGGGCCGCGACGTGCAGATCCGCCTGCTCCTCGGCGACGACCTGAAGCTCGGCAAGGCCGAGATCGCCCGTGACGCGGCGGCTGCCACCGACCAGTTCCTCACCCTCTACGGCCGCACGGACCAAAAGCCGGCGGCCGCCTGACCCCTCACGCAAACCCCAAGTCCCAAGGAAGGAACATCCCATGCGTGTCTATTACGATCGCGACGCCGATCTGAACCTGATCAAGTCGAAGAAGGTCTGCATCGTCGGCTACGGCAGCCAGGGCCATGCCCATGCGCTGAACCTGCGTGACTCGGGCGTGAAGGACGTGGTCATCGCGCTGAAGGCGGGTTCCGCCACCCGCGCCAAGGCCGAGGCCGCCGGCTTCACCGTCATGACCCCCGCCGAGGCCGCCAAGGTCTGCGACATCATGATGATGCTGACCCCCGACGAGCTGCAGGCCGACATCTACCGCGACGACCTTCATGCCAACATGAAGCCGGGCGCCGCGATCATGTTCGCCCACGGCCTCAACGTGCACTTCAACCTGATCGAGGCCCGCAAGGATCTCGACGTGCTGATGGTCGCCCCCAAGGGCCCCGGCCACACGGTGCGCTCGGAGTACCAGCGCGGCGGCGGCGTGCCGACCCTGATCGCCATCCACCAGGACGCCTCGGGCAACGCCCATGACCTCGGCCTGTCCTACGCCTCGGCCAATGGCGGCGGCCGCGCCGGCATCATCGAGACCACCTTCAAGGAAGAGTGCGAGACCGATCTCTTCGGCGAGCAGGTCGTGCTCTGCGGCGGCCTCGTCGAGCTGATCAAGGCCGGCTACGAGACGCTGGTGGAAGCCGGCTACGCTCCGGAGATGGCCTATTTCGAGTGCCTCCACGAGGTGAAGCTGATCGTCGACCTCATCTACGAGGGCGGCATCGCCAACATGAACTACTCGATCTCCAACACGGCCGAGTACGGCGAGTACGTCACGGGCCCGCGCATCATCACCGCCGAGACCAAGGCCGAGATGAAGCGCGTGCTGACCGACATCCAGTCGGGCAAGTTCACCCGCGACTGGATGCTGGAGAACAAGGTCAACCAGACCTCGTTCAAGGCCACCCGCGCCCGCATGGCGGCCCATCCGATCGAGGACGTCGGCGCCAAGCTGCGCGACATGATGCCGTGGATCAAGGCGAAGGCCCTGGTCGACAAGACGAAGAACTGAGTGGCAAGCGGACCGGAGAGCGGGCAATAGCCCCTTTCCGGCCGGTCCATCCGGCGTGGGGGCGGCCTCAAAAAGGGCCGCCCTTGCGCATCCCCGGCCGCCGGTCCTGCCCCCCTCAGGACAGCGTCACGGCCGATGCGTCGGCCTTGCTGCAATCTTGCGATACGGCCATCGTTCATGTTCCACTCAGCAGACATGACGCATGGTTCGCCGATATGGCTTGGCGACAGGCGGAAACGGAACTACGTGGGCTATTCCGGCTAGAGGTGGGGTCAGGAACATTCATGTCGCAACCGAGCCTGCGTGTCATCTCGGGGTTGCCTTATCTGAAGGAGCGGCTTGCGGAGCTCTATGCCGCTCGCCGCAACGGCCAGGCCGAGCAGTTCGCGGCCGGTTTCGCCGAAGACGGTTTCATGCGGATCGTCGCCGACAGCCGGCTCGTCCCGGAGGCGGGACCCTTTCGCGGCCGCGCCGCCATCGCCAAGGGCGTACGCCAGCTCTTCCAGCGCTATGAGTATGTCGACGGCCTCGTCGTGGACGTCGTCGCAGAATTCGACCGGGCAGTGATCCGACGCCAGCTCACCCTGCGTAGTGCGTCGACAGGCGCTGTCGCCGATTTCGACACGGCGGATTTCGTCCGCTTCCGGAACGGCGAGATCGTCGAACTGACGCAATTCATGGATACCGCGTCCCTGGCGGTTCTGGCAGGTCGAATCTGAGCATGGTGACGCCCCTTTCGCCCACCGGAGAGCGCAAGAACCACCAGCGCGCGATCACCGAGGCGGTCCACGCGCTCTACGCCGCGCGCATGGCGGGATCGGTCGACGACTTCGTGTCCTATTTCGCCCCGGACGCGCGGCTGACGGTGGTGGGCAACCCGGCGCTCAGTCCCGGCGCCGGCCTGAGGATGGGTCGCGACGACATCGCGCGCTACCTCGAACACCTCCACGACCAGAACCAGTATCTCTCCCATTCCATCGACGACATCGTCTGCGAGGGCGACAACGTCCTGGTGCGCTGGACCGTGGAGGTGCGGTTCCTCGACAACGGCCGCTCCGGCACGTTCGAGGTGCTCGACCACATGCGTGTGCGGGACGGACTGATCGTCGAGCTGACCCATTTCTACGACACCGGCGGCCTCGCCATCGCCCGCGGCCGGGTGAAGATCGCCTGACCCGTTCACCGCTGATGCGTCAGTTCACCGAACGGAATTGGTGCAGCGCCGCGAGGCCGCGCTAGGCTGGCGCCACGGAGCGCGCCCCATGAACATTCTCTCCATCCAGTCCTGGGTTTCCTACGGCCATGTCGGCAATGCCTCGGCCGTGTTTCCGA
>LNFH01000323.1 GCA_001464235.1 Rhizobiales bacterium Ga0077556 | reverse complement strand
TATGACGGCCCGATGATCGACGAGCTGGTGGAAGGCATCGAGGAGCGCGGCGTGCTCGGGCGCTGCGACGGCGTGCTGTCGGGCTACATGGGCTCGTCGGACATCGGCTCCGCCATCGTGGCGGCGGTCCGGCGCGTGCGCGCCCTCAATCCGGATGCGCTCTACTGCTGCGATCCGGTGATCGGCGACGTCGGGCGCGGCGTCTTCGTGCGGCCGGGCATCCCCGAGTTCATGCGCGACAAGGCCGTGCCGGCCGCCGACATCATCACGCCCAACCAGTTCGAGCTCGAATATCTCTCGGGGCGGCGAATCACCACCATCGCGGAGGCTATCGCGGCGGTGGAGGCGGTCCGCGCCACGGGTCCGCGCACGGTGCTCGTCACCAGCCTGATGACGGAGGATACGCCGGCGGACGCCATCGACCTCCTCGCCTGCGGCCCCAACGGGCGGTTCCGGGTGCGCACCCCGCGGCTGTCGGTCTCGGTCAACGGCGCGGGCGACGCCATCGCCGCGCTGTTCTTCGTCCATGCCGCCACCAGCCGCGACGAGGCCTTCGCGGTGTCGCGCGCGGCCTCCTCGGTCTTCGGCCTCCTGAAGCGGACCGAGGCGGCGGAATCGCGCGAGATCCTCACCGTCGAGGCGCAGGACGAGTTCGTCAGCCCGACGACCCTGTTCACCCCGGAACAGATCGGTTGAGGACGCCCATGACCGCCCCCGCTCCCTCCCGCCGGTTCCATACGCTCGACGTGTTCACCCACCAGGCGCTCTCCGGCAATCCGCTGGCGGTGGTGCTCGACGCGGGCGGGCTCGACACGGCCGCGATGCAGAGGATCGCCGGCGAGTTCAACCTGTCGGAGACGGTCTTCGTGCTGCCGCAGGCGGCGGCGGGCCGGCGCGCCGACATCCGCATCTTCACGCCCGGCGCGGAGCTGCCCTTCGCCGGGCATCCGACGGTGGGGACGGCGGTGCTCCTGGCCGCGCTCGACGGCCTCGCGCCGGGGGATGAGACCGCCTTCGTCCTCGGCGAGACGGCGGGTCCCGTGCCATGCCGCGTGACGCGTGACGCGCAGGGCCGATACGAGGCGCAGTTCGCGGCGCCGCGCATGCCGGCAGACCTCGGCCCGGCGCCCGATCCGGCGCAGCTCGCCGGCGTGCTCGGCCTCGAGCTGCGCGACATCGGCTTCGACCGCCACCGGCCCAGCCGGTTCGGCGCGCCCGTCTCCTTCTGCTACGTGCCGGTGAAGACGCGCGAGGCCATGGCGCGCATCCGGGTCGATACGCGCTGGTTCGCCGAGACCTTCGCGGCCATCGCCGACGACCATCCGGCCATCTTCGCCTATAGCCGCGAGACGGTGGACCCGGACGCCGGCTTCCACGCCCGCATGTTCGCGCCCGGCCTCGGCATCGCCGAGGACCCGGCGACGGGATCGGCCGCGGCGGCGTTTGCCGGCGTTCTGGCGGCGCGCGAGGGACTCGCCGACGGCACCCACGGCGTGGTCATCGAGCAGGGCTTCGACATGGGACGGCCGAGCCGCATCCACCTCGGCCTGACGCTGGCGGGCGGGCAGGTGAGCGCGGTGACGATCGGCGGCGGCGCCGTGATCCTCACCGAGGGGCGGCTGTTCCTCTGACGGGACGCATGAAAAAACCCGCCGGCGCGATGCCGGCGGGCTTCTGTCTGTCGGAGCCGGTGGCTCAGCGACGATAGCGGCAGATGCGCTCGCCGTAGCGGTTGACGTAGCAGCGGCGACGCGGGGTCGTTTCCGCGCCGATGACCGCACCGGCGACGCCGCCGATCGCGGCACCCGCGAGAGCGCCACCACCCGTTCCGGTGGCGAGGCCGCCGATCAGCGCGCCGGCGCCGGCACCGATGGCACCGCCTGCCGCAGCACGCTCCTCGCGCGGGGTGCACGCACCGATCATCAGGGCGGCAGCGCCAACCAGAGTGAGCTTCTTCAACATGGATATTCCCTCCTGCAGGCCCCCGACCCGGGGTGGACCATAGGTGACCGTCGTGCGATTTGCCAAGCTGCGGTTCCACCAGCCTTAAGGACGGGTCAATGACCCTTCTCCCCTGGCCGGCTATCCGACGCCGCAGGACATCTCGCGAGGACAACGCCTTCATGACGTCCCGGTTCCGCCGCATCCGCCACATTCGCGCCACGGTCGAATCCGGGCCCTGGGCCTATGCCGAAACCCATGCGGAAGCCATCGAGGCGGCTTGGCGGACGGCGAGCGCCGCCAACCCGGCGCTGTTCGACGGACAGGTGCTGGTCATCGCCGAGCGGACCGTCGCGGGCGAGGTCTTCGAGGCCCGTTACCGGCAGGTGCGCTTTGCGCAGTTTCTCCACTACATGCGGCACGGCGAGCCCGACGGGTCGACCCGCAACGGCTTCGCCCTGGCCGGCCTCACCAGCGCCGATGGCGCGATGCTGATGGGAGTCATGGGCGCCCATACCGCCAATGCCGGCAAGATCTATTTCCCCGGCGGCACACCCGACCCCTCCGACGTGGTCGACGGCCGGGTCGACCTCGCAGGCAGCGTCGTGCGCGAACTCGCGGAGGAAACGGGGCTGACGGCGGACGAGGTGACCGTCGATCCCGATTTCTGGCTGCACGAGGACGAGAAGCGCTCCGCCTTCGTCAAGGTGGTGCGCTCGCCTCGCCTGGCGGAGGATCTCAGGGCCCACATCCTCGCCCGGCTCGCACGCCAGGCGGAGCCGGAACTGGCGGACATCCACATCGTCCGCAGCCATGACGATCTGCGGCCCGACCTGATGCCGCCCTTCCAGCTCGCCTATGCCGAATGGTGGCTCGCCGGCGGCGCGGCGACCTAGGCGGCGGCGCGCACCACCGTCACCGTACAGGGCGCCTCGGCGGTCACCTGCGCCGAGACGCTGCCGAGATAGCGCCGCGTGCCGGACTGGCCGCGGGCGCCCATGATGACCTGGTCGACATGGTTCTCGCGGGCATGGGTGACGATCGCCTCCGCCGGATCGGTGCTCTCCAGCACGTGGAAGCTGATGGCCTCGGCGGGCAGGCCGAGGGGCGCCGCCCAGGCGCGCAGCTGGATCAGGCGGGCGACGTGGAGCGCCCTGCCCTCGCCGTCGGTGGTGTCGTCGATGCCGAGCCGCTTGAGCCTGAGGACGTTGACGCAGGCGAGCCGGGCGCCCGGGAGAAGGGTCAGCATGCGCCCCGTCATCGCGCGGACCGCGTCGGCGACCGCGCAGTAGTCGGCCGCGAGGTCGACCGCGACGAGGACGATGGGTGCAGCGGTGTCCCCGTCCAGGGCGGGCGGCGGCGGCCGCTCGGCGCCGGCGGCCCTGAACCAGCGCCGCAGCCGCTCGATGCGGCCGTCGCGCCTCATCCGCGAGGCGGCGGCGGTGAGCCGCACCTGGCCGGGATGGGCGAGGTCGAAGGCGAGCTGGGCCATGGTGGGATAGCGGCCCGCGGGGTCGACGGCGAGGCAGCGCAGGATGATCTCCTGCAGCCAGTCCGGACAGTCCGGACGGAGGGCGCGTGGCGGCCAGGGATCCCACCAGAGGCGCTTGCGCAGGCGGCGCGATCCGCGGGGGTCACCGAAGGGCTGGCGACCCGTCGTCATCTCGTAGAGGACGCAGCCGAGGGCGAAGACGTCGGAGCGGGGATCGTCGCGGGCCCGCAGCACCTGCTCGGGAGCCATGTAGGGCGCGGTGCCGATGGGCAGGCGGAACTCCTCGGCGAGGAGGTCGGGCAGGCGGCGATGACGGGCGAGGCCGAAGTCGACCATGACGGCCGTCCCATCCTCGCGGAACAGCACGTTGGCCGGCTTCACGTCGAGATGCAGGACGTCCTGGCGGTGCAGGTCGCAGAGGGCGTGCGCCACCGCGAGGCCGATCCGAGCGACCTTAGCCGCCGCGAAGGGCGCGCCGGTCATGCGCTCGTAGAGCGAGCCGCCGGTGATGCGCTCCATGACGATGTGGGGCTGGTGGGCGAAGTCGCCGGCCGCGACGAAGCGCGGCACGTGCGGGCCGGAGAGCCGGGGCAGGATCATCTGCTCCATCTCGAAGCCGACGATCATGGTGGGGTCGTCGCCGTCGAGGATGAGCGGGATCTTCATGACCATGGGGAGATCGTCGCCCTCGCGGGTCACCTCCCAGATCTGCGCCATGCCGCCGAGCTTCAGCGGCGCGACCAGGGTGAAGCCGTCGAGGACAAGGCCCTTCTCGATGCGCGGCGGCCGCATGCCTCGTCACCTCCCGTGGGCGAGGCGGCTCGCCAACCGATCCGGCAGCCCCGCGGCGCGAATCTTCGCGGCGGCGGCGGGATGGTCATAGGGAACACGATGGGGCTCCAGCACGCCTTGGCCGAGATCAAGCACGGCATAGGCGGCAGCGGCGATGCCGTCGCGTGGCTGGCCCACCGAGCCGACCACCACGTGCCAGCGGCGATGGGCGGCGAGCGGGACGGGAGAGCCGGCAACCGGCGTGAAGGCGACGCAGGTGCGGTTCGGCTGGAGGGAGAACAGCGCCGGCACATGGGTGTGGCCGCAGACGATGAGGCGGGCGTCGGTGGCGCCGAAGCTGAGTTCCGCGTCCCGCGGCGTCATGACATAGGGCCACTGGCCGGGATTGCGGGCCCCCGCATGGACCAGCAAAAGGTCGCCCTCGCGGGCGGTGAGCGGCAGGCCTGCCAGGAAACGGCGATGCGCCTCGCCGAGCACGCCACGGGTCCAGGCCATAGCCGCCAGGGCGTCGGCGTTCATGTCGGCATCGTCGCGCGCAACCGCCTCGTCGTGGTTGCCCTGAAGGACCAGGGCGCCCGACGCGGCGAGGTCCATCACGATCTCGGTGCAGGCGACGGGGTCGGCGCCGTAGCCGACGATGTCCCCGAGCACGGCGATGCGGCCGACCTGCTGGCGCGCCACATGGGCGAGCGTCGCCTCGAGCGCCTCGCGGTTGGCGTGGATGTCGGTGAGGAGTGCGATGCGCATGGGCGCCTCCCGGATCGTGCGATCCGCGGGCTCATCCTTCAACCGCGGCGCGGAGGCCGCAAGATCGCCTTTCGGCGATCAGCCGGGATAGCCGTAGCGCCGCTTGACGGCGGAGAGGCCGGCGCTCGCCTCGCCGGCGCGGCCGGCCGAGCAGGCGCCTTCCGGCCCGCGCAGATCGGCGAGGACGCGGCCGTGCACCTCACGGGTGACATGGCCGGTGGCGAGGTCGTTGTCCATCACCGCGCGGAAGCGCGCGATGTCGCCGGCGCAGCCCGAACCCTCCGGCAGGCGGAAGTCGGGCCGCGTCACGTAGGTGGGGGTCGAGGAGGCCACCGGCTGCGGAGCCGGCGTCTCGGCCGTCGTCGACTGGCAGGCGGCGAGGCCGAGGGCGGCGATGGCGGTGAGCAGGCCGGCGCGGATCATGGAGTGCCCCGAGGGTCTCGAATCGATGGGGCGATCCTAGGCGCCGCCGCCGGCCCGCGACAAGCGCGGCGCCGTCAGTTCAGCGGCTTCAGGCCCCGCTCGATGGCGGCGCGCTTCGGCTCCAGGAAGGGCGGGAGGGCGAGGCTCTCGCCGATGGTGGCGAGCGGCTCGTCGACGTCGAACCCCGGGCCGTCGGTGGCGATCTCGAAGAGGATGCCGTTCGGCTCGCGGAAATAGAGGCTGCGGAAATAGTAGCGGTCCACCGCCCCGGAGCTTGGAATGCGCATGCCGTTCAGCCGCTCGATCCAGCCGGCATATTCCTTCTCGTCGGGGGTGCGGAAGGCGACGTGGTGGACGGAGCCGGCGCCCTGGCGCGCCTGCGGCAGGTGCGGCTCGACCGCCACGTGATACTCGGCCGCCGGGCCGCCCTCGCCCATGGCGTAGACATGGACGGGAGAGGCGCTGGGCAGGGTGTAGTCGCGCACCTTGCGCATGCCGAGCACGTGGGTGAGCACGAGGTCGGTGGTCTCCAGCACGGGGACGCTGGCGGTGATGGGGCCGAGGCCGCGGATCTGGTGCTCGGCCGGAACCGGGCTCGCGTCCCAGGGATGGGCCTCGCCGGCGCCGCCGTCGTCGATCAGGGCGAGGCGCTGGCCCTCCGGGTCCTCGAAGTCGAGGGTGAGGCGGCCGTCGCGGACCACCGGCTGGTCGTGCTTCACGCCCTGCTCGGCGAAGCGGGCTGCCCACCAGCGGATGGTCGCCTCGCCGGAGACGCGCAGCGCCGTGCGGATGATGGCGTTGGTGCCGCGCCGCTCGGGCGCCACCGGCCATTCGAAGAAGGTGATGTCGGAACCCGGGCTGGCGACGCCGTCGCCGTAGAAGAGGTGATAGGCGGAGGTGTCGTCCTGGTTCACCGTGCGCTTGACGAGGCGCATGCCGAGGACGCGGGTGTAGAAGGCGTGGTTGCCGGGGGCGTCGGCCGAGACGGCGGTGAGATGATGGATGCCGGTGAGAGCGGGGGTCATGGCGCGGTTCTCGCATGACGCGGCGGAGGCCGCGCTTCCTTGCCGCCAGACATCGGCCCGTTGGCCGCCGCGGGCAAGGGGCGGCCGGCGGAAGCCCGTGCAAGCTGGACTTGCATCCATGCCCGCCGCGCGCTTTCCGATCGCGCCCCCGTGGCAGAGGCACGCGTTCCGCTCTATCCTCTCGGGAGAAGACCGCCGCCCCCGCGAGACGGTCCGGGCCGAGGGCCCGCCAGGGAGACGCGACCGATGACCACCATGACCACGCCCGCCCCCGTCCTGCCCGGCAAGACCGGACCCTATCGCGCCGACCAGGTCGGATCGCTGCTGCGCTCGCAGGCGCTGAAGGCGGCGCGCGCCGACCATGCCGCCGGCAAGCTCGACGCCCTCGGCCTGAGGACGGTGGAGGATGCCGAGATCAAGAAGCTGATCGCACGGCAGGAGGCGATCGGCCTGCAGGCGATCACCGACGGCGAGTATCGCCGCTCCTGGTGGCACTACGACTTCCTCTGGCAGCTGGACGGTGTCAGCCGGGTGGAGCTCGACCAGGGCATCCAGTTCGCCGGCGTGCAGACCAAGGCGGAGGCGCCGCGCGTCACCGGCCGGATCGACTTCTCGACCCATCCCTTCATCGAGCACTTCAAGTTCCTGAAGGCGAACACGACGCGCACGGCGAAGATGACCATCCCCTCGCCCTCCATGCTGCACTATCGCGGCGGGCGTAAGCTCATCAACATGGGCCTCTATCCCGACATGGCCGACTATTACGAGGACCTCGGCCAGGCCTATCGCAAGGCCGTCCACGCCTTCTACGACGCCGGCTGCCGCTACCTGCAGCTCGACGACGTCTCCTTCGCCTATCTCTGCGACCCCGAGCAGAAGAAGATGCTGGCCGAGCGCGGCGACGATCCCGACAAGCAGGGCGGCATCTATGCCGACATGGTCACGGCGGCCATCGGCGGGCGGCCGAAGGACCTCGCCATCACCATGCACCTGTGCCGCGGCAATTTCCGCTCCACCTTCGTCGCTTCCGGCGGCTACGAGCCGATCGCCGACCTCCTGTTCAACGCCATGCCGGTGGACGCCTATTTCATGGAGTGGGACACGGAGCGGGCCGGCGGCTTCGAGCCGCTGCGCTTCCTGCCGAAGGGCAAGGCGGTGGTGCTCGGCCTCGTGACCTCGAAGACCGGCGTGCTGGAGGCGAAGGACGACATCAAGAGGCGCATCGACGAGGCTGCGAAATATGCGCCCATCGAGCAGCTCTGCCTGTCGCCCCAGTGCGGCTTCGCCTCGACGGAGGAGGGCAACACGCTCGCCGAGGACGAGCAGTGGCGGAAGCTCGAGATGATCGTCGAGGTGGCGCGCGAGGTGTGGGGCTGAGGGGGCTAACTCATCGCCCTATGAAGGCCCCACCCGCACCCTCCCCTCGCTGAAGCGAGGAGAGGGGGACTATGGCGTCGCGCCCCTTCGGCGACGGCTGCGCCAGGCACGACGCGCGAGATCGTGCGGGACGTCGTGGTCTCCCTCCCCGCGCAGCGGGGAGGGTACGGGTGGGGCCTTCGCGGGCGCCGGCCCGACCAGACCTCACCCCTTCGCCGGAGGGAACATCAGCGGCGAGATCTTCATGTGATCGCGCTTGGCCCAGTCGAGCGCCTTGACGCCGGCCTCGGCGCGGCGCTGGGCCGCCTCCAGCTTCTCTGAAGCCGCGTCGAGGTCCATGGTCAGGACCTTGCCGCCGTCGACCACCTTCTGCCCGTCGACGAAGACGGTGCGGATGGCGCGCTCGGCGGCCGAATAGATCATCGAGCGGACGGGGTCGCGCAGCGGCCGCATGGAGGCGTGGGTGACGTCCACCAGCACGATGTCGGCCTTGGCGCCGACGGCGAGGCGGCCGATGTCCTTGCGTCCCAGCGCCTTGGCGCCGCCGAGGGTCGCCGCGTTGAAGACGTCGGTGGAGCGCACGTCATAGACGTCTTCGCCGACCACGCGCGACATGATGGCGACGTGGCGCATCTCCTCGATCATGTTGTGCGGATAGGTGTCGGTGCCGATGGCCATGTTGACGCCGCGGCGGACATATTCGCCGAAGGTCTGCAGCGCGATGCCGCGGCGCTGGAACACGGTCGGGCAATGGGCGACCGTCGTGCCGGTGTCGACGAGGTCCTGCAGGTCGTCGCGGCGCGGCCAGTGGGCGGACGTGTGGTGGTCCATGAAGATGCCGTGGCCGATCAGCGAGCGGTCGGAGAGCACGCCCAGCGAACCGAGCCATTCCACCGGCGTCATGCCGTGGCGGCGGGTGATCTCGTGGAACTCGACGACCGACTGGGCCGCATGGATCTGGAAGGGCAGCTTGCGCTTCTTCGCCTCGGCGAAGCTCGCCTTGATGAGGCCGGGGGTGCAGGTGTCGATCTGGCTCGGCGAGACCATGCCGGACATGCGGCCCGACGGGTGCTTCGCCGCGCTCTCGAGCACCTTCATCGCCGCCTCCATGGCGGGCATGCCCTCGTCCTTGGCCCATTCGTATTCGACGACGTGGCCGTTCTTGGTGAACCAGCGGGCCGAGCGGTACATGGGCGAGAGGACACCGCGCAGGCCGGAGGCCGCGAAGGTGTCGAGCCAACCGTCCCAGGCGACCGACATGTCGACGAGGGTGGTGACGCCGGAGAGCAGCAGTTCGGAATAGGCCACCGTGGCCGAGGCGGGGATCGCCTCCATGTCCGGGGCGCCGCCGGCATCGGCGCGGAACAGCGGCATGAACTCGTAGAGCGCCGACTGGTAGAGCCGCGGCGAGCCGAGCTCGTCGTTCCAGCCCTTCGCCATGGGCTCGGAGGCGGGATGGGAGTGGACGTTGACGAGGCCCGGCATGACCAGCATGCCCGCACCGTCGATGGTCTTGTCGGCCTTGCCGGCGAAGCCCGGACCGACATGGATGATCTTGTCGTCCTCGAAGGCGACGTCGGCACCCTGCATGTAGGTGTGCTTGCGGCCGTCGAAGGCGACGACCCAGGCGGCATGTCTGATGAGGGTGACGGGCATCGGGGCGTTCTCTCGGGACGTTTATGGTTCGGCCGGCGGCTGCGAAGGACACGGCCGGGCACCGTGGGGCGCCCGGCCGCGGAGGTCGTCACATCAGCGCGTGAAGCGCAGGTCGAGGCCCTTGTAGAAGCCGCAGCCGTAGATGTTGTGGGCCTTGAACGGGGCGAGGCGCGAGGTCGCCGCCACCTTCATCGGCTCGTGGTAGAGCGGGATCCACACCGCCGCGTCGTGCACCTGCTGGAGCACCTGGCCATAGGCCGCGGCACGATCGGCGTCGGAGACGGCGGTCATGCCGGTCTGCAGCAGGCGGTCGGTCTCGCCGTCCTTCCAGTTCATGCGGTTCGGCGTCGGGGCGTTGGCCGAGCGGAAGTAGAGGTTCAGCGCGTCACCGGCGGTGATGTAGGGGAAGGACATGCCGAACAGGTCGAACTCCTGCGTGGCGAGCTTGCCCCAGGCCACCGTCGCGTCGAAGAGCTGGATGCGCAGGTCGACGCCGATCTTGCGCAGGTCGCCCTGCACGGTCTCCATCAGCTTCTGCCAGGTCGACCCGGTGAAGCCGTAGGCGAGCGGGGAGAGGCGGACGCCGTTCTTGGAGCGGAAGCCGTCGGCGCCGCGAACCCAGCCGGCCTCGTCGAGGATGCGGTTGGCCTCGGCGACGTTGGTGCGGATCAGGCGCGAATCGACGGCCTTGTTCCAGTCGGTGGCCGACTGGTGGATGTAGGAATAGGCCGGCTCGGTCTCACCGAAGTTGATGTCGCGCGAGATGGCCTCCTGGTCGACGGCCATGACCATGGCGCGGCGCACGGCGGGGTCGTCCACGCCGGCCTTGTCCACCTTGAACCCGATGAAATAGGTCCAGAAGGCGGCCGGATTGTCGACGATGCGCAGGTTCCGGTTGGCGCGGATCTGCGCCATGCCCGAATAGGGCACGTACTGGGTGGCCTGGCTCTGGCCGGTCAGCACGGCGGCGAGGCGGGTGTTCTCCTCGGGCACGATGCGCCAGACGATCTCCTGGATATGCGCCGGGCCGCGGTTCTCGTAGATCGGCGGGCCCCAGCGATAGGCGTCGTGACGGCGCAGGCGCATGTCGTTGCGCGGACGCCAGTCGACCCAGCAATAGGGGCCGGTACCGTTGAAGCCGCGGACGCCGAAATCGGCGCCGAGGGCGTCGACATTGGCCTTGTCGATGACGACGGCGAAGCTCTGGGTGAGTTGGTAGAGGAGCTCGGAGAAGGGTGCGGTGAGGCGGTACTCGACCGTCGTCGCGTCCTTGGCGACGATGTCCTCGACCGGACCGGCGCGCCAGCGCACGGGCGAGCGGGTGGCCGGGTCGATCCAGCGCTTCAGCGAATAGACCACGTCGTCGGCGGTCATCGCCTTGCCGTCGCAGAACTTCACGTCGGAGCGCAGCTTGAAGGTGTAGACCTTGCCGTCCGGCGAGACGGTCCAGCTCTCGGCGAGGCCCGGCTTGATGGAGGTCATGTCGTGGTCGAGCGACACCAGGGTGTCGGCGAGCATGAACAGCACCTCGGACGCCGCGCGGGCAGTCGAGCGATGGGGATCGTAGCGGTCGGAATCGACCTCGCGCACGATGGTGAGCGTGTTCTGCGCCTGGGCCAGGGCCGGGCTCGCCATGGCCAGGCCGCCGGCGATCGCGCCGGCGAGCAATGCAAGTCGCTTCATACTCATGTCCCTACTCCTCTGAAGACGTGGGTTCTCTCCCGGCCCGCGTTGATCCGGGCCGTTGGTTGTGTGCCGCTCAGGTGTGCCTGAGCCGCGGATCGAGCATGTCGCGCAGCGCGTCGCCGAGGACGTTGGCGCAGAGCACCAGCACGACGATGACGAGGCTCGGCATGACCGCGATGTGCGGGGCGAGGAAGAGCTCGTTGCGGCCCGCCGAGGCCATGGTGCCGAGTTCGGCCGCCGGCGGCTGGGCGCCGAGGCCGAGGAAGGACAGGGCCGAGCCGAGCAGGATCACCTGGCCGAAGCGCAGCGTCATGTAGACGAAGACCGAGGAGATGCAGTTCAGCGCGAGGTAGCGCACCAGCAGGGTGCGGTCGTTGAGGCCGATGGAGCGGCCCGCCTCGATGAAGTCCTGGCCCATGACCACCAGCGCCGAGGCGCGGGTGACGCGCACGACGGTCGGGATGGTGGCGACCGCCAGCGAGATGACGACCGCCGTCATGCCCGGGCCGACGACCGCGGCGAAGGACAGGCCGAGCAGGATGGCGGGGAAGGACAGGAGGATGTCCGACAGGTGCATGATGACCCCGTCGAGCCGCCGGTAGAAGGCGGCGAAGAGGCCGAGCAGCAGGCCGATCGAGCCGCCGATGACGGTGGCGATGATGCCCATCAACAGGGTCGCGCGCAGGCCGTAGAGCAGGCGCGAGAGCATGCAGCGGCCGAGGCCGTCGGTGCCGAGCAGGAACTCCCAGCGGCCGCGCGCCTCCCAGACGGGGGGAAGCATGCGCAGGCGGGTGTTGGTCAGGTAGGGATCGTTCGGCGCCAGCCACGGGGCGAGGATCGCCGCGAGGACGAGCAGCACCAGGAGGATGGCGGCGGTGATGGCGAGCTTGTCGCGGAACAGCCGGCGCATGTTGCCCCAGCGGCGCGGGGCGGCCGTGGCGGGTTCGGTGGCGGTCACGGCGGTCATCGCTTGCCCACCCGGGGGTCCAGGATGCCGTAGAGAACGTCGACGAGGAGATTGATCACGATGAAGGAGACCGCGAGGATCAGGATGGAGCCCTGGGCGAGAGGCAAGTCGCGCGCCAGGATGGCGCCGACGGCGAGCCGGCCGACGCCGGGCCAGGAGAAGATGGTCTCGGTGACGACGGCGCCGCCGAGCAGGTAGCCGGCCTGCAGGCCGATCAGGGTGACGACGGGGATGAGCGCGTTGCGCAGCACGTGGCGGATGATGACCGTGCGCTCGGCGAGGCCCTTGGCGCGGGCGGTGCGGACATAGTCGGCGTTCATCACCTCGAGGGCGGCGGTGCGCGTCATGCGCGCCACCGGACCGATGAAGATGAGGCCGAGGGTCAGCGAGGGGAGCGCCGCATGGGCGAGGCCGTCGAGCGTCCAGAGCGGGCCGGCGCGGCCGAGGAAGGGCAAGAGTTCCCAGTGGTAGCCGACATACATGATCAGCATCAGGCCGATGAAGAACACCGGCATGGAGACGCCGAAGACCGAGATGGCGATGATGATGCGGTCGAGGGCGCGACCGCGGTTGACGGCGGCGACGGTGCCCAGCGCGATGCCGATCGGCACGGAGAAGAGCAGCGAGCCGATCATCAGCTCGAAGGTCGGGCCGATGGCCTCGCCGAGCTCGCTGATGACGGGCGTGTTGTTGATCATCGAGTAGCCGAGATCGCCCTGCATCACGCGGGTGATGTAGATGAAGAACTGGATGACGCGGGAGCGGTCGAGGCCGAGATCCCGGCGGATCTGCTCGACGACCTCGGGGGTGGCCTGCGGACCGGCGATGACCTGGGCGACGTCGCCGGGCACGAGCTGCAGCAGCATGAAGCCGAGCAGCAGCACGCCGAAGAGCACCGGGATCGACAGCACGGCACGGTGTAAGAGGTGCACTCCCATGCCCGTCAGCCCTTCCACTCGCCGGTCGCGTCATGGACGCAGGCGCCGCCGAGGATGGTGAGATCGCAGCGCGTGTCCGAGAGGATCGCCTCTGGCGAGGCGGTGAGCAAGTCGCGCGAGAAGACTGCGACATCTGCGACCATGCCCGGCCTCAGCGTGCCGCGATGGTCCTCGCACTTGTTCACGTAGGCGCCGAACTCGGTATAGGCCTGGATGGCGCGCTCGATGGAGATCGCGTCTCCGGCGCCGATGACCGTGCCCTTGTGGGTCTTGCGGGTGACCATGGTGAAGAAGTTCGGCCAGACGTTGGCGTCGCAGACCGGCGCATCGGTGGAGGCGGCCGGGCGGAAGCCCATGTCGATCCAGGTCTTCATCGGATAGCTGGTGGCCGGGCGGTCGTCCGGCATGACCTGCTGATAGAGCTCGCCGAAATCGTAGATGAAGACCGGCTGCGGCACCGGCTCGATGCCGGCGGCGCGCATGCGCTTCATCTGGTTCATGGTGTTGAAGCCGCAGTGCTCGATGCGATGGCGGCGGTCGGCGTCCGGATATTTCGCCAGCGCCTTCTCCATGGCGACGAGCGTCTGCTCGATGGCGCCGTCGCCGATGGCGTGGACGGCGAGCTGGTAGCCCTTGGCGTGGACCTCCATCGTCGCCTCTTCCATCTCCTTGTCGGTGAGGCAGTAGATGCCGTGGGTCTCCTCCTCGCCGGCATAGGGCGTGGTCATGGCTGCGGTCTTTCCGCCGGCCGAGCCGTCGGTGAAGATCTTGACCGGGCCGATGCGGAGCATGTCGTCGCCGGAGCCGGTGACGAGGCCCTCCTCCCAGCAGCGGCCGAGAATGCCGCCGGGAATGTCGAGAAGGCACTGGGTGACCCGGATCGGCTGGCGGCCGGTGCGGACGGCATTGCGGTAGGAGATGATCTCCCGGTAGCCGGAGCGCATGCCGACGGCGGCATCCATGGTCGAGGTGATGCCGAAGGTGTTCATGTACTGCGCGCCGCGCTCGATGGCGGCGACATGGTCCTCGTCGGTGTAGGCGGGCAGGACGGCCTGAACGGCCTGGCGGCCGTTCTCGGCCATCAGGCCGGTGAGGTCGCCGTTGACCTGCTCGATCGCGCCGCCCGCCGGCACCGGCGACTTCGTCGTCACGCCGGCGATCTTCAGCGCCATGGAATTGGCGACCGCGAGATGGCCGCAGGTCCGCACGAGGTAGACCGGGTTGTCGGGCGCGGCGAGGTCGAGCTCGGTGCGGTGCGGATGGCGGCGGATGTCGAGCTTCGAATCGTCATAGCCGCGGGCGAGGATCCACTCGCCGGGCTTCTTCTTCGCGGCGGCGTCGCGGATGAGGCCGAGGAGGGCGTCGAGCGTGTCCGCATTCTGCGGCCGGGCATCGATCTCGGCCATGGAGATGCCCATGGGCAGGAGGTGGGCGTGGGCCTCGAACAGGCCCGGCGTCGCGAGGCGGCCGCGCAGTTCGACGATCTTCGTCCCGGGGCCGATCAGCGGCTCCATGTCAGCGGAGGAACCGACCGCCAGGACCTTGCCGGACCAGAGGGCGATCGCCTCCGCCACCGGCTCGCCATAGGCCACGAAAACACGGCCACCACGCAATACGACATCCGCCCTGGGCAGGATCGGCATCAAAACCCCCGACTAAAAACTGCCCAGCATCGTGGCATGCCTGTTTTTGCATCGGCAAGCCACGCTGGTGCCGGGCACCTCACCATTGCGCGGGGTGGATTTGTTGCCCGCCGCCGTTATGGTCGGTGAGTTTCATTTCGCCCGCGGCCGCAAAAAGAGCAGCAATCTTCTTCGGCTTCAACCTGTTTTGGCACGAATGTATCGCTATGCGGTACGAATCGTGGCCTCGTCCACCGTTCAGACCCGGCGTGCCGCGGTGCGGCCGCCTTCGTGCAGGAGCCCGTCCATGACCGACGCGAAGACCGACATTCCCGACGCCGCCGCGAGCGATCCCGTGGCGCTGGGATGGATGACCGGCTTTCCGCCGCCGGCCGACAAGGCCGTCACCTATGCCGACGGCTCGTTCCGGTCCTTCCCCCAGTTGCGCTGGTCGTGGAGCAACGTTCGGCAGATCGTGCCGACGGTGAACGTGTGGCGCGGGCAGGGCCCCGCCTCCGCCCTGCCGCGGGACGAGGTGGACCTCGACGCCGTGGCGGTGACGACCATGGGCGGCCAGACGATCAGCTTCGCCGAGGCCCTCGCCCAGACCTATGCTGACGGGATCGTGGTGCTGCACCGGGGCAAGCTCGTCTACGAGCGCTATTTCGGGGCGCTGAAACCCCACCAGCCGCATATCGGCATGTCGGTGACCAAGTCCTTCACCGGCACGCTCGCCGGCATGCTCGTCGCCGACGGCCTCGTCGATCCGGCGGCGCCGGTGACGCACTACGTCCCCGAACTCGCCGCCAGCGCCTTCGGCGATGCGAGCGTCGCGGAGGTCATGGATATGACCACCGGCCTCGCCTATTCGGAAATCTACACGGATCCGAAGTCCGACGTCTGGGCGCTCCGGCGGGCCAACGGCATGGCCCCGCCGCTGCCGGGCGTTCCGCAATTGTCGCTGCTGGACTACCTCACGACCGTCGGCAAGCAGGGCGAGCACGGCCGGGTCTTCGCCTACAAGACCGTCAACACCGACGTCCTCGCCTGGATCCTGCGCCGGGCCAGCGGCCTGTCGCTGAGCGAACTCCTGTCGACCCGCATCTGGCAGCCGATGGGCGCGGAGGAGGATGCCTATTACCACGTCGACCGTCTCGGCATCGAAAGCGGCGGCGGCGGGCTCAACACCACGACCCGCGATCTCGCCCGCTTCGGCGAGGTGATGCGCAACCGCGGCACCTTCAACGGCCGGCAGATCTTCCCGGCGAGCGTCGCCGACGACATCGCCCGCGGCGGCGATCCCGCGAAGTTCGCGCCGGCGGGCTATGCCACCCTGCCCGGCTGGTCGTACCGGAACCAGTGGTGGGTGAGCCACAACGCCCACGGCGCCTACATGGCCCGCGGCGTCTACGGTCAGGCGCTCTACATCGACCCCACCGCGGAGATGGTGATCGCCCGCTACGCCTCCCATCCGGCGGCCGGCAACGTCGCCAACGACCCTATCTCGCTGCCCGCCTGGATGGCGGTGGCCCGTCACCTCATGGGCTGAGGCGGCGCTGCCGGGGGCTGCAACGTTTCAGCGGTATTGCGGCGCGGGCGGGCTGCCACGACAAAGCCACGTCCGCGCGAAAACTTGCGGAAACCGCCCCCGGCTATAGGCTGACCATCGCCTGCCTCCGCGGGCTGCGAGACCTGAGGAAAGCCGTCGATGTCGCTGCTCACCCGCCACCCAGCGCCGCTCGCGCTCGCCGCCGCCTGCCTGATGCTGCTGCAGGCTCCCGATGCCGAGGCCCAGCGTCGGCGCCAGCAGGCCCCGGCCTCGACGGAGGTGACGATCCAGAACCGCGCCAGCGCCACCCTCCAGTATCTGTTCGTGACGCCGGTGGGCGAAACGTCCTGGGGCGAGGACCGGCTCGGCAACGACACGGTGGCGCGCAACCGCTCCCACACCTTCACCATCGAGGGCGACCAGTGCCGCCACGACCTCAGGGCGATCTACGAGAACGGCCGCGAGGAGACGCGGTTCGGCCTCGACCTGTGCGCCCGCCCCGAGGTGGCGCTGAACGGCCGCACCCAGACGTCCAACACCGACCTGCAGCGCCAGGGCCCGGTGGCGCTCTATGTCGTGCGCAACCGCTCGGGATCGACCCTGCAGGTGCTCAAGCTGGTGGCGCCCGGCGGCAACGAGAGCGAGGACGTGCTCGGCGCGACGGTGCTCGAGAACGGCCAGAGCTTCACCGGCCGCTTCCGGCGCGGCGCCGGCTGCACCTATGACGTGGTGGCGACCTTCGACGGCGCGGGCGACCGCACCCTGTCGGGCCGCAACCTCTGCACCAGCCGCGAGGTGGTCTTCGGGACGGAGGCGGAGGGCCAGCCGCAGGCCCGCCGCGAGGGCGGCCAGGAGCGGCCGGAACAGCCGGCCGGCGAGCCGCTGGCCTTCGTGGTGCAGAACCGCGGCGCGATCCCGATCCAGTATCTCTACGTGCGCCCGCGCGGCACCAGCGCCTGGGGCGAGGACCGCCTCGGCAGCGAGACCATCGCCGCGCGCGGCACCTTCCAGGTCACCATGCCGCGGCGCGGCTGCGAGTACGACGTGAAGGTGCGGTTCGACAACGACCGCGAGGAGGTCCGCAACGCGGTCAACCTGTGCGAATCATCCGAATTCGTCGTCTCCGGTCCCGCCCTGGCCACCGGCCGCGGCGACCGCAAGCAGCGGCCGACGACCCGCGCCGCCCAGCCCTCCATCTCGCAGATCGTCGTCATCAACGAGGGCGACCGGCCGATCGAATCGCTGTTCATCTCCTCGTCCAAGGTCTCGTCCTGGGGCGACGACATGCTGAACCCGGAGGTCCGCATTCCGCCGGGCGCCCGTTTCACCGCCCGCGTCGAGCGTGACGACCAGTGCAACTACGACCTGCGCATCGTCTACCAGGGCGGACGCGAGGAGCGGCGCATGCGGCAGAACCTCTGCCAGCGCCAGGAGATCGCCTTCGGCGGCGCCAACGCCTTCCGCGTCGACGGCGGCGGGCCGGAGAACGGCCGGCGCGTCGTCTTCACCAACAACGGCCGCGGCGACGTGCGCGAGGTCTACCTGACGCCGGTGACCGACACCCACTGGGGCGACGACCGTCTCGGCTCGGAACTGATGCCGCGCCGCTTCCGCCTCGAGCTCCGCCTGCCGACCGAGGGCGGCTGCCGCTGGGACCTGAAGGTGGTCTACGAGGGCGGCCAGTCCATGGAGAAGCGGGACCAGGACCTCTGCGCGACGCCCGAGATGGCGATCGGCCGCGCCGGCCGTCCCGGCCAGGTCGCTTCCACCGGCACCGGCTTCTACATCAACGAGACCGGCCACATCCTGACCAACCACCACGTCATCGACGGCTGCGCCACGGTGGCCATCGCCCGGCCGGGCGGCCAGCGCGTGCCGCTGCGCCTGATCGGCGCCGACGAGGGCGCCGACCTCGCCGTGCTGGTGCAGGAGAATGCCACCTCGGCCCCGCTGCGGCTGCGCAACGGCGGCGGCGTCAACGTCCGGGGCGGCGAGAAGGTCGTGCTGGTGGGCTATCCCGCCCGCTCGCAGCTCGGCGGCGTCAACGTCACCGAGGGCATCGTCTCGGGCCTGCGCGGAGCGCTCGGCGACCAGAGCCGGTTCCAGTACACGGCGCCGACCCAGCCCGGCAATTCCGGCGGGCCGGTGCTCGACGCCGCGGGCCTGGTGGTCGGCGTGGTGGTCTCGCAGATCGACAAGATCTCCGGCGAGCGCACCGCGCAGAACATCAACTTCGGCATCAAGCTCGATCTCGTGCGCACCTTCCTCGCCGCCAACAACGTGACGCCGGCCGAGGGCGAATCGAGCGCCACGCTGCCCACCAGCGACATCCTGCAGAACTCGGACCAGTCGGTGGTGCCGCTGGACTGCCTCGAGTAAGCCGCCACCATCGCGCGGTGACGACGGCCCGGGGCGACCCGGGCCGTTCGCGTTTCAGGGGGCCGCCTTGTCCGCCCGCGGCGGCCAGGGCCAGGGCAGGCCGAGGAGACGCGCGGCGATCCAGACGGCGGCCAGGGCCACGAAGGCGCCGGCGATCCCGTCGAGGATCCAGTGGTGGTCGAGATAGACGCTGCCGATGAACATGGCCGTCGCGTAGAAGAGGTGCAGCGGCCAGGTGCGCCAGGTGGCGCGGCCGATGGCGGCGAAGAGGCCGATCAGCGGGAAGGCGACGTGCATGGAGGGCATGGCGCCGAAGGCATTGGCGGCGCGGGCGTAGAACTGCCGGAAATAGGTCATGCCGAAGAGGTCGTCGACACGCAGGAGGCCGGCGGCGTTGGCGGCGGCCTTCACGTCGACGAGACAGCCGTTCATCCGCACGTACCAGGGCGGCGCCGCCGGCACGATCAGCCACATGGCGAAGCCGATGGCGTGGGCGATGGCGAAGGCCCAGAGATAGAGCGCCATGCGCTCCCGGTCGCGGACGAAGAGGTAGAGCGCATAGACCGGCACGACATAGAGGAAGGCGGCGTAGGGGACGGCGAAGAAGACGTCCCAGAAGGGCGCGGTGTGCTGCTGCAGCCAGTCGCCGGGCGTCACGTCCGGCGCCACCGCGAAGAGCTTCAGCTCGAGGGCGCGGAGGTCGCAGGCATGGACGCGCTCCGGGGTGACGAAGATCGGCACGACGAAGCGCATGGCATCCGAGGCGATGGCGACGAGGACGCCGGGATAGAGCGCGGCGGTGATGCGCTGGGTCGTGCGGTTGAAGAGGCCGAGGCCGAGGACGAGGCCGGCGATGAGGATGTGCTCGGGCCGCAACTGCCCGGCGGGGATCATGGCGAGGGCGTAGAGGGTCGGCGCCAGCGGCGCCAGCCACCAGCGGCCCCACAGGTCCGTCAGGCGCGTCCGGGCGGTGTCGATCATGGGAGGTCTCAGGCGGCGTTGTCGCGGCCGGCCGGTGCATCCGCCACGGCGCGCACCTCCGGCACCCGGGCGTCGATGACGTTGCGCGCGACGCGCAGAGCGTCGGCGGCGGCGAGGAGGCTGAGGACGCCGACGAGGCCGATGCCGCCGAGCGTGATGGCCGGCGAGACGACGCCGAGGAGCAGGGCGACCGCGATCAGCACCATGCGGTCGCCGCGGCGCATCCACAGCGGCGGCAGCTGCACCTTGAGGCCCTCGCAGCGCGCCCGCACGTAGGAGACGGTGTAGGCGGCGAGCAGGGTGAAGGCGGGGACCACCGCCATCCAACCGGACGTGGTGTAGAAGACGGTGAGACCGAGCAGCGGGGCGGCGTCGGTGAGGCGGTCAACGGTGGAATCGAGCAGCGCGCCATAGCGGCTCACCGTGCCTGTGGAACGGGCGAGCGGCCCGTCCAGCATGTCGAAGACGCCGGAGAGCAGAAGCAGGAGCGTCGCCCAGCCGAAGGCGCCGTAAGCGGCGAGCACGCCGGAGACCAGCGCCGGCAACAGCGACAGCAGCGTCAGCGTGTTGGGCGTGACGCCGGTGCGCGCCAGCACGGAGGCCACCTTCGCCAGCGTTCCGGCGAAGGACGCACTGCGGGCGACGTCCTGCAGGGAGGCGCCCCGTTCAAGGCTCGCGAGAAGCCGCGAGACCCAGCTTTCCGACATCAACCCGGCTCCCCGTTTGCCGCGTGCGGTGCTATGAGCCCGTCCTCACCCCGAAAGGAGCCGAGGCCGAGATGTGCCCCACTTTCCGGACCGCCCCGGCCTTCCGGCCATGATGATCCGCAACGCGCTGATGCGCTTCCGGCGCATGACGCCGGCTAGGCTCTATCAGGATCATGCCCGGGCACGCAAATTGATGCAGGGCTCTCCCCCCGCGCGCCCCCCCTCCCCGCCACGGCCGGAGCGGCTCGTCGTGACGCTGACGACCGTACCGGAGCGCATGGACAGGCTCACCCCGGTGTTCCGCAGCCTCCTCGACCAGACGGTGGCGGCGGACCGCATCATTCTCGCCCGCCCCGAGGTGTCGCGGCGCTCCGGCAAGCCCTATCCGCGGCTCGACCCGCCCTTTCCAGGGGTCGACGTGCTCGACACCACCGACGAGGGACCGGCCACCAAGCTGCTGCCGGCGCTGCTCACCGAACCCGATGCGGCGATCATCGTCGTCGACGACGACGTCATCTATCCCGCCGATTTCCTCGAGCAGATGCTCGCCTGGCACCGCCGCCTGCCGGGCGCCGCCATCGGCTGGCGCGGCTGGCGCATCGTGCAGGGCGCCCATCCCAAGCGCTTCCCGCACATCTTCGCCACCGCCCTCGCCGAACCGGAACCGGTGGACATCCTGCTCGGCACCTGGGGCTATCTCGTGCCGCCCGGCGCCTTCGACGCGGCCGTCCACGACTTCTCGGACCATGCGCCCGGCATCCGCTTCGTCGACGACGTGTGGTTCGCCGGCCACCTGGCGAAACGCGGCGTGCCGCGCCTCGTCATTCCCGGCCGCGGCCTGCCGATCGAGACGGAAGCGTCGAACCTCGCCGCCCTCACCTTCGGGCCGAACAGCTCCGGCACCAACGACCTCGATGCCATCGCCGCCTTCCGGGACTGGTGGTAGCACCATAACGGCAAGGTTATCGGGCGACCCGGAGCTCGGCCGCGCCGCTTTCCGCCCCTCCCCGCAATAGACCTCCACATCGGGAGACTATTTTCAGCGAATTCTCGCGATGATCCGCATGAAAGCGTTGAAACGACGTTCACGCTTCCAAGCATTCGGCGGGACGCGGGGCGTCAAACGACTGGAAACGACGGGCGGACTGCTCAACCATGGCGGGCGTCACGTGCAGGACATCACCCCCGGGCAGTCCCGGCGGCCCGTCCCGCGCCCCCAGCCGGAGACCGCCCCCCATGTGCGACTCGTGTGCCTTCCCCGCCTCCTCGTCCCGCCGCACCTTCCTGAAGGCGGGTGCGGGCCTCGCCCTCGCCGGGGGCCTTGCCCTGCCCCGTCCCGCCATCGCCCAGCCCGCCGCGTCCGTGAGCGGTGAGGAGGCGCTGAAGCGGCTGATGGACGGCAATGCCCGCTATGTCGCCAATGCGCCGGACCAGCGCGACTTCTCGGCCCGGAGGGCGGCGCTGTCGCGCTCGCAGCACCCCTTCGCCTCGATCGTCAGCTGCGCCGATTCGCGCGTCGCCCCCGAGCTCGCTTTCGACCAGGGAGCGGGCGACCTCTTCGTCGTCCGCGTCGCCGGCAATTTCGTCAACCAGGACGGGCTGGCCAGCCTCGAATTCGGCGCGGCGGTGCTGCGCTCGCAGCTCATCCTCGTGCTCGGCCACACGAGCTGCGGCGCCATCGCCGCGGCCATCGACGTGGTGCGCAACAACACGCAGCTGCCGGGGCACCTGCCGCAGCTCATCGACGCGATCAAGCCGGCGGTGCACGCCGCCGACGCCGGGAAGCCGGCCGACATGCTGGCGGCCACCATCGCGGCCAATGTCCGCCTCAACGTCGAGAAGCTGAAGACCTCGACGCCGGTCCTCGCCGGGCTGGTGGCGGAGAAGAAGCTGACGGTGGCCGGCGGCGTCTACGACCTCGCCACCGGCAAGGTGACGCTCCTCTGAGGGCGGGACCCGCGCCGCGGAACAGCGTCGGCCGTCCGTCGTAGACCCGGTCGGCCGTCGTGCAGGCGAGGGCCTCTCCCCCTCGCCTGCGAAATGCTCTAAGAGCGCGGCCATGGCCGCTCTCGTCCCGCCGCTGCGCGTCGCGCTCACCGTCGACATGGAACCGGACTGCCCGCCGTTCCTGTGGACGTGGCGGGGAGTGACGGAGGGCGCGCCGCGCCTCCTGGACCTCTTCGCCCGCGAGGCCGTGCCGGTCACCTGGTTCACCACCGGCGAGACGGCCAGGCTCCACCCCGCCGCCGTCCGGGCCGTGGTCGACGGTGGCCACGAACTCGCCTGCCACGGCGTCACCCACCAGCGCTTCGACTGGATGTCGAAGGACAGCGCCCGCTGGGAAATCCAGGACTCGACACGGCGGCTGCGCGAGTTCGGCGAGATCACCTCGTTCCGCGCCCCCTATCTGCGTTTTCCCGGCCATTATCTCGACCTGCTCCAGGACGAGGGTTTCGCCCTCGATTCCTCGCAGGCGCGCTACAAGAAGGACGTTCCCGGCGAGGAGAACGCGCCGGGGCTCGTGCGCATTCCCGCCTCCATCACATCGAGCGCGCTGCGCATCCCCAAGCTTCTGCGCGAATATTTCCTCGGCCGGCTGCCCGATCCCGTCGTGCTCTTCGTCCACCCCTGGGAGTTCGTCGACTTCCGCTCCTCGAACCTGCGCTACGACTGCCGCTTCCGCACGGGCCAGCCGGCGCTCGACGCACTCGCCTCGGTGATCGGCTATTTCAAGGGCCGCGGCGCCACCTTCATGACCATGCGGGACATGGGCGCGCAGGCGAAGGGGATAGCGGCATGAGCGTGCCCGCCGCCACGGACGCCGCCGCGCCGCCCTCGCGCCGCCTGTGGTGGATCCTCGGCTGGTGCGTGCTGGCCCTCTTCACCGGCATCGCCGCCTATGCCCTGCCCTGGGCCGACGTCATCGCCGCCCTCGCCGGCGCGAAATGGCACTGGGCGCTCCTCGCGGTCTTCGTCTCGCTGGCGGGCTGGCCGTTCTGGATCCTGCAGTGGCAGCTGCTGGCGCCGAAGGCGCACCGGCCGAGCTTCGCCCGCATGGCGCAGGTGACGGCGCTGAGCGGGGCCGCCAACACCTCGCTGCCGATGACGGGCGTCGTCGCCTCCGTCGGCTTTCTGATCGTGCGCGGGCGCCTGCCGGCCTCCGCCGCCGCCTCGCTCTACACGGTCGACCAGCTCGTCACCGGCATCGGCAAGGTGGCGACGCTGGCCCTCGCCGCGCTGCTGGTGCCGGTGCCGGACTGGCTGCGCTCCGGCCTCCTCGCCCTGTCGGGCATCATGGCGGTGTTCACGCTTGCCCTGCTCGTCGCCGCCCATGGCGGCAACCGGCTGCGCCGCCTCGGCATCGGCCTTTCGGCACGCCCGGCCCGGCTGGTCGGCCACGTCGCCGATTTCGTCGACAATCTCGAGCCGCTGCGCAAGCCGGTGCTGGGCACAGCCGTGGTGCTGCTGACCTTCGCCAAGACCGCGGCGGAGGTGCTGATGGTGATGACCGTGCAGGTGGCGGTGGGCATCGAGCCCTCGGTCGCCGCGGCGGTGCTGGTGGTGGCGGCCCTCGACCTCGCCACCATGGCGCCGGTCTCGCCCGGCCATCTCGGCGTGTTCGAGGCGACCGTCATCCTCTGCTACCAGTATCTCGGCGTGCCGCTGCCGCTGGCGACCGCAGCGGCGCTGATCCACCACGGCGTGCTCTTCGTCGCCTCGCTGGTGAGCCTCGCCTATCTCGGCTGGGCGTTGCCCCAGGACGACAAGGGCCAGCGCCGGCTCGACCAGCCCTAGGCGACCGCGGCCCGCGCCGCCTGATATTCCGCCTCGTAGAGCGGGGCGACGTCGCGCCAGTCGACGCCGGCCGGCGGCAGGGCGGCCGCCGCGACGAGCCGCCCGCGGAGCGAGGGATCCTCGACCAGCCGGCGGATGGCGTCCGTCAGTTCGCGATCGTCCGCCGCGAGGATGGCGTCCTCGCCGTCCCGGAGGAAGTCGCGGGCCCCCGACTGCGCCATGGTGACGACCGGCAGGCCGGCGGCGCGCGCCTCGAGGGCGGCGATGCCGAAGGCCTCCAGCCGGGACGCCAGCAGGAAGACGTCGGCGCGATGGAGACGGTCGCGGATCGCCTCGCGCGTCTCGCGGCCGGCGAGGACGGTCCGGTCCTCCATGCCGGCCCGGCGGATGATGGCGGCGATGGCGGCCATCTCGTCGCCGTCTCCGACCACCGTCAGCCGCGCCGCGTCGGGGGGCAGGTGCGCCACCGCCGCGGCGAAGGCCTTGACCAGCCAGCGCGCCCGCTTGCGCTTCTGCAGCCGCGTCACCGAGACGAACTCGAAGCGAAGTCGCCCGGCCGGCGCCACCAGGCGAGGTCGATGCCGTTGGGAATGGCGGTGACCGCCCGGTCGCCCAGAAGCGGGCGCAAGGCCGCGCCGGCCACCGTCGAGACCGCGGAGAAGCGGACCGCGGAGCGGGCATAGCCATGCAGCGCGTTCAGCGCCATCAGCGGCAGGTCGTAATATTTCAGCACCGAGTGGAAGGTGGCGACGGCCGGAATGCCGCGGTGGATGCAGTGCTGCACGGCGTGGTGGGCGATGGGCGCGACGTTGCCGCAATGGACGTGGACGACCTCGTCCCCCCCAGCGTCGATGGCGGCCCTGAGCGCCGCAAAGACCGCCGGCGTGAAGGCGATGCCGAAACCGGGCAGCCGCGGGCCGGGCAGGCGCTCGACCGGGATGCCGTCGACCTGCGCCTCGCCTGGGACACCGCAGATGACGCGGACCTCGTGGCCGCGCTCGCGCAGCGCCAGGGCGAGATCGCGCATCTGCAGCTCGATGCCGCCGAGGCGCGGCACGAACCAGTCGCTGACGAGTGCGATCTTCACGGGGCGGCTCTCATCGAGGGGCTGGGCGGCGGGCGGTCACGCATAGCCGCGTTGGACGAACCATGTCCACGCCTCGCGCATGGCCTCGATGGCGGGGCGGGGCCGGTAGCCGATCTCCGCGATGGCCCGGGCGGAGGAAAAGTGGTGCGGCGCGCAGGCAACCTCCGCCGCGGCGCCGTTGAGGGCCGGCTCGCGGCCGCTGATCCGTCCCCAGAGATCGCCGGCCCACCCGGCGGCGCGTACCAGCGCCTCCGGCGCCTCGACGACGCGAGGCGGGCGTCCCGCCGCCCGCCGCATCTGACGGAAGGCCTCGGCATAGGTCAGCGCCTCGCCCGACAGGACGTAGCGCCGAGAGGGCGGCGGCCGGTCGGCGAGCGTCAGGATGGCCTCGGCGACGGCGCCGGCGTGGCAGAAATCGTTGCCCCCCGGCGGGGCGATGCCGACGGGCCCGCGCACGGCGGCGAGCAGCATGCGCCCGGAGGAGGGTTTCCAGTCCCAGGGGCCGAGGAGGAAGCCGGGGTGGACGATGGTCGCGGCGAGTCCCCGCTCCATCTCGGCGAGCACCGCCGCCTCGGCGAGCCGCTTGGTGGCGGCGTAAGTGGTATCACGTGGATGGGGTGCGGCGGGCGTCTCGTCGCCCGGCGCCTCCCGTGTTCCCCAGGCCAGCGTGTCGACGGTCGAGATGTGGATCAGAAGTGCGCCGACTGCACGGCAGGCGCTCGCGAGCCGCGCCGTCGCCAGCACGTTGTCGCGGCGGGAGGCCTCGGCCCCGGTGCTGCCGATCTCCACCCTGGCGGCGCAATGCACGACGATTCCCGCGTTTTCGAGATGCTTCTCCAGGGGATCGACGGCGAGATCGGCGAAGACGACCGGGAGGTCGAGCCCGGCGAGCGTCCTCTCGCCCGCCCTGCCGCGCAGCCAGGCGGTGGGCTCCAGACCCCGCGCCGCGGCGGCCCGCAACACGGTGTTACCGAGAAGGCCGGCGGCGCCTGTCACGATCATGACGGAAGCACTTCAAATGGGGGAACAATGCAGTATAAGGAGCCGCGCGCAGCCGGTGGTCTTCGGCCCGAGCGCCTGGAGATGTTTCGTGTCACGGTCTGCCATTCGTGTTGCCATCGTCGGCGTGGGCAATTGCGCCGCCTCGTTCGTTCAGGGTCTGCACTACTACAAGGACGCCAAGCCCGGTGAGTCGATCCCGGGCCTGATGAACGTCGAGGTCGGCCCCTACCATATCCGCGACGTGGAGATCGTGGCGGCCTTCGACATCGACAGCCGCAAGGTCGGCCAGGACGTGGCCGACGCCATCCTCGCCAAGCCAAACAACACCATCCAGTTCGCCAAGGTGCCGCCCACCGGCGTGACGGTGCAGCGCGGCCCGACCCTCGACGGCGTCGGCAAGCACCTGGTCGGCGTGGTGACCGAATCGAAGGAGGCACCGGCCGACGTGACGGCGGTGCTGAAGGCGGCCCGCGCCGAGGTCATCATCTGCTACCTGCCGGTCGGGTCGCAGAAGGCCTGCGAGTTCTATGCCGAGCGCGCGCTGGAGGCCGGCTGCGGCTTCATCAACTGCGTGCCGGTGTTCATCGCCTCCAATCCCGAGTGGGCGAAGCGCTTCGCCGACAAGGGCCTGCCGATCGTCGGCGACGACATCAAGAGCCAGGTCGGCGCCACCATCGTCCACCGCGTGCTCGCCCGCCTCTACGAGGACCGCGGCGTCAAGATCGAGCGGACCTACCAGCTCAATTTCGGCGGCAACACCGACTTCCTCAACATGCTGGAGCGCGAGCGCCTGTCGTCGAAGAAGAAGTCGAAGACCCAGGCCGTCTCCAGCCAGATCGACGTGCCGATCGACGCCGACAACATCCATATCGGCCCGAGCGACTTCGTGCCCTTCCTCGACGACCGGAAGATGGCCTATATCCGCATCGAGGGGACCGGTTTCGGCGGCGTGCCGCTGAACATGGAGCTGAAGCTCGAGGTCTGGGACTCGCCCAATTCCGCGGGCGTGGTCATCGACGCCGTGCGCTGCTGCCGCATCGCCCTCGACCGCAAACAGGGCGGACCGATCGGCGGGCCGTCGAGCTACTTCATGAAGTCGCCGCCCAAGCAGTACACCGACCCGGAGGCGCGCGACCTCACCATCGCCTTCATCGAGGGCGAGCGCTGAGGGCCGCTGCGGCGACCTCCCGGCGGCGCGCCCGTGCCCTGGGGCCGGCGCCATGCTGATCGCCCGCCGCCTGACCAAGGCCCATGACGGACGCCCCACGGTGCGGGGCGTCGATCTCGCCCTGCGCCGCGGCGAGGTCGTCGGCCTGCTCGGCCCCAACGGCGCCGGCAAGACCACCACCTTCTCGATGATCGCGGGCATGCAGGTGCCCGACAGCGGCGTCGTCATGCTCGACGACAAGAACATCACGCGGCTGCCGCTGTTCATGCGCGCGCGGATGGGCCTCGGCTACCTGCCGCAGGAGGCCTCGATCTTCCGCGGCTCGTCGGTGGAGGACAACATCCTCATCGTGCTGGAGTCGCTCATCGGCGAGAAAAAGGCGCTGCGCGCCCGGCTCGACGGGCTCCTCGAGGAGTTCGGCATCACCCACGTCCGCCGCTCCAAGGCCGGCGCCCTCTCCGGCGGCGAGCGGCGCAGGCTGGAGATCGCCCGGACGCTGGCGAGCGATCCGTCCTTCATCCTGCTCGACGAGCCCTTCGCCGGCGTCGACCCCATCGCCGTGTCGGAGGTGCGCATCCTCGTGCGCAAGCTCTCGGCGCGGGGCATCGGCGTGCTGGTGACCGACCACAACGTGCGCGAGACGCTGAGCCTCGTCGACCGCGCCTATATCCTCGACGGCGGGCTCATCCTCGCTTCGGGATCGGTGGAGCACATCGTCGCCGACCCCCGGGTGAAGGCGGTCTATCTCGGCGCCGATTTCGTGCTCTGAGCCTGTCGCATCCCGGCAACAGGGGCCGCGATCCCCGATCCTGCCGCGTCACCGACACGCGGCCGCAACGAAGCGGCCGTTCTTGCGACACGGTTCATTCATCATGTTGCTTTACGTTTCACACCGTTCGAGCGGGGTTACGCGTATGCAGATTTTCGATGGACTGGGTATCGCCATCGCCCTCGCCTGCGGCCTGCTCACCATGCGGGTGATCGCAGGCGTCTGAGCCGCTAGAGCCAGCCGAGCCGCGACAGGCCGAACACGAGAGCCAGGGCGAAGACGCCCGCCACCGCGTCGTCCAGCATGATGCCGAAGCCCTCGGCGACGTTCTCGTCGATATGGCCGATGGGCCAGGGCTTGAGGATGTCGAACAGGCGGAACGCGACGAAGCCGACGATCACCGCCCGCAGGCCCGGCGGCGAGAAGGCCACGACGGCGGCCATGGCCCAGGTCTCGTCGAAGACGATGGCGGGATGGTCGTGGAGCCCCGACCGGACGGCGGTGACGCCGCAGGCCCAGACCCCGATGGCGAAGGCGGCGGCGATGACGGCGATGGCGACGGCGGGGGATGCTGCCTGGAGAGCGAGGCCAAGCGGGATGCCGACGAGGGCGCCGAGGGTGCCGGGGCCGTAGGGAAAGAGGCCGGCGCCGCCCACCAGGGCCAGCAGGGACGCGGGGTGGCTCACCATGAAGGCGGCGTCCACCGGGGCGAGGACGCCCGTACCGTCTGCCGTGCTCATGGCCCCTCACCTTCCGTCACCGGGTCCGCATAGACCCGATAGCGCTTGGACACCGTCCCGCCCGCGCCTTCGATGATACGGCGCATACGCACATTGTCGTCAAGAATCCAGCTCATCTCGATCTCCGCCGGCTGTGGATTGGCGGCGATGAGGCGCGCGATGGCGACGATCGGCAGCCGTGCGCCGAGAATGGTGTCGCGCAGGTCGGTCCGGACGCCGAGCAGGGTGACGCGCTTGGAGGCGAAGCGATGGGTCAGGATGCGCCAGGCGATCCGCGCCCAGTTGAACGGCAGGAGGCGGCCCCCGAAGCCGCGGAAGAGCTCGTAGCCGTTGGGCATGATGAAGGCGAAGGCGGCGGGGCGCCCCTCATGCTCGAGGAAGACGGCGTGGTCGGCGCGCAGGATCGGCCGGATCACCCGGAGCAGCGTCGTCAGCTCGGCCGCCGCGAGCGGGATGAAGCCCCAGTTGTCGCGCCAGGAGGCATTGAAGAGGTCGGTCATGATGGCGGCTTCGCCGGCGAGGTCGCGGAGCCGGAGCTTGCGGACGGTGATGCGGCTGCCCTCGGGGAGCTCGGCGAAGCGCCGGCCGCGCCAGCGGGCGCCCTGCTCGATGGGCACGGAATAGGCGAGGAGGTCCTTCACCGGCACGAGACCCGCCGCCTCCACATGGGCGCCGAGATAGGGCGGATGCCAGGGCATGAGCACCATGTCGCCCCGGTACTGGCCCTCGACCTGGACGCCGACTTCCTCGTTGATGGAATAGGTGAAGGGCCCCTCGATGCGGTGCCGGCCGCGCGCCGCGTGCCAGGCGCGGGCGGCCGCGACGAGGCCGGCGACCACGGCGGGATCGTCCACCGCGTCGAGGCAGCCGAAATGACCTGTGGCGGTGCGCCCGGCCGGGGTCAGCCGGTCGAACTGGGCCGAGATGCGCCCGAGCGGCCGGCCGTCGTCGTCGCTGGCGATGAAGAAGGCGGCCTCGCCGTGGGTGAAGAAGGGGGCGACGCGCGGGTCGAGCAGAAGCGTCCGTTCCAGATCCAGCGGCGGCTGAAATCCGGGCATGCCCGAATAGAGTTGTCGCGGGATGCGGACGAAGCGTCTAAAATCGCGCCGTGACCGTGCTTCAGCAATCTGCAACCGAATTCGTCCCCGATGGGCGCGGGAGGCCGCTGCCGTTCAGCCTGCGGGCTCTCTACACCGCGGCGACGGCTGAAGCCAGCGCAGGGCGTCGCCCGTGGTGAGAAGCCTCTTCGCCCTGAAAAGGCGGCTCGTCTCGCAACTCGATCTCGGCGGACGGGCGCGGCGCTTCCCCAGCCAGCAGGCCCACCGCATCATGCGCGACGTCACGGTGCAGGTGGCCCTCGTGCTGCTGCTCATCGAGAGCATCTTCGTCGCCGAGCAGCTCATCTCCGGCCTCTTGGAGGAGGTGCTGAAGATCCGCGCTCCGCTTTCCAAGACGGTCGCCATGATGGCGACCATGCTGCCGCAGGTGTTCGAACTCGCCCTGCCCACCGCCATTCTCATCGCCGTCTACCGCGTGGCGCTCGGCCTGCGCGAGGACCGCGAGTTCCTGATGCTGTCGAGCCTCGGCATCCCGCCGCACGGCCTCATCCGGCTCGTCATCCGCATCGGCATCTGGGCGCAGATCGCGGCCCTCGCCGTCGGCGGATTCGTCGATCCCCTGTCGCGCTATGCCTTCCGGCTGGTGATGTTCTCGGCGCAGTACCACGCGCTCACCGGCGGCACGGTCACCGCCAACCGACTGTTCGAAACGCGGATCGGCACGGTCGCGGTGATGCCGCGCTCGGACGGGATGCCGACGCCGCGCCTCTTCGTGCGCCAGCCGACCGAGGCGGGCGGCGAGCGGGTGGTGGTCGCCAACGGCACCCGCCTGATCGGCCCCGACATCGACGGGCGCGTCGCCCTCCACCTCTACGACTTCGCCGTGGACGACTTCCCGGCGCCGGCTGCGGGCGCGACCACCGCGCAGCAGCGGCCCGTCGCGCCCACATCCTCGCTGCGCGGCACGGCCACCCAGCAGAGCCTCGTCTTCAACGACGTGGTGCCCTTCGATCCGCGGGGGCGGAACATCGCGGAACTGACCCTGCCGGAGCTCTTCACCGGCGCCTTCGCGCGCACCGGCGAGAGGCTGGAGCTCGCCAAGCGCATCGGGCGCAGCCTCCTCTGCCTCATCGCGCCGCTCATCGCCCTGCTGGCGCTGTCGTTCACGACGCGGGCCAACCAGGCCTTCGTGCTGCCCCTCGCCTGCGCCGGGCTGATGACGATGGAGATCGCCGGCACATCCGTGCTCACGGGGATCCTGGCGGCCGGCCTGTGGCCCGTGCTGGGCCTCGTCGCCACCGGCGGCCTCGCCATCGGCGTCGGGCTCGTCGCCGCCGTGGCGCTGCGTTCCTCGGCCATTGCGCGACCGGGGCTCAGCCGCTCGTGACAGACGCTCCCGCTCCCCCGGCCGGCCGGCGCTTCGGCCTCGTGCCCTTCGGCACCTTCACCCGCACGCTGACGCTCGCCCATGCGAGCCATGTCGGGACGGTGGCGGCCGCCCTCCTGATCGTCGCCCTGACGCTCGACCTCGCCTCGCGCGCCGAGCGGATCGTCGCCGCGGCCGGCGGGGGCGCCGCGAGCGTCGCCCTGCTGATGGGCTGGTACCTCTTGCTGCGCATCTGCGACGTCATCGGCAACCTGCTGCCGCTCGCCTGTTTCATGGGCCTGTTCTGGTCGGAGATCACGCTGACGCAGTCGCGGGAGCGCATCGTCGTGTGGAACGGCGGGCGTTCGCCATTGCAGGCGCTGATGCCGCTCCTCCTCCTCGGAGCGGCGTTCGGGGCGCTGCAGGTGGCGGCGCTGACGTTTCTGCGCCCGGCCGCCGTCGCCGTGCAGATCGAGAGCCGCCTCGGCAGCTACGGCGAGCGCTTCGACCGGCGGCTGAAGCCGGACGAGCGGCGCTGGATCGTGCTCGCCAACCACATGGTCCAGGCGCGGGTCGACTTCCGCAACCGGACGCTGGTCGACGTGCAGCTGTTCGAACTGTCGGAGGGCGGACGGCTGACCGGCCGCGTCTCGGCCGCCAGCGCCTCGCCGGGCGATGCGCCGGGGATCTGGGTCTTCCGGGACGGCAGCCGCTGGATCGCGCCGACCGGCGAGGCTGCGGGGGTCGGCGAGGTCCGGCGCTTTGCCGAGGAGCGCATCGCCCTGCCGCTGCAGCCTCTCTGGCTCGCCAATCTCGGCATCGACGCGCGCTATCTCCCGCAGGGGACGCTGGCGGCCCTGGCGAGCCTGCCGGGGGTCCAGGAGCCCTCCTACCGGGCCTGGTGGCACGTCAGGATCGCCCAGGCGGTGCTGCCGCTCGGCATGATGCTGATGGCCTCGGCGCTGGCCATGACGCTCCTCGCCCAGCGCACCCTGTTCAAGCCGATGATCCTGATCGGGCTCGCCGGCTATTTCCTCTACGTGACCAACAACGTCGTCGTCTGGCTCGGCGAATACGGGCAGTTGCCTCCCCTGTTCGCGGCGTGGTTCATGCCGCTGGCGATGATCGCCACCGGCCTCGGCCTGATGGCGCGCATCGAGCGGGCCGGGCGAGGCGGCCCCTCGCCCACCGTGCTGTCGCGTCCGGAGCCTTCGTGATCCCCCTCGTCCTCCACCAGACCTGGAAATCGGCCGAGCTGCCCGCCGATCTCGCCGCCTTCCAGCAGAGCTTCGTGCGCCACAATCCGGCGATCACCCTGCGCTTCTACGACGACGCGGCCATGGACCGCTTCGTCGCGGAGCGGTTCCCGGCCTATGCGGCGACCTACGAGGGCATCCGCTTCCCGGTGCAGAAGGCCGACCTGTTCCGCGTGCTCGTGGTGCTCGCCGAGGGCGGCATCTACGCCGACATGGACATGGAGTGCATGGCGCCGCTCGGGCCGGTGCTGGCGGGGGACCGGGCGGTCTTCGGCATCGAGGCGCAGGTGACGGGCATCCGCCAGCGCGAGCTCGGCTACGACCAGCCGTTCCAGATCGCCAACTGCATCTTCGCGGGGCCGGCCGGCCATCCGTTCCTCGCCGCCTTCGCCGCGGAGATGGTCCGCCGCCTGTCGGAACGGCCGGTGACGGAGCGCCGCGACATCGAGGATGCGACCGGACCGAAGGCGCTGACCCGGTTCTTCTACGCCGCCCGTCCCGCGGACGTCGACGTGCTGCACCAGATCGGCTGGGTGCCGCCGGACCTCTACGCCGACTTGCCGCTGCTCGGCCGGCGCATTCTCTGCCGCCACCATTTCCTCGGCAGCTGGAAGACGGGGGAGCGCCCGCCCCTCCTGCGCCGCCTGATCGAGCGCAACCGCCTGCCGAACCCGTTCCCACGCGGGCTCTGGCACGATTTCGGCTGGGGCGCCGGCGGGCGCTGAGGCCTCACATGTCGAGGCGGACGCGCTCGCGCACCGCCTCGCCGCTGGCGATGTCGATGCCGTGGATGTCGATGTGGTGGATCTTCGGGATGAAGCGACGGTCCTCGGCCTGGGCATAGGCATAGACGATGCGGAAGGTGCGCTGGCCGGAGGTCATCAGCGCCCGCGGCTTGCCGTCGGCGCCGACGTCGATCGTGGCGTCACGCTCGCGGTACCCGGCGATGCGGGCCGAATAGCGGGACGGGGCCACCGGCTGGGCGCTGACGCCGAAGGCGAAGACGCGCTCGAAGAAGGAGAGTTCGCGCCGCCGGCCGTTATCGTCGTCGTAACGGCGCCAGAAGACCTCCACGGGCGCCTGCGGGTCGAGGCCGCCGTCCGGCCGCTGGCGGGCGGCATAGACCAGAACATTCCTGTTGATGGCGTGCTGGACATAGAAGAGCATGCCGCTGTCGGAGGGGACCGGCAGGTCGGGACGGGCGACGGCGAGCGAGCGCGACACCGTCAGTTCCGAGCGCCGGATGCTCACCGGCGGCAGGCGATCCTGTGCGAGGGACGGGCTCGCGGGCACCAGCAGGCCGGCTGCGGCGATCAGACCTCGGCGGGACAACGTCATGGGAACCCTCGTCAACGCATTGTTTCGCGACCGAAGGGGCCCAAGGGCCACCTCCGGTGCAACTGGGTGCTAGATAGGACGGAAATAAGAGGTTAGGAAGGCACTGAGCGTCGCACGGGACGCGGGCGCACGAGCCGAGCACCCCTTGGCTTGCGCGCGCGCAGCGCCTAGCGTGACGGTGTCAGAACCGGACGACGTCGAGAAGAAACAAGAAGGCCACGGAATGACCGATACCGCATCCGCTTTCGGGGACGACCAGCTGACGCGCGACCTCGTCGAGGTCATCGCGAAGGAAGGCATGGTCGATCTGAACGGCGTTGGGCCGGACACGACGCTCGAATCGCTGAACATCGCCAGCGTCGACTACATGATGATCCTCGCCGCCATCGAGGAGAAGTTTCAGGTCTACGTGCCGATGGACGAAAGCCTGGCACAGGTGAAGGACGTCGGCGGCCTCATCGCCGTGCTCAAGGAGCATATCCAGAAAGCGCAGCAGGCCTGATCGTGACGTCCCGCTCCGTCGTCGTCACCGGTCTCGGTGCGCTCACCACTGCCGGCCAGGGGGTCGAGGCCCTCTGGAGCGCGGCGGCGGCGGGCGTGTCGGGCGTCAAGCAGATAGTGCTGGACTACGAGTTCGGCAACAACCTGCGCATCGCCGCCCAGGTCCAGGACTTCGACCTCGAGCGCTTCTTCCCGCATCTGAAGACCTCGTTCTTCGACCAGGTCACGCTGATGGCGCTGATCGCGGCCGAAGAGGCGGTGAAGGATGCCGGCCTCGCCGAGGCCCTGCCGCTCGGCCCCCGCACCTCGGTGATCGTCGGCACGGGCATCGCCAGCCTCGGCACCATCGAGGCTGCCTCGCGCAACATGGCGCTGACGCAGAAGCGGCCCGACCCGCTGACCGTGCCGCGGGCGATGATCAGCGCCTCTGCCTCCAATGTCGGCCTCGTCTACGGCTGCACGGGCACCACCTTCGTGGTGTCCAGCGCCTGCGCCTCCTCCGCCCAGGCGCTCGGCATCGCCTTCCACATGGTCCGCGCGGGCCTGACGGACCGGGCCATCGTCGTCGGCGCCGAGGCCATCATCACGCCGGGCGGCATGAAGGCCTGGGAGATGCTGCGCGTGCTGTCGCCGCAGCTCTGCCGGCCCTTCTCGCGCGGGCGCAACGGCCTTCTGCTCGGCGAGGGAGGCCGAGGAGGTCGCCGCGGCGCGCGGCGCCCGCATCCGCGGCCGCATCCTCGGCTACGGCACCACCAGCGACGCCAAGGACATGCTGAAGCCGGACGTCGGCGGCGCGGCCGAGGCCATGGCGCTGGCGCTGGCCGATGCCGGTCTCGCGCCGGAGGCGGTCGGCTACGTCAATGCCCACGGCACGGCGACGATCCTCAACGATTCCACCGAGAGCGAGGCCCTCGGCCGCGTCTTCGGCGAGCGGCTCGGCACCCTGCCGGTCAGCTCCACCAAGCCGATCCACGGGCACACGCTGGGCGCCGCCGGCGCCATCGAGGCGGTGGTCACCATCCGGGCGCTGGAGGAGGGTTTCGTGCCCCCCACCATCAACTTCCTGGAGGCGGACCCGGCCTGCCCGATCGACTGCGTCGCCAATGTCGGACGCAAGCACGCCTTCGACGTGGCGCTGACCAATTCCTTCGCCTTCGGCGGCATCAACGCCTCGCTGGCCATCGGCCGGGCGGCGTGAGCCTCGTCGGCGCGACCCGCCAGGCCACCCTCACCGTGGTCGCCACGGCCGCCGACGTCGCGGCCTTCGCGGACAGCCTCGGGCTCGCCGCCAGCGGACGCACGCCGACCACCTATCCGATCCGCTGGCTGACCCGGCCCGAGGTGGTCGATTGCGTGCGCGAGCTCGCCGCCGACCGGCCGGGCTCTCTTCCCGTCCACGAGCTGCAGACGGTGGAGGCGACGGCCGACCTTCCCCTCGACCGGCCGCTGTCGCTGGCGTTCGAGGTACGGCGCACGGACGAGATCCATCTCTCCCTCGACGCCACGGTCAGCGATGCGGACGTGCCCGTGGCGCGCCTCCACGCCGTCCTGAGGCTGGTGCCGTGACCGCCGCGGACCATCCCCTGCCCTTCGGCACCGTGCTGCCCGACCGGCACTTTCCGGCCGTCGACATGGCCATGGTGCGGCGCTACGCGGCGGCCTCCGGCGACGACAATCCGATCCATGTGGACGAGGCGGCGGCCCGGGAGGTCGGCCTGCCCGGCGCCATCGTGCAGGGCATGCTCCTGATGGGGCTGGCGGACACGGCGCTCGCCGAATGGCTGCCGCAGGGCACCTGCGCCAAGCTCTCCAGCCGCTTCGCCATGCCGGTGGCGGTGGGCACGGCGGTGACGGTATCGGCGCGGGTGGTGCGGGCGGACCATGCGGAGGGGCGCGCCCGCGCGACCCTGCGCATCTTCATCAAGGGTCCCGACGGCAAGGCGGCGGCGCTGGCGGAAGCCGTCGTCCTGCTGTGAGCCGGGATCAGGCGGTCTGCGCCATCTGCGACAGGTCGCCCAGAATGGCGAGGAACTGGTCGATGTCGGCGTCGGTGTGGGCGGCCGAGACCGAGTAGCGCAGCAGAACCTCGCCGCTCGGGGTCGCCGGCGGCACGAGGATGTTGACGTAGATGCCGCGCTCGAGCAGCTCGCGCCAGAAGCCGAGACCCTGGACGAGGCCGCGCATCTTGATGGCGCCGACGGGACCGGGGGCCGCGCACATGGAATAGCCGAGGGCCTCCACGCCGGCGCAGAAGCGCTCGGCCTTGCGCCAGAGGTCGGCGCGCCGCTCCGGCTCGCCGGCGATGATGCCGATGGCCGTGCGGGCCGAGGCGACGACCGCCGGCGGCAGCGAGGCCGTGTAGAGGTAGGACCGGGCGAGGAAGCGCAGCGCCTTCAGGGCCGGGTGGCTGGTGACGCAATAGCCGCCGATGACGCCGACCGACTTGGAGAAGGTGCCGACGACGGCATCGACCAGATGCTCGGCGCCCTGGGCCTCGGTGACGCCGCGGCCGGTGGCGCCGTAGAGGCCGAGGCCGTGCGCCTCGTCCACCAGCACCAGCGCGCCGTGCTTCTTGGCGACGGTGGCGAGGTCCTTGACCGCGCCGAGGTCGCCCCAGACCGAATAGAGGCCCTCGAGAACGACGAGGGTGCGCGAGGGCGGCACGGTGGCTTCCGTCAGCATGCGGTCGAGATCGGCCGGGTCGTTGTGGCGGAAGGACTTGAAGGTGGCGCCGCTGGCCCGGCAGGCATCGATGATGCTGGCGTGGCAGAAGGCATCGTAGAGGATGAGGTCGCCCTCGGCGGCGAGGCCGCCGATGGAGCCGAGATTGGCCATGAAGCCGGTCGAGAAGACGATGGCGTCCGGCCGGCCGTAATAGGCGGCGATGGTGCGCTCGAGCTCGGCGTGGCCGGCCTGGTTGCCGCTGGCGACGCGCGAGGCGGTGGAGCCGGTGCCCCAGGTCCTCAGGGCGGTCTCGGCGGCGGCGATGCAGCGCGGGTCGAAATTGAGGCCGAGATAGCTGTTGGTGCCGAACAGCGTAGTGGGCCTGCCCTCGATCACGGCACGGACCGGGCTGTCGAAACGGTCGATCTGGATCTTCAGGGGGTGGGTGGCATCGCCGACGGACCGTTCGAGAATATCGCCGAGCGATGCGACGCGGCGCAGGATCCCGGTGAGTTGGGCGGTCGCGGCCACCGTTTGCGATCCGCCTTCGGGATGCACCGTACTATCGGACATGGAACAGCTTTGCTTTCAAGGGTCACCGAACCGTCAAAGAGGCGGTTCAGTCGCTATAGTGGGCTTGGCGGTCGCGAGCAAGCCTCGGGCCAAGAAGGGACCCGCCTTTCAGCCGCCCGGGAGCAACGATCAGAAACAATGAATTCGCCTGTCGCTTCAGAATTTTAGGCGGACGCCCCGTGCCGCGCTGCGGCGCCGCCGATCACGCATCCCGACAGATCATCTCCCGAGACCAAAATAACGTGACATCCCCCACTGGAAAATGCCGCCGGGGACCACGCCGCGCGACGCCACCATGACACGCTGCGCGAAGGGTCCGACCACGTGGCGGGGGCCGCGCCTCCGGTCCTCGACGATGGCCGCGACGAGGGCGGCGACCCCCGCCGCGGGCGCGCCGGCCCGCTCGTCCCGCTCGTACATGGCGACGACGCGGGCGCAGGCCGCGGCATAGGGCGAGGCCGGATCGCGCGACCCGGCCGTCCGCACGCGGTTGTCGACCACCGGCGTCGCGGTGTCGCCGGGCGCGACCAGCGCCACGGTGACGCCGAAGGCGGCGACCTCCTGGGCCAGCGCCTCGGTCAGGCCTTCGAGCGCGAACTTGCTGGCGGAGTAGATCCCCTGGAAGGGCATGCCCACCCGCCCGGCGAGGGAGCCCATGTTGACGATGGTGCCCGATCCCTGGGCACGCATGCCCGGAAGGACGGCGCGCGCGAGGCGCATGGCACCGAAGAGATTGGTCTCGAAGCTGAGACGCGCCTCGTCGAGCGAGGTGTCCTCGATCGCGCCTGACATGACGAGGCCGGCATTGTTCACCACCGCGTCGATGCGACCGTGGGAGGCGAGAACGCCGGCGACACAGGCGGCGACGGAGGCATCGTCCGTGACGTCGAGCACCGCCCAGGTCCAGGGCGCGGCGCCGGGGCTCTCGCGGCGGCTGGTGCCGACGACCCGGTGGCCGCGGGCGGCGAGGTGCTCGGCCGTGGCGCGGCCGATGCCGGAGGAGGCTCCGGTGACCAGAACGACTTTCGACCCTGCCATGGCGGCTCTCCTCGCGGACGCTGAGGGCTCCTTACCCCGCCCAGGCGGCGTGCGCACCCCCTCGCCGGCGGCGAAGGCTCAGGCGCAGCGGGCGGTAAAGCCGCCGTCCACCGGCAGGCAGACCGCGTTGATGTAGCTGGCCTCGTCGCTGGCGAGGAAGACGGCGGCGTTGGCGACGTCCCAGCCGGTGCCCATGCGACCCATCGGCGTCGCCTCGTGGCGGGCCTTCACCATCTCGTCGGGCGATGCGTACTGGACCGAAATCTGCTGGTAGATCAGCGGTGTGTCCATCAGGCCCGGCAGGATGGCGTTGCAGCGGATACCGTCGCGGGCATATTGCAGCGCCACGCCCACCGTGAACTGGTTCACCGCGCCCTTGGCCGCGTAGTAGCTCGTGTAGGGATATCCGACATAGCGAATGCCGGCCGAGGACGAGATGTTGGTGATGACGCCCCGGCCGCGTGCCTGCATGGTCGGGATCACCACCTTGCAGGCGAGGAACATGCCGGTGACGTTGAGGTCCATCTCGCGACGCCACTCCTCCTCGGAAAGGTCCGGCGGGCCGCCCATCTTCGCGTGGCCGACATTGTTGTGGAGGATGTCGACGGGGCCGAAGAGCGCGCCGGTGCGGGCCACCACGTCCTCCACCTCCAGGAGCTTGGTCACGTCGCAGGCGAGCGCCTCCGCCGTGCCGCCCTCGCCGCGGATGATGCCGACCGTCTCCTCCGCCGCCGAGCGGTTGATGTCGACGCAGACGACCTTCGCGCCGGCGCGGGCATAGGCGACCGCCGAGGCCTTGCCGTTGCCCCAGCCGGGGCCGACGGATCCGGCGCCGAAGACGAGGGCGACGCGGTCTGCGAGTCGCGCATTGCTCATGGTGTCACCCCGTGTAGCCGACGAGCACCCGCGGCAGCCAAAGGACCGTCGATGGGAAGAAGGAGATGATGGCGAGGACGACGAGGCTCGCGGCGAGGAAGGGGCCGAGTTCGCGGCTCTCCTCCTCCAGCTTCACGCCGGCGAAGTTGGCGCAGATGTAGAGGAGGATGCCGACTGGTGGCGTGATCAGCCCGATGCAGAGATTGAACACCATGACCAGGCCGAAATGGACGAGGTCGATGCCGACCGCCTGCACCACCGGCACCAGGACCGGGATCAGGATAAAGAGCGCCGGCAGCGGCTCCATGAAGATGCCGATGATGAGCAGGAAGACGTTGATCATCATCAGGATGATGACGGGATCGCTGGACACCGAGGCGA